>JBEBHJ010000128.1:0-2462 GCA_040081075.1 Fimbriimonadaceae bacterium | reverse complement strand
TTCCAGATTACAATCTGGAGCCGAAGTCGATTCGGTGAAACCCGGCCTCATGGGTGATGTAACGATACCGAGGCCGGGTTTCTTTTTTGTAGGTGCGAAATGTTGAAGAAACTTATTAGTGGTTGTGGTTGCCTGGTTGTCGGCGCTGTGCTGTGCTTCATCGGGATTGTCTTTGTTTCCACGACGAAAGTCGCAACGCAGTCGGAGAATGTTGGCTTCGTCGAAAGTAGCTATGACAAGGCTGGGGCCTACATGGAAGCGTATGCCACTATCGGAGTTCCTGAGTTTCGCGAGAAGTGCATCGAGTTCAAACGGCAACGCTCAGGCCTCGATAGATTCCAATGCGCTGTCTTGTTTGATGCACGCGAAAACGTAGGATTTCCAAGCGTTCCGTTCTCTGCTGGATACGGTTTGGAAGAATCTCGCATGAAGCACATCAAGGCTTTTTATATGTTTAATCCGCTCAATGGGCATTCGAAATTGAGCGTTTACAAAAAGAACATGTGGGAAAGCAAAGCGATCGACGAAGAACTGTAGTTTTTTCAGACGTCTACTTGACGGTTAAAATTGCGTAGCGTAGGGTGGTGCTCGTTACATCACTCACAAGCGTTGCTACGCATTGGACCTAATGAATCCAACCTCTGCATAAGCTTGTGGGCCTTACATCCCCCAAGACTTTCTTGCCGCCTTTCCGTTACCGACTCGGGAATGCCGACACTGGAGTTATGCGCTATGGTCGCACTGTCGTGGATTTTTCTACCGTGCAATATTCCACGGTTCCTATGGCTTTGTTGCACTCCGCAACTATCGTTAGTCGGGTTGGACACCCTTTCACACGGATTCTTAGCTCGGCAATTGGAGGACTCAAACGGATTCGATTTGCCCGGCTGCACAACAGGAGTCACGCATCATGGGTCCAGAACCTCGCCGAGATACCCCTCAACTCAAACTCTACAATCCCGATCCGCAGCGCTCACAAGCCCGCAAGCGGAAGCCAAAGCGATACACGTTTCGGCACGTCTGGGAAACGCATCTGAAGCCCTCTTTGATCGCCTCGCGTTGCACAGCAAAACACGTTCGCGAGATCGAATTACACTTGGAGGTTTGGGAAGCTTTTTGGCTTGCGCCAACTGCCGACAAGAAGGTGCGGACTGGTTATCCGCACCTTCCCGGAACGAAGCGCGAGCACCTCGAAAAGTTCCAACAATTTCTGCAACTATGCGCTCAGTGCAATCAGACGAATTGCGAGTGCAAGAAAACCAACGGGCAACCGTTTCGTCGGTCGGTGCGCACGATCAACAAGTATCTCGGATCAATGCGGGCCATCATGTGCTCAGCCGACAAGCACCAACTCATCAAGCGTCGGCCCAAGCTGGAACGGCTGCCCGAGACGGCAGTCGATCCGGGTCGCAAGTTGTATTTTCGAGACGAACAACTCGATGCACTGATGTTGTCCGCACCTTCCTTGACCTGGCCCCCTCAGAGTACGACGGGCATCCCCACCGCGCTATGGTGGCAATCGGCGTTGGTACTCTATCGCACGTACGGATTTCGCACGCAAGATTTGCTCGCGTACGAGCGGGACAAGACACCGCTTCGGTGGTCCAATATCAGTTTGGCCACCGAGTCTCCCAACCCGTCGTCGGAGGAGCAAAACGCATTTGGCTGGCTGCACTATGTGCCGCACAAAACCAAGCGAATGAAGCCCTCACCGCTTTATTTGCCCCTAACACGCTTCACGCGAGCGGTAATCGATCGATTGGCCGCCGCGTCGCACACAACGCCGCCAGCGTCGGACGCCCTCTTGCTGCCGTTGCCGCACGCTCAGGAAAGTTTCTTGGGCGAGTGGTACCGGTGGCTTGCGTTGGCGCACGTACGGCCCAAGGTGCCCGGTGCGCAGTTTCACACGTACCACTTGCGCAAGACGTGTGCAACGTATCTAAGTCGACACGAACGCGGTTTAGCGACGGCGGTGTGTCGTTGGGGCTCGGATTCGGGCGAGGCAAAAGTCGGGACGGACCATTACATCTCGGACGATTTGTTGTTGCGTCGGTTGCTAGATGCACCGATGCCGAAATCGTTTGATGATTTCTTGATGGGCTAACGCCTCGCATTCCTTCATAGCGTGGCGTTCGGTGGCTGTTGGAGAGGCAGCCACCAAAACTGGTTCCCGTAGGGCGTGTCGTCGAAAGCGCGTCCTGCGGGCGCCTTTTCTTTCGACCACTTTCGACACACAAAGGATTTTCAAATGAGTGACCTAGTTCGTAGAGCGAGAGCGGCGAGAAATGGCACGGACTAACCGCCGGAACCTCATTACCGAGTTCGCCAACGCTAATGGCCTGACCTATGCCAAGTTAATTGATGAGTACATCCAATCGCTCGCCGATGCCATCGAAGGGAGCCACAGTTCGCGAGCTGAGGCCGGCCAAGCGTTCCTCACATACAAGGGATGCAAGTAATGG
>JBEBHJ010000127.1:0-2493 GCA_040081075.1 Fimbriimonadaceae bacterium | reverse complement strand
AAGCGCCGCCACTCAACCCTCGGCTATGACTCCCCAGCCGAGTACGAAGCGAGGGCGGCAGTCGCTTAACCAGGTGTCCACGGAATTGGGGGAAGGTCATGCAGCATCTCGGTAAAGGCTCGGCAGTTTCGGGAATCGATCAGTCTGGGGGCGTGTGGAAAGGTGTCTCGTCCGGAGAGAATGCGGAGTTTGCCCATGCATCGCTTCAAAGCGGGTGGCGAAGACTTCGGTGTGGAGACAACGTTCAATTTCAGCCTGTTCAGCACACTCCATAAACAGTTATGTCATGAGCCGTAGGCAGGCAACTCCTTATATTCTGGCTTGCCATCGACGAGTATGGTCGCGGGGGAAAATACAAAGGAAGAGAGAGGAGAAGAGGAGCAAGAAGATCTGAAGAGTGAAGGCTGAGATGCTGCCAGTAGGGGGAGTTTACTCGATAAGTTCGCGCTCATGCACGATGCCGATTGTGCTCACGTTGAATTCATGTTTGAAGAAAATAGATCCGTTCGGCTCTTGTCATAGGGCTGAAATATCCAGTTAACAAGGTATGCGAATCATATATAGGTTCGCGCGCAATTGGTTAGGGGTAGATATAAATGGTGCTATTTCCGGGTTGTGAAAACGAGCTCGGGGGGCTTGCCGTCACGGTAAATCGCAATGAAGGAGCCTCAGGACATGAGTGAATCAAAAGACAAGACCATTCCGTTGAACGTGAGATTGAAGCCGAGTGAGTCGAGTGCGCATCCACTTGCGACGAACTATACCAACGTCGGTGTGGCGCAAGGGATTGCCTATGTGGACTTCGGTTTCATTGAACCGGCGCTGCTTGGCGCGATCGCCAAGACGGCGAAGGATGGCCAGGCCGCGCCGAAAGGATTGGAAGGCCATCTCGTCAGCCGTGTGGCGATGGGTGTGGACGTGCTGGCGCGATTGCATCAGCAAATTCAGCAAGTGCTGGTTTCCATGCGCGATGCGCGGCAGCCAAAATCGAAAGCGTAGGGCCGGAGAGAGAATGGGAAAGGATGGCGGCATGAAGACAATGAAGCGCTCTTCTGGTTTTGTGCTTGGGCTGCTGTGGCTACTGATCGCGGATGTCGCGACGGCGGGCAGTTATACGCTCGTTGTTGGAAAGGGGATTGAGGTCTGTGAAGCCTATCTCAAGAACCTCAATTCGTTTCCGAAGCACCCACCGATGGTCTGTGATCGACCACTGAATCAAAAGTTCACTGACTTCAGCAAACCTCAGTGGCAACCATTGGAGTTTTGGCCGAATCGACATCTGTTGCGCCAGGCAGAACGCCAGCACGCCTCCAATCTGGCATACACCGATGAAGAGTTTGAAAAGCGGGATCCCTATGACAAATGGGAAGCCAATATGCAGGCACGTCTGGCCGAACGAGCGATGACTTTTCAAACGGCTAACCTGGATATTGATCAAGATGGAACAGAGGAGACGGTGCTTCGGTTTGATACGGCATGGCCCTGTGATTCGACCAATGAGTTCACATTTTCCCATGCCGGCGGGATTAATCACTACATATTGACCGCCGATAGACAGAGTATCGACGTAGCGAAAACCAGGTTATCGTTGCTGTCTTTTGCCGGGCGACCAGACCTGGTCCTGTACAAGGAGAGGGTATTTGTCAGCGGCTGGGTTGGAGACAGAGAATTCAAAAATGGCCAACTCCACTTGATGTCGAAGATCTATGTTGCGCCAGGGGTGCCTGATTATAAGGGCTGTGAGTACAGGTATCACGCTTCAGGAAAGAGGAGATAAGCATGATTACGCAATGGCAAACGACTTCAAGCCAAACAGCCTACCGAGATCTGCGGTTCGACTTTCTTAAGCAAGTGGAAGATACCCGGACCCTCCCTTACTTGGATTCCAAGCAGAAGCCTACGATCGCCGTGGGCTTCAATCTGCGCGATTCCAATGTGCTGCAGAGAGTATTTGAAGCCATGAAAATCGACATTGCTGTTCCAGGTCTGACGCCTGCGCAGCAAGCCGCCGAGCAGGGCTATATCGATTTGCTTGAGGCAGCCATTGTTCTGCCATACGCGCCTGGCCAGAACAATATTCTTCGTCCCAACCTTGACGCAGTAATGTTCAACCGGGCTCATGATCCACTGCTACAGGGTCTTGCACACATTGCTGGCCGGAATACCTTCGAGATGAACACGACGGAGATGCGCACGGCCTTTGATCTGCTTATCCCTACCTATGAAAACAAGGTAAGCACTTGGTTGGCGGGAATTCCAGAGTCCAATGAGCGCGCGGCCCTCGTGTCGCTCGCATACAACTCCCGCAGCGGCAGCACAAGCTTGCCTGGAGGGAAGAAAAACGGGGACATTCTACATTTCTTGGCAGCCTGACGAACTCATGATGGTGTGAATATGCCACGCACAGCGCGGGCGTCAGTCGGCGACTACTGTTATCACGTGATCAATCGAGGGAATGGTCGCGCGGAGGTGTTTCATGCGGAGGGAGATTAT
>JBEBHJ010000041.1:0-33306 GCA_040081075.1 Fimbriimonadaceae bacterium | reverse complement strand
TTGGGAGGGAGTGCGCCTCCTTCGAAGCTTTCATCTTGGGCTTTGGAAGAAGCAAGAGCGCGAACGAGCAGGTTGTCGGACGAGACGTCGCTTCAAGTGTTGGCTGCCGAGATTGGCAACTTCAGAGTCGCTTTGTCCCTGGAATCGCAAGGGGAATTGGAGCCTCGGGCTGGTCTGAAATTGGCAACGATGCTCGCTCAATACTGGCTGACAACTTCAGCCCCGGAGGGAAGGAATTGGCTCGAAACCATGCTCGATCGGTACCCGGAGCCAACGGACGAGTTTGAAGACCTGATGCTCTTTGCCAACGCCCACAATCGGCTCGGAGCTTTGGCGTATCAACATCAGGACTGGGTGGTTGCGTCGGCGGCTTATGCAAAGGCAAGATCCTTTGCGGAGCGGGCGGGAAACATCGCCTTAACCGTCTCCACGCGGCTCAACGAGGGCTTGGTGCTTGCCGAACAAGGGCACCTTTCTTTAGCGAAACCTATACTTATCGAGTCGGAGGAGTATTTCAGGCTCGAGGGCCTTACGCCTCAATGGCTCCTCACTCTGATCAACCTTGCAAGGGTGCAAGTGCGTAGCGGAAACTACGAGGCAGCTAAAGGGTTACTGAATCAGTTCCGCGAGGCAAACGCTATTCATCAAGGACCGGCGTCGATTGTTTGTAGCGTGGGTCAGGCCACATGTGCGTTGCTTACGGGCCAGGATCCCACCGAGTTTCTCGACGAAATTGGGGAGCACGAGGCAACGCTTGACATTCATAATCGGGCTCTTTACTATCAGTTAAAGGGCACGGCCGCGTTCGCTCGAGGTGATTCCGAATCCGAAGCCATATACGACCAAAAGGTGGCCTTTTTGCTGGATGAAGGCGCATTGGTCAATGACTTTGACTTGCGCCTTAAAGAGCGGCTACGCGGAGTTGGCTTACCCTGAATCGAACGGGTGATAAGGTAAAAGTTGCCGGATGACCGCGCTCCTGTCAGCCTGATTGCTCCGATAATCTCTTGCCACGTTGCAGATAAGCAGCAAAATTGACGCACCTCAACAGGGAGGGACCATTCTTGGCACTCTGGTTACTCCTCCCCCCCGGCAATCGCTTAAGCAGGTTCCAACTTCAACCGTTTGGGCTCGAGAGTGCGCGGTTCCCGCCTATCATCCCACGCAGGAGAAAACGACAAGCTCAGCGTGACCTGCTTTGGACCATATAATTTCGCGGGCAAACCCCTGGTGAGTATCAAAGGGGGGACTTGAGCACGTAGTCCTTAACGGAAAACTCTAGAATAGAGGGTGTCAGCATTCTACCGGTGAGGTCAAAATTCGGGTTGTTGCCTTAACGGATGAGCAGCCCAGAGTTGAGATCGTAAAGGTTGTGGCGACCCTCATGCTGTTTGACAAGCGCGGGCGAAAAATTGGTTGTGCAACCTCCTCTACAGAAGTGCCTCTCTTTATTGCGAAGCGCAAAGCGGAAACGAAGCTACAAACGCGGTTGAAAAAGCTCGATCGGGTTTCCGCTTGGGTCTTCGATAAGCACCTGTGATCCGCCGGGTCCGCTGAGGGGTTCGTTTCGGAACTTCACGCCTAACGCTTGAAGACCCATAACAAGTTGATCCAGATCATCAACCGACACAACAACCCGACTCCAACCACCCGCAACTGGCTTCGTGCCATCGGGCATTGGTTTCGCCGCCGATGTATCCGGGCCACTTAGCCAGAGCGTGTTATCGTCGCGATTAACAATCGCAAAGGCCGGTCCCCATTGTTCAAGGACTTCAAACCCAAGTAGGTCGCGATAGAAGGCAATAGATTCTTCGACGTCTTTCACAATGTAGCGGGTGGGCATCATTAGAGCTTACCAAACCATAATTTCATGTGCCTATCTTCGAGTTCCGGTGCCAAGATTGCCAAGCGAAGTTCCAAACCTTGGTTGGGATGGTGGTAGGCGCGAACGAGGTCATTTGCCCTAAGTGCGGCGGTACAAAGGCGGACAAGCTCGTTAGCCGATTCATTAGAGGTCGAACAGAGGATGATCGAGTGGACGAAATGGCCGATCACCTGGAACTGATGGGAGAACCCGAGAGTCCCAGCGCGATGCGCGAAATGATGAAAGAAATGGGGAAGGGAATGGAAGAAGACCTATCCGACGAGATGGAGCAAATGTTCGAGTCGGACATGATGGGCGTTGACGATGGATAGCCAACATATGGCCATTTTGCCTGGGGGCAGGGCTCTTAGCGCCGGCGGATTCGGCTAAATGAAGTACCCTGAGGTGTGAACCGACCTTCAAAGAAAGAAATCAAAGCCGCGGTGGATAAGTTGAAAGAGAACTCCAACAGCGCCACCCGCCTAAATGAACCTGCGATTGGCAAGCTCTCTGAGAAGAAATCGAGCCAGCGAATACGCAAGCAAGGAGTCTAAACCATGGGCGATAAAAAACCAAAGAAGAATTCATCGGGCAGCGGCGATAAGCACAAAGCCAAAATGGCCAAGGACGAGGCTAACCGCCCATTGACGGCCCCCCGCATTGTCGATGATAAGGGCAAGAAGAAGAAGTAGGCCGTACCATTATTTGAGCCTAAATCAAGAAACGCACCCTAAAGAAAGGTAGCCTGGGGTGTGATTGATCTCGAACAGGAAAAGGAATCGTTGAAACTTGTGGCGCGAGCCCTCGCAAACCCGGGCCACAAAATCCCCGACGAAGCCCACGGCCTCACCTATTCCGCCGAACGCCAAGACCAAGGCTGGTATCTCCGAATCGAGAAGGGAAACGACGACGCCACCCTCTTTATGGTGCTGGCCCTCAAGAATTTGCGGAGACGTTGATTTCTCGGTGGCATGATGTACTTGAGCGACTGCATCAACAAAGATCCAGCCCTTACCGAACTCTTCATAGTTCAGAGTAACTACTTCGTCCAAGCAAAGGAAGCGCGCGATCGGATGGGACAAGCGGTGCTTCCCGTGGATGATTCGATCGCAAAGATCAAAGGCAGTGAACTAGGTGATCTCCTTGACGACGATAATATTAAGTCGATTATTGCTTCCCTTGGCGTTGGGATAAGCATGGGGCGTGGCCGAGGACTCTTGGACTTGAGCTGTCTCCGTTACGGCAAAGTCATCATCGTTTGTGATGAAACTGCCGCCGGGATTCACATTCGTGCTCAAATCGTAACGTTCTTCAAGAGGTTCAACAGGCCCATCATGGACCGGCGCCGCATATTTGTACCCGCCCAATCGGTTGATGCGAGCCTCACTCCAAGCAACTTCGAACTCCAAGTGATGGATCGAGCTACTCGTTCTCTCGTCGAAATCACAACTGGAGAGCCACTCCCAAACGAGCCTGACTAAGACAGTCTAGTGGAGTTCTGGCTGCGAATTTCGGCGAAATCGGTCGGTGATGAACAGCCCGACTGAATATCCAACCATCGCACAGATCAGTTCGAATAAGACAATCGCTGGAACTCCGGGCCACCAATCCATCCTAAGAGTCCCAGCCATCGCCCGGAATGGTCCGATGGCCAGCGATAGGGCAAGGCTTGGCCAAAGAATTCTGCGCGCCACTTCGCCGTATCCGCCCCGATACTTGGATAAGGCGATCCCGTATATTAAGGCGACTACACAGCCGATTAACACTAGCGGGCCGATCGGAACATAACCCCAAGCCATCATTTTGCTGATCATTAGGATCTGGAACAAGGCGAAGGCCACGCGAACCACCCACCCTCGGCCATTGAGTGGCGCAACAAGTAGTGCCCTTTGAGCAGACGGTTCAATATTTCGCCGGTCTCGCACTGTTTGGGCCGCCAGCCGCACGTATTCCGGATTAATCCCTGCTTCGAGCGCAACTTCCTCTATCTGGCTCACATTCATTCTGTCCTGATGTGACGACTGCAGGACAGCCGCCAACCGAACGATTTCGGCCTGCTCATCGGGATCAAAAGCATCGTGGTGCAGTTCCATATCTTCAAGACGTATTCTATTCTGATTTCGCCCTTGGTGGGTGCGAGTTTGGTCACAATGACCCAATCAAATGACAATCCGGAGACTTCAACCTACCGACTCCATTGAGGACCTAACCGCGTTGATCCATCGCGCCTACCAGCGCCTGGGCGAAATGGGGCTTAACTATACGGCCGTCAATCAAGGGCCCGAAGTTACGCTTGAGAGGGTTCTGGAAGGGGAGTGTTGGTTAGCAGAGATGCATGGGGCGACGGTGGGCACAGCGGTTTTGTCGTTTCCCGAACCTTATCGCGAATCCGGTCGCGCCTATGTCAACCAGTTCGCCGTGGAACCCGACCTCCAAGGAATGGGCATCGGGAGCGCCTTGCTTCAGCATTTGGAGGAAAGGGCAAGGGAAGTGGGCTGCCATGAGATCGGCCTCGATACCGCCGAAAGCGCCGGTCACCTGGTGCGATTTTATGAAACCCGTGGCTACCAGTTTGTGGAATACGTTCAGTTTGAAGGCAAAACATATCGGTCGGTCATTCTGGTGAAGCTACTCTAGGGCAGAGGCGATCTCCCCAGGCTAATAGCTTTGCCATAGTTGCCGAACGATGTCACGCCCAGGGAAAGAGACGGTTACCTCACCGGCGCGCTTAACGAGCGTAGCTGCGTTTTTACCTGCTGAATCCGTGATCACCCCGTCTACGTCGCTGATTGTTATCTTGGTGCCATCCGACATGGACACTATCATGGTTGAGGGGGTCTCGCTGTAGGAATACCGGTCCGTTTTCCCATTCTTGGTGACCAAGGCCTCATAGTTGTTCGCACCTGCAATCAGAGTGCCGGTAGATGAAAGCGATCCGAAGCGAGGGTGAGCGACCGTTGCGTTGAAATCGGTTTGAGATGAACCCGTATCCATGGAAGCGCGTCGACTGCTGCGAAAACCGGCCAAAGGCCCAGCTATCAAGGATTCTTGATACGTCGTAATCTCCCGACTTGTATACTCATTTGTGTCGACCACTTGGCGCGCCGTGCCGGCTGGCTGGCGCATGGAGGAATCGCTGTAGAACTCGAACTCGTTCGTAACAACATAGTGAGGAGAAACTCCATCATCTGGTTCCAACTGGACATAACTATATTGAGTTCGAGTGAAGACCCCGCGCCAGGGGTCGCGTGTGAGGGCGCTCCAGGTCTTGTTTAACTTTGGCGAGCCCGAGGTTCTTGGTTCCAGATTCACCATTCCCTCGCCCTCGCGAATTTGAAATGCAAGGATAACCGCATCCGCGATCTGATCCTGGGCAGTTACCGGAATCAATGGTGCGCTTGAACTGCCGCCGCACCCAACCAAAAAACAACTTAAACCCGACGCGAACAGTATAACTTTGCGCATGATCTATTATGCGCGCTTTACTCGTTATGCTAATCACAAAGCTTCTCATAAGCAGAAGTGATGAAAAGATACGCTTTACTCGCTGCTGGGACTGCCCAAGAACCAATGCGCGGAAAATCGGGCTCGAACAACTAGCCGATATTCCCGCAAAAATCTCCCCCCCGCGAAAGCGTGCGATGGGTAGGGGTTAAGATTTCGACCCTAGAGCGGTAGCGAAAACGGAACAAACTTCCCCCGCAAGCGGGGGAAGGAGGTTTTTTATGGCTGTTCTAAAGACCGTGTTGAAGCCCGCCGCTCAGGCCGCGAGTTTCAGGGCCACGCCGGGATCGGCTTGACCGTAAACGATGGCGGTATTGCTGGGCTTACCAACCGAGTTACCGCGTTGGGCGGTCACTCGATAGATCATCTGCACGCTGGGTGTTACTCCGGTATGGGCGTAGCGCACCTTGGTCGTGCTGCCGATCACGGTCCACGTCGCCGAGCCGCCGATCTGGGCCGCGATGCTGAAAACGGTGCCGTTGGCATTGCCGTTTCGCTTCCAGTTGAGGGTGTTAACGCCGTCGCTGGTGCCAACCGCGCTCAGGTTTTGAACCGGTACAACCGGGCCACTTGGGGCTGGGTTCACTTTCATCCCCAGGTCGCTTAAAAGTTCTGGAGTGAGCGCGGGGTTTGCCAAGAAAATCTTCGAAAACTTTCGATAGGTCGCTTCGCTTTTCGCTCGTTGCGTGTCCTTCTTCGATACCGCTCCGCGAGCCGCAGCCTTAGCCGTCACTACCGCGCTGTAAGCGGTGCCGAAAGCCCCCGAGGCAGCCTCAAGCTCGGCCACATCCGCCGGCTTCCCCGAGGCGGAAGGCGGAGAAGCTAAACTTAGGGGAATGAGCGACTTTCAATCGGCGGCCACCTGTCTGTTACGAGAATGTTTTGAAGGAAGGCCCATTGACCAGCCCTACACTTGGTTCGTCGAAGGAAGGGAGGCCATCTTGCCGACCCTTGATGCGACGGACGCGGATACGGCGTCGATTAAGCCGAACGAAATGACTTCGAGCATCGCGGGGCATGCCTACCACATCCTCTATGCGCTCCGAGGAGCAAACGCCCAACGGACAGGCGCAGCGACCGAAGGGACCTGGGAGGATTCCTGGAAAGAGCAGGCCGCCTCGGCTGCGGAGTGGGATGAGGTTCGGGCGCGCATCCGGGAGGAGTATTCGAGTTTGGTGAAGTGGTTCGAGGAGAACGAAGATTGGAGCCCCGAACAGATTCACGTCGGCGCACTAGCCATGCTTCCGCACATGGCTTTCCACCTTGGGGCGATCCAACAGATAGTCCGTTTTACTAAGCAGGTGAACTAGTCCCTGTGGAAGAAGGTGCCCTTTAAACCCAGAGGATATAATTCGACGAGGAAAATGAGACTGTTCAGGCTGCTTGCTGCTTTTGGTATTGGTTTGGGTGCTTCCTCTGTTCACGCCGATTGGACCGTTACGCATCTTCACCCATCTGGAGGGACAAACTCCTTCGCGTATGGAGTTGGATTTGAAAAGCAGGCGGGCATGGCTATGATCGGCGATGTTGTTCGCGCCAGCCTGTGGTCCGGGTCATCCGCTTCTTGGGTTGACATCAATCCGTCTGGCGCAACATTTTCCGTCGTCAATGCCATAGATGGGACGAAGCAGTTTGGTCACGCCCGCTGGGCGAGCGGAGGTTTTAGGGCTGGATACTGGACTGGTTCGGCGGCTTCTTGGGTGAGTTTGCACCCCTCTGCAGCGACAGAATCAAGGCTAACCGATGCCATCGGCGGCCAGCAGGTGGGCTATATCACCACGCCCGGGGCATACCAAGCCTGCCTCTGGAACGGAACGGCGGCTTCTTTTGTGAATTTGCATCCCGCCGGAGCGACGCTATCGCAGGCCTTTGGAGCCGGTGATGGCAAGCAAGTGGGCTATGCGCTCGTGGCTGGAAGGTATGACGCTAGCCTCTGGAATGGCGCGGCCGCTGGTTGGGTGAACCTCTCACCGACGGGATCGGTTGAGTCAAGCGCCGAATGCGTGGGTGGTGGCCGTCAAGGGGGCTATGCTGCCATAGGTGGATTTAGGCAGGCTGGTTTGTGGAGCGGCACGGCCGCCTCTTGGGTTAGTCTTCATCCTACCGGAGCGGCTGCCTCCGTTATCTCCGATATGAGTGGCGACGTACAGGTGGGTTACGCAAAGTTCGGAACATCGAACCACGCCGGCGTCTGGACCGGCACGGCCAGTTCGTTCGTCGATTTGCATTCCCTCCTTCCCATAGGCTACACCAGTTCTCAGGCATTGGGAGTCTGGCGAAGCGATACTACGGTATATGTTGTTGGTAGCGCCACTAATGTGCTTTCTCAAGCCGAAGCCGTCATGTGGTCTCGCCCTTTAGCTGGCGGTTTTTCGCTCACTTTAAACAAATCGAGTGTTGCCGGTCAAAACTCGGTTTTGGGCACCATCACCATGGATGCCGCTCCTACGCAAAACGCGATTTTTAATACTTATGACAATAGCTCTCTCGTGACAACTCCAATTAGCGTCACGGTCTTGATGAACACCACAACCCGAAACTTCCAAGTCACCACAGCTGCCATCACGAGCACCGTAAACGCAACCATATTCGCGCAGCGGGGAAGCCAGACACGCTCACAAACGCTCACCCTTATTCCCCTTATTCCCACCGCGCTATCGTTCACTCCGACCGAAGTGATCGGGGGGCAGTCTACTTCGTGCCGCGTTGTAATTAACGGAGTAGCCGGCCCGGGAGGTAGGACGATAGCGATGCTAGATAACTCGCCCAATGCCGAGGTGCCAGCTACCATTGTAGTTCCCGCTGGAGCGACAAGCGTGACGTTCCCTATCACCACGACCGCTGTTACTTCACAAAAAACGGTTACGGTAACCGCCCGTGTCAGCGCCGGAGAAAAGACCGGGACCTTTAGGATTAACCCTCTTTAAGCAGTGTTAGCCACCTTAGAACGAACTCCGCGCGCTCGCTTGGCCTCCCCGCCGGTACGTCCACAAGGGTGAAACCGAGGGACTCATAGCCGCGGCGGATGCTTACTGCAACTTCGACCGCGTGAGAGAAGGTGTGATCTCGCTCGGAGTCTTGGGTATAGATCGCTTCCCACGGGGGGAAGAAGAACGCAGTGCGGTTGTAGGGTTTGGTTTGTAGCATCTCGCTTTGGGCGACATTCCGGTCGGGATCGCACTCTTGCAACATCATGAGCGACTCGATGATTCCATAGTCGAAGAAGATTGGCGTGCGGGGGTCTGGGTGGAGGTTGTATTGCTCGATGTTTCCCCGCAGCATTTCTTGGGCAAACTGGATCGGCTCGGGACGCGGGCTCAGACCCGTTGCAATCCGCTCCTGGATGATCCTTCGGGCAACATCGGGCATGCAAACGTAACCTCGAGACTGAAGTTCGATCAGCGTTGTGGTCTTGCCCGTCCCCGGCCCACCGGTGAAGATGAATCTTTGATTCGGCTTAGGCATGATGACTCTCCAAACGCAACTCACGATCATGCATGAAGCAGGTGCGATCAAACAGGCCCAGGTCGAGCGGGTTTGGCAATCGAACGTCTGAAAGATCGGGACATGGTTTGGTTTGCGGATCGTAAGAGCGATCAATCTGGCTGATGAACAGCATGATAAGCCCTTGCCGCTTGGCCGCGATTCTTAGGTTGACAACCTGCTCCATCAGGTCGGGCGAGTCTCTTCGCTGATCCAGAAGTTGAAGGTAATCAATAACCGCAATCGTGCCGGAGGAAGATGAACTGATGCGCGCGATAATGTGATCGGCGTTGATAGCGTCCGATCCATCGAATTCGAACAAACCATCAAACTTGCTCAGGTCTGCGTCAATATCCCGGAACCGATCCGCACACTCTTTGGCTGTGTACTCCAGGCTGAAGAAGAAGCTGCGATGGCCGGCTTTCATGGCCGCCACCGCAACTTCCAGGCTTAGAAGCGTCTTGCCCTGTCCGGGCCTCGCGCCAATAAGCACCAGATCACCGGGTTTAAGCTGTGCGTAAAGGGTTTCGGACGGTGACCGCATTGAAAAGCTGGAAGCAAGCAGGCTCCACGAGCAAAACCCCTCGCCTCGGGCGACGGTGTTTAGTGCTTCGTGAAGGGGAACCTTTGACTCGCGCGAGAGGAGTCGAGCCTTGCGCTTTAAGTGATAAATTGGAGTTGTTAGATTCATTTGTTACCTCGTAAGTGCGAGCATTCACTACATTCCCTCCTTATGCGTGCTGCTCGAACGATGGTTCAACAAACGAAAGACGTGCCCAGCATGAAAGATACTTTCCCATTGGAGGGGGGAGGCGCGGGCCGCGCCTGAATGTTGATTATGACGCAATCCGAGTTGGCGTTACCGGCGAATGCAATCCGGCCAGAAGATAGCTAAAACCAGCAACCGACGAGAAACAGGAAACCGCACAACGCACCGATCGCGATCCAATCGGCTTCGCGGCTCATATTGGGCCACTCCGCGTTCTTCCTCGGTTGTACGGACAGTACCTTGCGAATCATCTTTCCGCGCTTATCGCGCCGTCTGTCATAATAACTCTGCTCTTCGTTGCCCGATCAACCGTATTCCTTTTAAGGAAATTGGGGCGAGCAACCAAGAAGGCATTAGGATAACAACGATGAGCACAGATACTTTTCCAATTCGCAGGGTTGACCATGTTCGGCATTACGTAAACAATGCCCGCCAATCTGCTTTTTATTACCAAAACACCTTCGGGTTTTCGATCACGGGTTATTACGGCCTGGAAACCGGCGTTCGCGATGAAGCCGGCTACCTCCTGGAGCAAAACGACCTGAGACTAGTCTTCAGCGCCCCTCTGCGCCCAGGTCATCCGATGGCCCCAAAGATTGCCGAGCATGGCGATTTTGTACAAGATATCGTGTTCGAAGTTGACGATGTCGATTGGGCTTACAAGGCCGCCACCGACCGAGGAGCCGTGAGCTGGCGCGAGCCTTACACCGTAGAAGACGACAACGGTTCGGTGCGAATGGCCAGCATTTGCACCTACGGCAACGTGGTTCACACTTTGCTAAACCGAGACAAATTTAACGGTCACTTTCTCCCCGGCTATCGCAAAGAAAACCAACCCGGCGACCCCATCGGTTTGATCGAGATTGATCACTGCGTTGGCAACGTCGAGCTTGGCAAAATGAACGTGTGGGTGAAGTGGTACGAAGATGTGCTCGGCTTCAAAAACATGATCAGCTTTGATGATAAAGACATTTCGACCGAATACACCGCGCTGATGTCCAAAGTTATGGCGAGCGGTAACGGCCGAGTCAAGTTCCCGATCAACGAGCCTGCCGCCGGCAAGAAGAAATCGCAGATTGACGAGTATCTCGAGTTTTTCGGTGGGGCTGGAGTTCAGCATGTCGCGATGCGAACAGACGATATCGTTCATACGGTTTCTCGGTTACGCGCGCGTGGGGTGCAGTTCTTGAGGGTTCCCCGAACTTATTACGACATGCTCCCCGACCGCGTGGGTCACATTGACGAGGATATCGAGGTCTTGGCCGATTTAGGAATCCTGGTTGATCGAGACGACGAGGGATACCTCCTCCAGATCTTCACGAAGCCCATTACGGATAGGCCAACATTGTTCTACGAAATCATCAACCGCAAAGGCGCAACGAGCTTTGGCAAGGGCAACTTCAAAGCCCTCTTCGAAAGCATTGAACGCGAACAAGAGCTCCGCGGCACGTTGTAATCAGAAACTCCCTCCCCATCGCACATGGGGAGGGAGCTTGTTATATCGTGAGAAATCCTGCTCCGGGCGGAGATATTTATCGACACACGTTCTTGAATAACTTTTCTCGTAACCGATAGAAAAGCGTTGGTGGATGCTCGATGGCGATGCTGAGAATGACCCACTTGCGGTCATTCGGTGACGGTTTTTGGGTCATTCCTTCTTCGAACTGTCGCCCTCGGGCTAGGAAGATGGTAGCACCGTCTCCTTGCCAAATCCGCTCGTCGAGTGTCCGCTTTGTGAGCTTGATACCCTTAGAAATTAGCTGCCCCTCAATCCGATCGGCAACACCTTCGAAGTCTTCCTCCCAACTGAAAAGGCTAAGCGTGTACTCGGCGCCTCCTGCCATGTTCGAGGTGGTTCGAATCGGTCGATTTCCAGACGCCAGGTAGTTAAAATTATTTTGCCCCATCTGCCAAAGGGCATAGTAAATTGCGACAATGCAAGCGAACACGGAAAATTTCCAGGTGCGGCTCAGCTTCATCAATCGTATTATGGCCCTGAAACTCGGCGACTACGACGAATAATTTTTGCATTGTTATGAACATGGAGAAACCTGGGCCATACTTTGCTATGGTCAGCGTCGCACTATTTCTCCTCACCGCCCAATTCGGTTTCAGTCCCACCTTGATGATGTCGGCACCTAGTATGGCCGTGCAGCGCCCAGAAGTTAGAAAGGAACTCAAACCGACGAAGGACCAGAATCGTAAGCTTGATGAGATTGTCAAATCGGTGAATCAGGCAATGAAGGATTCTCAAAAGACGCTCGACATGGGCGCTATCAGTCAGACGATGAAGGACGGCGATGCGAAGGTTTGGGAGTTGTTGGATGACAAACAAGATGAAAGACTCCGAGGACTCGTGCTTCAAATCAAAGGCCCGGCTGCTTTTTTTGAGGAAGATTTCATCAAGGAGTTTGCTTTGACTTCGGACCAGATCGCGAAGCTTGAAGAGCTCAAAGCGAGTTGCGGGTCACTATATATGGAAGCGGCTCGTGGCAATCCGCGCAAGCTCAAGGGGCTACTCGAGAAGTATGAAAAAGACACGTTGGCCGTCCTCACGGCTGATCAAAAGCTCAAATATGATAAGGCAGTAGGGGCAAAGGTAAAGAACCTCAACCTAGGGCTCCCTCCGTTTTAGAAACTCCCAAAGTTCCGGAGTGACATGAATTGTTTTGGTTCGCTTAACCCGACCCTTATCTCAGAGGGTAGAGTCTTAATCATGCGTCGACTGCATTTACTGGCTTTGCTTGCTCTGCTCACTGGAATTTTGGGTGGGTGCGCGTCCGAACCTCAAGAGTTCTCGGTCCGCCTCACCGTTTTGGATAAGCCGATTTGGCTGATGCGGGTCGATACAGATGGGCGTGGTGAGATAGTAAAGGTTCAATCGCCAACACGAATCCCATTTACCGTTTCCGAACGACAAATGGAAACCCTGAAAAACGTGATCAAGGAAGCTGGCGTGTTCTCAGCTAAGCGGCAATTTGGTGATCCTTCGGATAAGGGCCCTTCCCACGCGATTGAAGTTCATATGGACGGCAAGCAAACGGATATCAGGTTCTATGGCCCTCTCAGCAAGTCGGCACCAGATAATGCCGAAGTGGAACGGTTATTAACCGTTTGGCGCGAGGTAGCCAACTTTCAGCCCAAGCAGAAAGAGCTCCAGTGGAATCGAGCCATGGGCGATAGCGGCGAGTAAGGGTTTACTTCTCTAAATCCGCGTGCTTAATAACGGCGGTCCAAACACTTGTCTTTTTGTCATCCATCCGGGTCCAGATTGGGGCGATGATTCCCCCGTGAGCCGAGATGTTGTTGTAATCGCCAAAAAAAACTTGGCTCTCGGGCAGAAAGGGATTTTCGCTGATCACTCTTTCGGTAAATGTCGTTCCGCCATCTTTTGAAAAAGCGACAATGACGTCGGTTTTGTTGTCTTCATAGGCGCGGCGATCGTAATAGACCAGGTAGATGTAACCGGTCGTGTCATCAACGGCCATCCAGGGCAGAAATTGATGACGGCCCGAACCGTCTTTGTTTACAGTCATGGGTTTGGACCAAGATTTTCCGCCATCGGTGGACTTCAAGAACTGAATGTCGGAGTCTTTTGCTCCGTTCCTTTGATCGCCGTAAACCACATAAAGCGAACCCTTATTTGGCCCGTTGCTGTTGTCTCTCATGAGGACGGGCATACCATTTGATCGGTTTATCCCCGGGATATCCATGTTCCAACCGCCAAACTGTTTGGCTATTGGAATGTCATGGGCGAGCCAAGTCTTTCCTTGATCACTCGTCCTATCGAACCAGATCACGCCCTGATTGGCCCAGGCCACGTAAATCGTTCCATCGTGTCCGATGGCGGGCACAGCCCCTTCGGTCGTGCCATCATCATCCACGCAATCGCCCGAAATATCGTTGATCTGAATCGGCGCAGACCAGTTGGAGCCTCCATCTTGGGTTAGGCTGAACAGGATATTCGATGCAAATTTTGGGTCACTTGTGCCGTACTTGTCAAACTGAGTCCAGGTTAAGGCAACCCACTGTTTGGTGGGGTGAACAGCGGGCCATTGCTTGTCTTGTTGCTTGGGAACGTTTAGACCAATGCCATCGCTATCCTTCCAACTTTCGCCCCCGTTGTTCGACTTCTGCACCAGCATTCGGTCCAGCCACGACTTAGTTGTATTGCCATTTGAGAGGGTGAAGAAGTAGAAGTTTCCTTCGTGATCGGAGATTACGGCAGGATCGCCGTATGTGCCATGAGGAGAGCTTATCCGCTGTTCTGTCCAAGTTTTACCTCCATCTTTTGTATAGATCTCACGATCCAAGATCACTCCAGCAACTATGTTTCGCGGGTCCTTCTTGCTGACGGCGATGCTCGGTTCACAAGGTGACATGCCCGGTTTTGTGGCGGCGATAAGGATGTTCCGAAAAGATGCGGGAGCGGATTGTCCCAAGGCGAGGGTTACTAGCGAAGCGAACACGGGTTGAGAATACCGCGGATGGTTAGCGAGGGTTCAGAGCTTCGAACGTGCGTTCCAACAGCGTTCGCAAACTTGGCGCTGAACGAATGGTATCGCTTGGTTTCACACTTTTGCTTAAGGGAATGCCATCGATGAACGATTGCTCGGCGAAAGTTCGATCATGTCGATGTCCCCGTCGCGACACGGTTGCCCATTCAATCAAACCTAAAGCGTGAGCTTCATAGCCGTACCGGTGGAGCGCAGCCGCGGCAAAGTCGAGTGATGCTTCCAACGCGCGCACATTGCCACCCCGGAACCCCCGCGTTAATCCCGAAACCACCATTTGCGCTCCCTCCAATGAACTACCTTTGCTACATAGTACGTAGCCGAGCACGGGTTCAATCATGGCAATCTGCTCTCGATACTGCCCGACTTGGGCCAATCCCAATCCGCGTCGTAGCCAATCCTCCGCTTCCTCGAACTTACCTGTCATCGCGTGGATGGAACCGATACATCCACACAAATAGGCGGGCGCATAGCTGACCCTCGCCAAACTCTCATCTTTGGTCTCTTCAAACGTCTGTCTGAAAATGTCCAAGGCTGCCTCAAAATTTCCATCGTGCCAAAGATAAAGGGCTCGATCGGCATTCGTAAGGGAAACATGATACGGCAACCCGTGGGCATCGGCGAGGGTGTGCGCTTCGACAATGAAGTGATTCGCGCGCTCGTAATCGCGAATGGTGAAATAGCAAAAAGAGAGAACGGTAACTACTAGCCTTCGCTGCAAGGGTTCCATGGGTTTGTCCAACAGGTCTAGCCCGAGTTCGAGAACGCGATCCACGTCATGGAGAACGCTGTGGCTGCGCATTGCGATAATCTGCAATGCCACCCTCGCCGGAGAATCACCGGAAGTATTGGCAAGGAGTGACTCAAGCAGTTCAATTTGCGGCGCGGGATTCCTAAATATCTCAAGCCGAAAAGAGTCGGAGCTTACGATTTGCATGGCGAGAAAAGGCTCATTCACCAGCATTCGTTTGAAAGATCGCGTTAACGCCTCTTCTGCACCGGTGGTTAACGCGGGCAAGGCGAGGTCCGGGCCGATTGTTCCATCTCGCACGGACTTTGCAAGATCCACTAACTGGGGGCTTATGTCTAGCGCGACTCCGCCATACTCTTTTCGCGCAGCGGCAAAACTCCGGTAGGCCTCTGCCCCCTTTCCTAGTTTCCCCATGCCACGTAGGAAGGTCGACCATGCCGAACCGTCGAACGGATGCTCAGCTATGATGGTTTGAGCTAAGCCGATGGCCTTATCGACGTTGTCCATTTGAAGCGCCAAGTCCGCCGCACGATGCAAAGCTTCTAGTCGTTTGAGTTGCCAGTCCCGTTGCCAGCCAACAACCCATTCCTCGTCCCAAGACGGAAGTAGGCCCGGTGCCACGAGACTGAGAAAGTCGTCAACAATTTTCGATTCGCTATCGGCATCGGGAGCGAATCGCAGGCGACGCTCTAACTTTTTCGCATCTTGAACGTCGGTCTCAACGAGACGAGGGTTGAGTTCTAAGGTTGGGCCCTCGGCAAGCAGTAGTTCTTCGAGGTCGAATGCCTTGCGGACCCCTACGAGAGCAGTGCGCAAACGGTTTCCGCCCGCATCAAAATCGACGTCCGGCCAAATGCATCCCGCTAGATCCCGTCGATCCCACTTGCGGCTTGGTGCGAGGCTCAGAAGGGCCATTAGTTTGCGCTCATTTCGGCCAGGAAGGGCCACTGAACGTCCATCAACGCTCGTATGAAGGTCACCGAAGAGTGCAATTCGAACAGGCATTTACATCAATCTTTGGCCCAGAACATTTGACCGGCCGGATTTTGAATCACAGCTTCTCTGAGCACCGAAACCGCCTTTTGTAGGCCCTCCATCGAAGTCATCAATCCGTCCTCATGCTCGATCGAGAGCACGTAATCATATCCGACCGTTCGCAAAACCGAGACGAAGTCCTTCCACCATTCAATGCCGTGGCCGTAGCCAACCGATCGGAAGACCCACGAGCGGTTGAGAATATCACCATAAGACTTTGTATCGAGGTTGCCGTTTCGGGATGAGTTGTGCTTGTCAATACGGGCATCCTTGGCGTGAACATGGAACAAGGCTCCGGCTAGGCCTAACTCGCGAACGGCTTCGATCGGATCAACGCCCTGCCACCAGAGGTGCGAGGGGTCAAAATTTGCTCCGATACGATCGCCGCAAGCCTCTCTGAGCCTAAGTAAGCTATCGTTCGAGTAGCAAATGAAACCGGGGTGCATCTCAATCCCGAAGTTCACGTTGTGCGAATCTAAGAAAGCGTTTTGTTCCTTCCAATAGGGAATAGCGACTTGATTCCACTGATAGTCAAGAATGTCCCGAAACTCATCTGGCCAAGCGCAGGTCACCCAGTTCGGATTCTTGGCACCGGGGGCGTCGCCGGGACAGCCACTGAATCCGTTCACTACCGAGACCCCAAGCGCGGAAGCCAACTTTACAGAGTTGACAAACGCCCGATGATGGTCAGCAGCAATTAACGCGTTCGGGTGCAGGGCGTTTCCGTGGCATGAAATTGCCGACAGGGTCAAGCCGCGAGATTCAATCTCACGCATCAATGCATCGCGTTTTGCCTTATCGTTAATCAAATCTTCAACTGCCTCGTGGCTCCCGCCGAGGTGGGGGCTCCCTGGATAGGCTCCTGCGCCAATCTCAACCGCCTGAATTCCTTCAGCTTGAATGATGTCGAGCGCTTCGGAAAGCGATTTGTCGCCGAAAAGGGCAGTAAAAATTCCAATCTTCACCCTTCAAGTTTAGCCCGTCACGGGCACCTGGTTTTTAACTTCCCAGCATTTTTACGGGGGCAAGATTTACGAAGATGCAATACAATTCAAGTCTCATGCGTGGATTGATCTCATTAGCGATCCTTGCCGGGGCTGTTTTTGGCTCCGCACAGGATTATTTCTCTCCGAGCTTGGTGCCTGTAAACGAATCCCAGCACCCAGCCTTGCCCTACACCTTGCACTATCAGGCTTACAACGTGAATGCAAAGGGACTTAAAACGTTTCTTAGCAACGCGCCTTTGCAAGACCTCAAGAGTTTCTCGAAATTCAAGGTTGTGTCGTTACCGATGCCTGATGGCAGTTTGCAACGATTTAAGGTTGCTTCGTCGCCAATCTTGACCCCCGAGTTGGCTAACAAGATTGACATTAAGACCTACAAAGTTGTGGGCATTGACGACATCTACGCAACCGGACGAATTGACGTTGGACTCATGGGTTTTCACGGCTATATTCAAGGTGCGAAGGGAGACATTGTTATTGATCCACCCACGCCTGGCAATCAGGATACGGTCGTCGTGTACAAACGATCCGACAATCTCCAACCCCGAAGCTTTTCGTGCAATCCGATTGGCGAATCTCAGCGCTCGAATCGAGGTGGCGCCTTGGCCGCATCCAATGGCACCTTCATGAAAACCTACCGACTTGCCATGAAGGCAACCGGAGAGTACACCGCTTTCTTCGGTGGTACAGCTGCCCAAGGTCAGGCCGCGATTGTCGTCAGCATCAACCGAATCAACCAGGTTTATGAAGCTGAGCTTGCGATTCACCTGACCATCGTAAATAACGTTGCCTATACAAACCCTGCGACGGATCCTTACACGAATAATAATGGCAACGCAATGTTGGGAGAAAACCAAACCACCTGTAACGCCAATCCTGGCTCGGCCAATTACGATATTGGCCACGTTTTCTCAACGGGTGGCGGCGGAATTGCTGGTCTCGGTGTGGTCGGAGGACCAAACAAGGCTTGGGGAGTTACTGGTGGCCCTGCGCCAGTTGGCGATGCCTTTGACATTGACTACGTTGCTCACGAAATGGGCCACCAATTCAATGGCAATCACACGTTCGCAAACTGCAGCGGCAGCGCTGGCCCCCTTCCTTACGAAATGTTTAGCGGAAGCACAATCATGGCCTATGCTGGAATCTGCTCGAACAATGTGCAGCCAAACTCTGACGCCTATTTCCATTTGGTGAACTTGTTGGAGATCACACCTTTCAGTGATGGCAACGGTTCGGGAACAACAACGGCGAACGGCAACCTGCTTCCGGTTGTAAACGCTGGACTTGACTACACAGTTCCGGCTGGTACGCCCGTGAAGTTCACGGCGAGTGCTACCGACGGCAATGGTGATCCTCTCAAGTATTGCTGGGAAATCTGGCAAACCGGTAACAATACAGCGACGGGCGCCTCGCATCGGTCGCGAAACCCGTCGACTTCACCGAGTCGATTCGTTCCGCCGCTCTCAAACGTTATCAACAACACGACAGATAGTTACGACCCCCTGTTCTCCGCCAGAACAGCCAGATGGCGAGTAACCGCACGTGATAATCGCGCTGGTGGTGGCGGCTACGGTTGGGACGAAATGACGCTCACTGTTGCTGGTGCGGCATTCTCTGTAACTGCGCCAAACACAGCCGTTTCTTGGCCTGGCGGTTCAACTCAAACCGTTACTTGGGCCGTGGGCGGCAGCGGTGGTACGGCGAATGTTCGAATTTTGCTGTCAACCGATGGCGGAAACAGCTATGGGACTGGTGGAACCACGGTTCTGCTTGCTAGTACACCGAACGATGGATCGGAAACGATTACCGTTCCTAATATCAGCACGACGACGGCCCGCATTATCGTTGAAGGCGTTAACAATATCTTTTACGATATGTCGAACGCCAACTTCACGATTACGCCAGTGCTGTTGCCAACGGTTACATCCATTTCGCCGACATTCGGTTATACCGGTGGTTCGCTGTTCAACCTTACGGTCAACGGAACGAACTTCGTAAACGGCACTTCTACTGTTCGCTGGAACGGTAGCAACCGAACAACAACGTTCGTTAATGCAACCCAGTTGACAGCTGCGATCCCGGCGACCGACCTCAACACGATCGGACTCTTCCCGATCACCGTTGCGAACGGGGCCAATATTTCCAATGCGGTGAACTTCCAAGTTCGAAGCATTGTCGCTCCTGGCAGTTTCTCGGTTCTCACCGGAACACTGCTGGGTGGCGGATTGCCCGAGTTACTCAGCAGCAACAACGCCTACCTCCGGGTGCGGCCAAGCTTCGCTGGGGCGCGCCTGGATCCAAACGTGTTGGTAGAAACCACTCATGCTTGCCCTGTCGCAAGCCCATCGTCGCTCATCTTCACGGCCGAGCTCAATGCCACGGCCGGTCCGAATGACTTCAAGCTCCAAGCGTTCAACAACACTTCGGGCCTGTGGGAAGATCTTGCAACGGGCATTACGAGCACAACTGACACAACCTATTCTCAGACCGTCTCGACGAGCACGAGCCGATTCATTTCGGCTGGTTCGATCCGAGTGCGATGTTGGGTGCGAGCCCAAAGCGCAAACGGCTCTCGTTCGTGGGAAGTTCAGCACGACCTAGTAACCGTAGAAATCCGCCCGTGATTTCGAGGTAGCAAAAAGCCCTCCTGAATCAGGAGGGCTTTCTAAGATTCCCAAGTTTTTGTGATAGGTATCAAGAGTCTGCACGAAATCCAATGCATAATCTTCAAGTGACTATACGATTGTTCGGATTGATGTTCATAGGGCTATCATCCCTGGCAGAGGCAACCTGGAGCGTCGAAAACCTTCATCCGGGTGGAAATGTTCATTCAGAGTGTTGGGCCACTGATGGGTTCACTCAAGGGGGCCTGGTGGCAGACAATGGGGGCACTTGGAACGGGTCAGCGAACACATGGGTCAGCTTGCAGCAAGGCTCCAGAATTAACGGTATGCGTGACGGAGTTCAGGTTGGCTACGTTGTCGTTGGTGGAAACTCACACGCGAGTTTGTGGTCTGGCTCATTGGGGTCGTGGGTTGACCTCCACCCCGGATCTGTCTTAAATTCTCTTACGCTCGGCGTTGACGGAGGAACCCAGGTTGGCAGATTCGTAGGCATACAAAATTCGAGCGTGGCTTGTAAGTGGAGTGGAACGGCGGCCTCGTGCGTATCCCTGTTTGCGCCTGGGCTTGTGGCGACAGTGGCGTATGGAATTAGTGGGGGCCAGATTGTAGGGCAAGGCTCAACTAACGGCTTTTTACGGGCCGGGTATTGGAGCGGCGCTGCCGACGTTTGGACGTCATTGCACCCACCTGGAGCCAACTCTTCTTCTGCACGTGCAGTACACAACGGAACTCAGGTGGGATTTGTTAATCTTGGAAATGGAAATGAGGCTTGCCTATGGAAGGGGTCCGCATCAAGTGTGCGCAGCTTGAGCCCCGTTGGTTCAACTGATTCAATTGCTTCAGCTGTTTATGAAAATATTCAGGCGGGCTCTGTTCTGCTAGGAGGCAGATATCGGGCCTCGGTTTGGAGCGGATCAAGAGAATCCTGGGAAGAGCTACCGCTGCCCAGCACTGGTGCGTGGAGTGATGCTTTCGTAACTGGAATCTGGGGCGATAGTGCCTCGATTAGTGTGGTTGGTTTTGCGCGCGAAGGTTCGTACAATCGTGCGTTGCTTTGGACACAAGTTCGCAGCATTGTTCCGCCAAGTAGCTTCTCGGTTCTAACCGGAACGTTGCAAGGTGGCGGGCTCGCCGAGATGCTAACCAGCGATAACACCTATATGCGTGTGCAGCCAAGCTTCGTGGGCGCGCGCGTGGATCCGAACGTATTGGTTGAGACCACTCACCCATGCCCGGTTGCAAGTCCATCATCGCTTATCTTCACCGCTGAGCTGAATGCTACGGCGGGTCCAAATGACTTCAAGCTCCAAGCGCTTAACAACGCGACGGGCTTGTGGGAAGACCTCGCGACGGGCGTGACGAACACCACGGACACAACCTACTCTCAAACGGTCTCGACGAGCACAAGCCGATTCATTTCGGCTGGCGTAGTCAAGGTCCGATGTTGGATTCGAGCCCAAAGCATCAACGGCTCGCGCTCATGGGAAGCCCAGCACGACCAAGTAACCGTAGAAGTCCGCCCGTGATCTCTAGGTGAAAATGAAAAGCCCTCCTGGTTACCAGGAGGGCTTCTTGTTTGTGTTTCGAACGTAAAACTGGAGCCGATGATCCGATTTGAACGGACGACCTGCTGTTTACGAAACAGCTGCTCTGCCACTGAGCTACATCGGCGTACGACCGATAATTATGGCATATTGAGCTTAAGGGGAGCCCATATCGGCTCCCCATAATTGGGCGCGTTACTTCTTTCGACGGCGCAGAAATGCTCCGATGCCAAGGGCGAGAGCAGCCATGGTTCCGGGTTCAGGGACGGCTGCCGTTATGTCTCGAATAGCGAGGGTTTCACTACTCTGCGACGAGCCAATCGTTCCAATCGCCGTGGATGCTCCTGTCGACAAGTTGATAGTGTAAAGGGAAGACGTCGTTCCGTTCGCGAGTTGAAATGCAGCAAAGGCTGTATTCGTATTTCCAATGGTCTGGATGTCCATACCAGCTAAGCCGCTCACGTCTAATCCGAGCCACCCGACGTTTGTCTGAGTGCCATTGTTTGGCGGGTTTTGGATTGTCAACATGTCGGTAACCGAGTCAACGTTATAGAGCGTTGTGCCGGTTCCTGTGTTTGTATCGTTGAAGGTATACGCTGAGGCGACAATGTTTGGGTTACCTGGGTTAAGGCTTCCGTCTACCGTTGTCACACCCGTGGCAACGTTTACGCGTAGGTTCTGATCTAGGTCGCTGGTAATCCGGAGCCGGTCCGCTACCGGATTGAAGTCCACGCCGAACTCTGTCCCTTGTAGTGCCAGTGGACCTCCGCCAATCGAATTCGTCAGCCCAGCCACAAAGGTCGCTGCCCCGGTGGTTGAGTTGAGCGTGTAGATATTCCCAAAACTGCCAACGCCATAAAGCAGCCCGTTAGCGACGCGAAAATCAATCCCGACAAGGGCTTCGTTTGAGGCGAGGCCGTTGATGAACACCGCGTTTGTAAGATTCCCTGGATTGCTTGAACTAAACTTAACAAGCTGATTCCGGGTCGATAGCCCGTAGATGTCAACAGCTCCGGCGAAGCTCACTAAACTGGTAAACGATAGAATGGATACGGCAAATACAAGTTGTTTTGATTTCATAGATTTCGGCCTCCAAGCCAGGTTCTTAGCAGAACCTACACTCATGATAATGCCGAAAAGTCGGGGGAATGCGATCCATAAGCTAGTGTTCAGATAATGTTCACTTTGCCTTAGTCAAGTTAACAAAGCTGGGCACTTGGCATGGCAAACATGATCTTGCTAATCTGAGCAAAGAGGTTGGCGGCTTGGTTCTTTTCATCCAACGCTTTGACGCCTCCGGCGGCTGTGCACCGGATCGTTAGGGTCTCTCGTTCGGAGTCGCTAAGGAGCATGTCAAAGACATCAGCAAGTTGATTCACAATATCAACTGGTTGCTTAACTGCCATGGTCTTCATAAACGCGGCCAGTCCAACCGCGAACGGCCGTGCCTCACCCCCGCCCCAGAAGATGACATCGCCGTGGCTAACTCGGCGCATGGTGGTTTGTGAACTAATCCATCCGTCATACCACTCCCAACCGCTGACATTCGGCGGATAAAGCAGACGCATGCCTTGAAGGGACATCAAATAGTTGATCCCGTCGCCTCCTTCGCGCAGTTCTTTTTTGATCGGAGCGTCTTTCGGGACGGCGGTTGCCATTGCGCGAATCCCCTCGCCGACGTTTAGGCTACGGAAAAGCGCGACACTCCAATCCACCGGGCTCTTAGGCATTTGGCGAACGCACTTTTCCCCCCAAAATTCAGGTGCCGCTGTTATGGCTTCGAGGACTCTACGAATCTCGCCGTTGCTTGACTTCCAAACGCTTGCCAATCGATCAACAAGTGCGGGTTCGGGGTTTTGGTAGGCGAAGAATTCCCAAAGTTTGCGGCACATGTATCGCGCGGTTTGCGGATGGGCCGCGAGCATTTTTGCAAGAGATTCCAAGTCAAAGTTGGCCGTCTTTCCTAAGATCGTTTTTGGGTTAGAGTCATGCATTGCCGGGACGAAGCAAGCATTCATCAGCGCCATTCGGCCCTTCGTTGCCATCTCGCGTAGCTTGGTGTAATCGGTTTGCCCACCGGTGCCAAGATAGTGCAACGTCCAACCGGTCAAAGCGCGGCTGACCTCTTTAACGTCCTTTTCGGTGTAATTTCCCTCGCCAAGGGTGAAGAGCTCCAAGAGTTCGCGCCCTAGGTTTTCGTTGGGTTCGAGGCGACTGCTAAGGTTTTGGTCCAAATAGCCGAGCATGCCTCCCTGCTTCAAAACCTCAATCAAGAGAGTTTCGAAGGGGCCGAATCCGTGCTTGCGCAAAACCTCAAGGTAGCCGATCATCATGGGAGCCTCGCCCACTTTTTCGCCATCAAGTGCAAAGTGATCGTGCCAAAAGAGGGTCATTTTCTCTTCTAAGGGCCGATCGGTCATCAGGAAGCGAGCCGACCACCAACTGGCGACATGATAGGAGTTCGGATCGGGCTTGTTCTCGTTCCAGCAATAGCTCCACGGGTCAAGGGATGTGTCCGGCTTCTTTTCGGGATGAAGCAAGCTCGCAATGGTGCCCTTAACTCCGAGTGGCTCGTATCGCTTGACCTCGAACGTGCCCGCGCCCAACCCAAACCGACGCAAGAGATGACCAATCTTATCCCGATCTGACAGCATGGTTTGTATTTTATGTCAATTCTTGAGTTGACGCAAGCGAAATAATGCAAATGATGCCAAGGTCCTATTGTTCTTGGTATAGAATAGAGTTATGAAGCGATTCTTTCTATCTAGTTTCATCGTTCTCGCGCTTTCGGTGTCGGCATTCGCTCAGGAAGGTATCGATCCTAACAAAGTGATGCAAGAGGTCAATGCGTATTACTCGCAGCTAATAGCGGATGCGCGGGCAAGTAAGGAACCGATCAATGCGAACGACCTGATGGCGAAGCGGATCGCCAAGATCGAAGAAACGCTAAAGACGGTTGATATCGCCAAGATTGAAGCAAAGGACGCCTACGCATGGGCTCGCCTGTATCAATCTGCAAAGCGCGATAAAGAGTGTTGCGATTTGGTTAAGCGTTATCTGGAAACCAAACCTGCTGATGCCGATAGGTTCCAGGCGATGCTCACGATGGCTCAATCTTGCAACAACCTCGGCGAATCTCAAATGCTAACCGCTACGCTAAATGAGATTCCGGTGCCCACTTCCATGAACTACAGCTTGTTGACTTCTTACATGGTCAACCAGTTCGTGGATACGATCTTAGAGAAGGATGGGCTTGATGCCGCCTTGAAGATTCTAAACACGGTTGAGGCGAAGATTGTCACTGAGGATCCAAAGGATTACGCGAAGCGAATGAACGAAAACCGCAAGCGAGCCGTTTCTGGTGGGGCGGCCACCATTACGAATCCCAATTCTAAGGCGAAGACAGAGCAGGAATATTTAGCTGAATATGAGGCGACCGGAGCGTACAACTTCGAGGCGAGAGGACTACAGTTCGACCAGAAACGCGCCGAGATGCTAAATGACGCGGGTCGCAAAAAGGAAGCCGTCGAGATTCTGGGTTCGGCCATCGCCAAGCTTTCGCCAAAGAATCCGGCCCTGAGAGGTGCAAAGAGCACGTTGACTCAGTTGACCTTGGTTGGCAGCATGGCCCCAGCTCTAACCGTTGAGAGGTTCCTTACAAAAGAGTTTGCGAGCCTTGAGGCGCTAAAGGGCAAAGTCGTTATTGTTGACTTCTTCGCTCACTGGTGCGGGCCGTGTATCGCTTCGTTCCCAGACATGAAGAAGATGTACGCTGATTTGCATGATAAGGGCTTAGAAGTTGTGGGCGTTACAACCTACTATGGCTACTACAAGCAGGAGAACGTTGCCGCCCGAGATATGCCACGTGACACGGAGTTTGCCAAGATGGGCGAGTTCTTGAAGGAACATCAGTTGCCATGGTCCGTCGTTTATGGAGAGAGAACTAACTTCGAGCCTTATGGAATCTCGGGAATCCCAACTGCCATCTTGATTGATAAAGAGGGCAAGGTGCACGAAATCAAAGTTGGCTACAGCAAAGAAACATTCGCCCACTTCCGTGAAGAAGTGGAGAAGTTGCTTGGGGGATCTGGTAAGTAACTCCTAATCATGAAACGGGGAGGGCATAGCCCCTCCCCTTTTTTTTGTGTAGACTATGGCTTGATGTCAACTGGAAAACTTGTTGTCGCAGTAACTGGTGCGAGTGGGGCCATTTATGCGAAGCGGTTTGTTGAGGCAGCATCCTCCCGATTCGACGAGATGTTCCTCATGCTGAGTACCCAGGCAAAGCAGGTGTTCCATCACGAGTTGGATTTGAGCGCAACCGACTGGCTCGGATCAATCCCCAACGTCAAACTTCTAAACGAGAAGGACTATTTCACTCCCCCCGCCAGCGGATCGTTTCGCCACGATGGCATGGTAATCGTGCCTTGTTCAATGGGTACGGCGGGTCGTATTGCTAACGGTATAAGCAATGACCTCGTAACTCGGGCAGCAGATGTTTGCCTCAAGGAGGGTCGGAAGCTTATTCTGGTTCCACGAGAAATGCCATGGAACTTGATCGCGTTGCGAAACATGACCCAACTTGCCGAAGCCGGTGCTACGATTTTGCCAGCTTGCCCGGCATGGTATTCTGCCCCGAAGACTCTGGAAGACTTGGCCGACACTGTTGTTAGCAGAATTTTACAAAACTTGGGCGTAGAACAAAATTTGATGAAAGAGTGGATGGCTGAGGACTAGTGGGAAAAATTGTTATTGCCGGTGGTACGGGGTTCTTGGGCCAGGCCGTGGCCAATTTTCTGTTGAAGCTAGATCATGAGGTCGTCATTCTGACTCGTGGCGTTGATGCGAAAGTAGGCCGCTCGGTAAAGTGGAATTCGCAGAGTGTGGGTGACTGGGCGAAAGAACTCGAAGGCGCGGCAGCCGTGATCAACTTTTCCGGCAAGCCGGTTGCGGTGAAGTGGACGTCGGAGGCGAAACAAGAGATCTTGTTATCTCGGGTTCAGAGCACAAAAATTATTGCTGAAGCCATAAGGTTGTGTAAAGAGCCCCCGAGCGTTTGGATTAACGGCAGCGCGGTTGGAATCTATGGAGACCGAGGCTCGGAGGAGCTTGACGAAACCTCAACGCCGGGTAAGCAGCGTCGCTATTTGGTTGACACATGCGTCGCGTGGGAGGCTGCCGTGGATGATGCCGCTCTCCCCGAAAGCGTCCGCAGAGTTAAGTTGCGAACTGGGATCGTTTTGGGTCACGGAGGTGGAGTGTTCCCAACGCTCTCGAAACTCACACGAATGTTCTTGGGATCACATGTGGGGAGCGGGCAACAGTTTGTCCCCTGGATTCACGTTGACGACTTCAGCCGAGTTATTGTCCATTGTATCGATAAGGGCATAGCTGGACCCGTAAATGCCGTCTCGCCAAACCCGTGTTCAAATGCGTTTCTGATGGCATCAATGAGGGCCGTTATTGGACGCCCTTGGGCACCGGGAATCCCCGGATTCATTCTAAAAATTGCGAACTGGTTCGGCGGACCAGAACCTTCGCTTGTCCTTGAAAGTCAGAGGGTAAAGCCGACAAAGCTAGTCGCCACTGGCTTCCGATTTATCCACGATGAACTCCGTGAGACCATTCTCAGCCTTGTCGGAGACTAGAATCGAATGAACCCGTAGCCCACAGAAAGGTTCAGACCACTGAACCCGTAACCATCATAGCTCGGCATGATGTTGTAGCGGAGAGAGACGAAAAAACGCCCTTCAAAAACGTATCCGGCCTGCAGATGTGCGCTTGGTCCAAGTCTCTTCACAGAGTCAGTTAGCCCGCCTCGAGTCAGGGTGTAGTCGAAGTAGCTTAAACCCGCCCCCGCGCTGATGTAAGGGAAGCTCTTTGCCCCTTCCGTGCCGAAATCCCGAGAAATCACGAAAGACGGAGATACGAACGCGGCCTTGTTCGCTCCGCGCGTGTGCTTGATGATTTCAAGGTCTGGTCCGGTTCTCCAACCAAGTTTTGCTTCTGGTCGAACGCGACCCACCCCGAAGCTAAACCAACGGTCCCCAAGAGCATCTCGCAATGCCCCGCTTGAGGGCGTATAGAAGCCCGCTTTAATCCCAAAGAGGCCCTTAAGTCCGAACGGCTGCGCGTTTGCGTGGGCGAGAGCCGAGGCGATGGCGATTGAGGAGAGGTACATCCTCGCATTTTACCGATAATCAGGAACCGACCAATCCTGTCTAGCGTCTTCCTTCTCGTGCGCGAATTTGGTTGCTTTGTGGGCAAGCAGTTCATTTGCGCTTTGTTTCCGCTGTTCATTTTCGGTTGCGCGATACTTACTGCGCACTGGACTCCGATTCCCCGGTACGACCTTCTGCTCGGCTTGTGCATTCTCGCCCAAGTTGCCCTGATTTGGACGAAGCTTGAGACGATGCTGGAACTAAAGATGATTTGCGCTTTTCATCTTGCCGGATTGATGCTCGAATTGTTCAAAGTAAGGCACGGTTCTTGGACATATCCAGGGGAGGCCTACACCAAGTTGCTGGGGGTGCCCTTATTCAGCGGCTTCATGTATGCGAGCATCGCGAGCTACATGATCCAGGCGTGGCGACGATTTGACCTACGTTTCAGCGGGTTTCCGAAGTGGTCAGCGATCATCGTTATTGGGTTGGGGATTTACGCCAATTTCTTCCTTAGCAAGTATATTGGCGACAGGCGTGTCTTCATTGCGCCCCTTGTGTTGGTTGTGTTTCGGCATACCTGGGTTCACTTTAGACCTTCCTTCGAGGAGTCTGGTCCACACCGCCGAATGCCGATGTCAGTCGCGTTCGTTTTGATTGGCTTCTTTGTTTGGATAGCCGAGCACATTTGCACTTACTTGCGAATTTGGCAATATCCCAATCAAGTTTTGGGCTGGCAGCCGGTTACGCTGGGAAAGCTTGGAAGCTGGTGCTTGCTTGTGATCGTGAGCTTCCTTCTCGTTGCCAATACTAAGCGCGAAACGCTATTGGCTAGCCGCCAAGGTACGCTTCCTTAACCTTCGGATCGGTGAGCAGCTCATGGCCTGTACCTGACAACACGATTTCGCCCGTCTCAAGCACGTAGGCGCGATGGGAGATTTCGAGAGCGCGATGAGCATTTTGCTCAACAATTAGCACGGTAGTTCCATCCGCGTTTAAGTCGGTTACGATCTTAAAGATTTCGGTGACCAAGTTCGGAGCAAGGCCCAGAGAGGGCTCATCCAGAAGTAAAACTCGAGGGCGGGCCATCATGGCGCGACCAATGGCGAGCATCTGTTGCTCACCGCCCGAAAGCGTTCCGGAGCTTTGCTTGATGCGTTCTCGCAAACGCGGAAATCGCACCATAACTGCATCCATGTCGGCGGCGATGTGGGCATCCTTTCGCGTGATAGCTCCAAGTTGGAGATTTTCTAAAACCGTCATGTTGGTGAAGATCCGGCGGCCTTCTGGCGAGTGACTAATCCCCAGCTTGACAATGTCATGAGGGGGCGTGGAGACCAGATTTGAACCCAAGAAATCGATCGTGCCAGTTCGCGGTCGAAGCAGTCCGGAGATGGTTCTAAGTAGTGTGCTCTTTCCTGCTCCGTTTGAGCCGATGATTGCGACGACTTCGCCCTCATTTACATCAATAGAAACTCCGTTGAGTGCCTGGATAGCACCATAAAACACGCTAACATCGCGAATTGCAAGCATCGACATAAGTTTAGCTCTTTCGAACTTCCCAAAGTCGGGTCCAGTCTTCTAGCTCTAACTCATGGGGCCGCACGAGATCTTTGAGCCCGGAAGCAGCGATGGCTTCTGGCGTGATGCCATAGCCTTTCAAGTTGTTGGCCAAGGTTTTGCGAGGTTGAGTAAATCCGGCATGCACAAAATTGAAGAAAGCCGATTCGAACTCGCGACCAAGCGGCTCAAACGACAAGACGATGCTCTCAACCTTTGGTGGTGGCAAGAACGCTCCAGGAGGAACGCTGCAAACCTTTGATACCTGGAAGAGCGCCTGCGAAATGACGGAAAGCGCGCCTCGCCTGCGGTCGCCAACAGGTGCCAGAATTTTTTCGCCCACTTCTCGCTGCATCATCAGCACAGCCTTGCTCCATGACTGCCGTTGTTGAAATATACGATCAAGCAACGGACCGGTGATGTAGTACGGCAGGTTTGAAACGATGGCCCGCGGCTCTGGCATGCCTTCTAGCACCCCCCCAATATCGGTGGTCAGAGCATCCACTCTCAGTACCTGAGCGGCCGGAGCGGTCTCGGCGAGCATCGGTATCATTCGCTCATCTAATTCTAGGGCTATTACCGCGGGTAGCGCTGAGCATAGGGCCTGCGTGAGAACGCCTGGTCCTGGCCCAATTTCTAGGGCACCTTGATATCCGTGGACCTGAATGACAATCGTGTCGACAACCCTTTGTGAAACAAGGAAGTGCTGCCCTAAAGCCTTATCGGCCCGCAACCCATGACGGGCCAGCGTTCGTTGCAGCGTGCCAGCATCGGTTAGATTCAACGGCCGAGAATATGAACTTTGACAGTCCTTCTGCCCCACGCAAGTGCTTCGCGGCGACTATCAAAACACAAGTCAATGCGCATCCCCTTGATCGCTCCTCCAGTATCTGCGCATATCGCCTCGCCGTACCCCTCAATGTAAACGCGCGTTCCCAGCTTTATCACTCTTGGGTCAACCGCACAGACGCCGTGCTCGGCGGGGATTCCCGTAGCCGTTCGACCCGTGCCACCAGGGATTGTCTGTTGACTCGTGTCATATCCGGTTGCAACCATGGTCAAAACTTCTCCCCGATTGCGCTCATAGCCTCCGCGGCTTGCAATGCTTGAACGAACCCGGGGCCCGACCAACGTGAGGGCATGAATGGGTTCAACTCTTGATGAGAAAAGCGGTTTCTTGGAGACGACCTTTCCGTCTCTCAGGGTCACGAGGTAAGTCGTGTCGACTTTACCGTGGGCTCCCTTGACCTTTACAACCTTCTCTCCGGGTTTCAAATCGGTTGTGGTCTTTACCGTTGTTTTGAAAGGCAATTTGATGCTGATCACTTTTGTGATCGTTTCTTCCTTGGCAACTGGAACACCAGAATTCAAGGCACAAATTAATGTAATTAGACTCGCCGTCATCGGTTTTCTCCTCCTCTTACGCTGAAAGGCGAAACAAGGTTGTACCCTAGGAAACCCAAAAATTGCGACGGTTTGGCCAAAAACGCCATACTATAAGGGTGCCGCGAACTCCGTTTGACTCAAGCGATCACCCCAAAGAAGAATGTGGAGTCATAGGAGTTTACGCTCCGGGTCGTCAGGCGGCTCGCCTTACGTTTTTTGGCCTCTTTGCCCTTCAGCACCGCGGTCAGGAAAGCGCTGGAATCGCTGTCAGCGATGGCGGACTTGTTCGAATGCACAAGGATATGGGGCTCGTTAGCCAGGTTTTCGACGAGAAGATTTTGGAGACCCTTCCGGGAGGCATCGCAATCGGTCACAACCGTTATTCGACTACGGGAATCAGCGCACTCCGAAATGCGCAACCCATTTTTTGCCAAAGTTTGGTAGGCGATATTGCCGTCGCTCATAACGGTAACCTCGTGAACCCCCTAGAACTTCGTCAGGAGATGGAAGCGGATGGGGAAGTGTTTGATTCCTCCAGCGATACCGAAATCATTGCCCGGTTATTGGTAAGAAACATGCATCTTGGCCCTGAGGATGCGGTGGCCATGGTGATGCGCCGAATTAAAGGAGCCTACTCCTGCACGGTCCTCACTCCAACCATGTTGTTAGGTTTCCGCGATCCAAACGGCATTCGACCCTTGGTGGCGGGTGAACTGCCCGGCGGGTATCTGATCGCAAGTGAAAGTTGCGCCTTTGCTCCGCTTGATGGGCACGCGGTTCATGAGCTTGAGCCCGGTGAAATGGTTATCGTAGATCACAAAGGCATGCGATTTGCACAGGGTGCTCCACCCGCACGGAAGGCGATGTGCATGTTCGAGTTCATTTACTTTGCCCGGCCCGATAGCGAGTTGTACGGAACGTCTCTCTACTCAGCTCGCGAGAGAATGGGACGGGAGCTTGCTCGCGAACACCCCGTGGACGCGGACATTGTCGTTCCAGTGCCGGACAGCGGAATCCCCGCCGCTCTTGGCTACTCCGAAGAGAGCGGAATTCCTTTTCGGGAAGGGATGATGAAAAGCCGATACATCCACCGCACATTTATTGCTCCCGACCAGCAAATGCGAGAACGAGGCGTACGCATGAAACTCTCGCCGTTGGTTGAACATATCAAAGGGAAACGCTTGGTTCTGGTAGACGATTCAATTGTGCGGGCGACGACGACGACTCAGATCGTGAAGTTGTTGTTCGAGGCGGGTGCGGCCGAGATTCATGTTCGAATCACCGCTCCACCCATAATGTGGCCCTGCTTCTACGGAATTGACATGTGTTCAAAGCGCGAATTGGCCGCCGCTCGAATGACCATCGAAGAGATTCGAAATCACATCGGGGCAACCAGCTTAGGCTATTTGTCCGTTCCCGGCGTGGTTAGGGCCGTTGGGCGACCTGAGAATGAGTTTTGTTTGGCTTGTTTCAACGGGCAGTATCCCCTAGCAATTCCAGCCGACATGGAACGCGACCCGTTCGAAAGAACGGCTGATGTAGGGTCTATGGCAGCGGTGAACAAGAGCCAACCCGAACTCATCTCATTAGACTAAACCTGTTAATTGTGCTAACCCCGTAACCTCGCCATTGAGGAAGACATACCGTGAGGGAAAGATGTCTGGCGAAAATTTGCATGGGGGTTTAGAGAGATCACAACGCATTCTCATTGTTGAGGATGATCCTGTGTCGGCTCTGCTTCTTCGACGAGTGTTGGAACATCGCGGCTACGTTGTTGATCACGCTGACAACGGAAAGACGGCCCTTGAACTATTTAAGCAAAACGAGCACCGCGTCATCATCACTGACTGGATGATGCCGGAGATGGATGGTGTGGCCCTGTGCCGCGCGATTCGCTCCGAGTCGAGAGCCTACGCTTATGTTGTCCTACTCAGCGCAAAGGGACAGCGAGATGATCGACTGGAAGCTTTCGAAGCCGGCGTTGATGACTTTCTCTCCAAGCCATTGGATAGGGAAGAGTTGTTTGCTCGACTCAAAGTCGCCGAACGCATTTTGGCTCAAGAGGATATGCTTCGTCGCCAAACCGAGGAAATCACCTTGGCTAGCGACCGCTTGCACGTGGCAAACGACAATTTGTTGCTCGCTTCAAGGCGATTTGAAGAACTGTTCGCCGGCATGCCGGTTGCGTGCTTTACGTTTGACGGCGAGGGCGTTATTCAAGAGTGGAATCGCACCGCTGAAGCACAGTTTGGCCGCCCGGCCCTTAGCGCAGTGCAGAAACCCACTTGGGAAGCATTTGGCGGGTTTGACGACCATTTCTGGGATCGCAAGTTGGTACACCGCATCTTCCAAGGGGAGAAACTTCAGAACGTAGACTGGCACTTCCACAACTCCAAGGGTGAGACCCGCTATCTCATGGCCAACGTGTTTCAGCTTAGAGCGGTCTCGGGCGAGATCATCGGAGCGATTAGCGCGAACCTCGACATCACCGAGCGACGCTTGGCAGAACGAAGGATTGCCGAGCAGAACTTGGTGTTGGAAGAAGTGAACCAGAAGCTCGAACTGCTCGCGGTTACCGACGGATTGACGGGTCTATGGAATCACCGTCGCTTCCAAGAAGAGCTGGAGAACGCGTTCAGCTCGCATCAACGCATGTCTTGGCCCCTTTCACTTATCTTCCTCGATGTCGATCACTTCAAGCAATATAATGACGCCTTCGGTCACCCAGCTGGCGACGATGTGCTTCGCCAGGTTGCCCAGACTTTGACCGCTTCGTCTCGAAGCTATGAGGCCGTAGCCCGGTATGGCGGTGAAGAGTTTGCCGTTATCATGCCGGGAACAAATAAGGAGCAAGCGATCCTCGCGGCGGAGAGATTCAGGACCGCCTTGGAGTCGTCAAGCTGGTCTCACCGAGCCGTGACCGCCTCACTTGGTATCGCAACGCTTGACTCCGCGATGGGCAAAGCCAAAGATCTTATTCAACAAGCTGATGCGGCGCTTTATGCCAGCAAGCAACACGGTCGAAACTGTGCGTTTCACTTTGCGGATATTGGCAATATGCTTGAAGACAGCCAGCACGCTGCGTTAAAACGATCCGCATAAATATA
>JBEBHJ010000086.1:0-9827 GCA_040081075.1 Fimbriimonadaceae bacterium | reverse complement strand
CAGCAGCGGGAGGGAGCATGGGCGGGCATCTTTGCCTAGAATGGGCCAGAAGGTCGGGCGTAAAGAAAGCGTTTATCACCGCGGGTTGCCTCGCTCATTCCGCAATGCAAATTGGGTTGAACGAAGCGGCAAGGCAGGCGATAATGCGCGACCCTAAATGGCGCGGAGGAGACTACGGGGATGATCCGCCGCGAAATGGCTTGAGCGTCGCCCGCATGATCGGTCACATTTCGTATCTCAGCGAAGCAAGTTTCACCTCAAAGTTTGGTCGTGGACTCCAGGACATGAAGGCTCAGTTTCAAGTGGAGAGCTACCTGAACTATCAGGGAGATAAGTTCACGACTCGCTTCGAACCGAACTCTTTGTTGGTTTTAACTCGGGCAATCGACGACTATGAATGTAGTTCACTCCAAGGAACAACCACAGAGTTCTTGGTTACGAGTTATACAAGTGATTGGCTGTACACGCCTTCCCAAGGCCTGTGTATTCACGAGATGGCCATTTCGGCAGGGGCAAAGAGCCGGTTTGAGCTCATAGATCTGCCTTATGGGCACGACTCGTTCCTCTTGGACGGCGAGATTCAAGGTGCGCTGGCCCGCGAGTTTCTGTCCGGGCCGTAGCCCGCAATGATTGTGCGCAAACGGCCCAAGAACAGGTCAACCCTTCAGCAGAAGGGCTAAATCAATGAACTGACCGCCGCTATCTTGATGAGTGTGGACTGCGATCACGTTCTCGCCAGGTTTCAATGCCTTTGCTACCGCTTGCGTAACGTCCATTCCCGCGTAGCCATCATTCCAGGCTTTCGGATCGGACTTCCAAATCTCTTGGCCGTTCAGATATACCTCGGTCGCGTTGTCGAAGTGAATCGGCATCCACGCTTCTGAGAACTTTGAACCGCCATAAGAAAATCGCTGTCGGAGCCAGATGTCCGAGCTCGTCCAAGCCGTTCGCGCATCTTTTTCAACACCGCCTTTGTTTCCAAACCCACCGGGACCGGATTTCCAGCCAGAATCTTTAAAGGCCGAATCATGCCAACCGGCTCCCGGATCGGCTTCTGTGTACCGCCAATCCGCTCCAGAATCGCGTGCGGAGCCAACCACCACCGTCCAATCTTCACGGCCTAGCGGCTTCGGTAGTGCTCCGACCTCGAAAGCGGACGGGGCTGAGAGAATCGCGTGAACTTTTGCGATGTCGAGCTTTGGTTTACGGTCATACGTGTACATCCCGTTTCGTTCTTGCTCGACATCAGTAAGTTGTGTGTAGCAGAATCCGAACATATCGGGATTGTCCATAAGGGCTCGAGTGAGACCCTCGAATCTGATGAAATACTCCTCAATCGTTTTGGGCGGCTCACCGTAGCCCCAGCCCTTTCCTGTGTCCCAGCCAATTCCGCCAAACTCACTTACCATGAACGGAATATCAAACGTGTGAGCTGTTGAATAGCGATCTGGCAGGGGGCTGCTCGCGGAACTCCACCGCTGACGGAAACTCGTTGGGTTTTGATCATAGTCATGGGCATCCATCACTTCCGGGTCCGGCAGATGATGAGACCAACCCGAGGTTTCGATCACAGGGCGACTCGGGTCAAGTTGGCGCGTCAAGTTGACGGTCGCCTTTTGCAGTCGTGCTGCCGAATCCGGAGTTTCGTTAAATGGGCACCATCCAATAATCGCGGGGTGGTTTCGATCCCGACGGACAATTTCCCCCCACTCCTCCAAGACGGGCAAATCAACCTTTGTATCTTCGTGATTTAGACCGTAGTTCGGGAACTCGCCCCAGCAGAGGTAGCCAAGTTTATCGGCCCAGTAGAGGAATCGAGGCTCAAACACTTTTTGATGCAAGCGCGCGCCGTTGAACCCGTAAGCCATGGAGCGCTCAATGTCTCCTTTGAGTTCTTTGTCGCTTGATGCAGTCCAAACCCCGTCAGGATAGAAGCCTTGATCCAGGACTAACCGTTGAAACACGGGTTCCCCGTTGATTAAAATCTTGTTCCCTCGAATGGTAACCGACCTCATTCCGCAATAAGAGCTCAGCTTGTCAACGATCTTCCCCTCACGGACAAGCTCCAGGTCGAGGTCATAGAGAAAAGGCGATTTGACGGACCACAGCTTAGGATTGTCGACAATAAGTTTGATTTGTCCGTTTCTCCAATCGGCCGCGACCGAACCTTCTGAAACCTTGGTTTTTCCCTCTGATAGAATTGCCCTAACGGTGAGCCCCTCCGTTTCGCCCCGGACTTCGGCGCGGATGTTGATGCATTTGTTGGCGACGTCTGGTTCGGCTCGGAGGTTTTCAATGTAGCTGCGGCCAACGCTTTCAAGCCATACGGTTTGCCAAATTCCCGTGGTGCGGGTGTACATAATGCCATGACTCTCTGGGCGCTGAGATTGCTTACCCGTGGCTTGAAGGCCGCTGACCGTATCGTCAAATGCCTTAATCACAACCGTGTTTGATGGTCCAGTAAGGAACTCGGTGATATCAAATGAAAATGCGACCGAACCGCCTTGATGCTGACCTACTTCCTTGCCATTGATCCAAACCGTGGTGAGCCAATCGCAAGCGCCAATGTGCAAAAGCACGCGCTTCTCACCCCAACTCTGGGGAACGTCAAATTGCCGTCGATACCAAACATTGGTTACGAACCCCTTTCTCCCCAATCCCGAGAGTTCGCTCTCTCGGCAAAAGGGAACTGTAATCTTGTCGGGGAACTTTGTCTCGTTGAGAAATGAGATCTTTGTGTCGTTGGTCTCTGCAAATTCCCAGCTGCCGTTCAAATTCACCCACTCCGCGCGCATCATATCGGGTCTTGGGTGCTCGGGTCGAGGAATTGTTTGCGATATCGCGAGTGCGGCCATCAGTGAAAGCATGATCTATATTACCGGGCGCTTCAATAGAGGATTGACGCAAATGTGCCGACAATTTCTGGAAGGGTCAAATGACGGTCGAGGAAATACAGGCGAGGATCGAGAAAATTGAACCGTGGCGGTTCTCTCAGCCGCGAAATTGCCTAGCCGAAATTGAAAACCTGATTCCGATTGCTGAGCAACAGGATGCTCACGATCAAATCGCGCGATTGACTCTGCTTATCGCCCAGTGCCATCACACGCTCCATAACCCCGTTCGAGTTTACGAGTTTGCCTTAAAGGCTGCGGCACTCTTTGAGGTCCTTGAGGATCACGCAATGTACGCGCGGTGCCAAATCGTTGCCTCACTTGGCGAGAAGGACATGGGCAATGCCCAGCGCGCAATTCAGCGCTCGTTGGGAGTGTTGAGGTTCGCCGAAAAGGAAGGACTGATGCGGGCACAAGTTGCCTGCCTCCTAAACATGGGGTTCTATTGTGGCTCCGTTGGCAACATTGAACAGGGCATCGACTACTCCCTTGAAGCGGTTAAGTTGCTCGATCAGTATCCCGACGAGCGGTTCGCCCGCAACCTGGCCAATAACCTTGCTTACGACTATGTTCGCATTGGCAAAATGGACGAAGCGAAATTCTGGATAGAGAAGTGTTTGGATGGCTTTGATGCTGATACCGATACGCTTATCTACGCGATTGCCTTGGAAACCAGAACATGGGTCAGCGCAGCCGAAGGAGATTATGATCAAGCCTTCGCGGACCTGGAAGAGAGCGGGCGCCTTCAACTTCAAATCGGCAACGAGTCCCGTTACGTCGAAACACTGTTGCGTTCCGCCCAAATTCTCCTGGACCTTGATCGGCCGAGCGAAGCTCACTCCAAGCTTGTAGAAGCTAAAGAAGTCTCCCTTCGCCTAGAGTTTAATCCCCACCTTAATGATGTTTGCGAAAAGCTCTCGCGAGCCTATGAACTCCTAGGCGATTTTGCCCCAGCGCTCGCCGAACTGAGGCAAGCGTACACGTTCCTCGCTGAAAAGAGTCGCCGAGACTTTGAGGAGCATACTAGTGCCCTGGTGGGCGCCCACGAGTTCGATATGGCTCAACGCGAAGCTGACCTCCTCAAGGAGAAGAACGCGGAACTGACGATCGCTAAGGAGAAAGCTGAAAGCGCGAACGCCATGAAGTCTGAGTTCCTAGCGAACATGAGCCACGAAATCCGCACGCCGATGAACGGCGTGATCGGCCTTACTGAATTGCTCCTTATTTCCGAACTTGACGAAACTCAGCGGGAATATCTTGTAACCATTCAGCAGTGCGGCAACTCGCTTCTCTCCATCATTAACGACATTCTCGATCTGTCGAAGATCGAGTCGGGGAAGATGGAATTGGAGTCTGAGTCCGAGAATCTTCAGTTGCTCGTGCAAGAAGTTGAAAACCTGTTCCGGGGCCAGGCTCGCGCAAAATCGTTGACGCTGCGAAGCGAGTTTGAGCTGAGTGGCGGAGCGGAAGTTCGATGTGATCCCACGCGGCTTCGCCAGGTCGTTTCCAATTTGGTTGGCAACGCCATAAAGTTCACATCGGCCGGCTCTGTTCAGATTCGCGTTAAGACGGAGGCTAACTCTGAAGAACACGTGAGCGCATTGATACAAGTTGAGGACACGGGCTGCGGCGTCGCGAGTGATCGGCTAGGACAAATCTTTGAAAGCTTCACCCAAGAAGACGGCTCGACGACAAGAAAATACGGCGGTACGGGACTCGGCTTGACCATTTGTCAGCGCCTCGTTGAACTAATGGGCGGATCCATCGAAGTGGAGAGCGAGGTTGGGGTCGGCAGCACGTTCTCCGTCAGACTCTCTTTGCCCAAGGAGGCTTGTTCGGTGGCTTCCGTTCCCGAAAACGTAACGCCCTGTTCCTCCAAGCCACGAGTTCTGCTGGCTGAGGATCATCCGATTAACAGCCGCATGGCCCGTGCCCAGCTTGAACGATTGGGATGTGAAGTCGCGGTGGCATTCAATGGCGAGGAAGCCCTTGCCTTCATCGCAACGCAACCTTTCGACCTGGTTTTGATGGATATTCAAATGCCGGGGATCGACGGTTATGAGTCGGCCCGCCAAATTCGCTCAACGCACCCGGAACTACCCATCATCGCGCTCACTGCTCATGCGCTAAACGAGCATAGACAGTTGTGCCTGGAAGCGGGCATGAATGACCATCTTTCCAAGCCGTTCTTCTTACAGGACTTGCGAGGAGTTCTCGGTAAGTGGCTGCCAAATCACGTTAAGTGCGCGGCTTAGCCGAGCCTTGGTGCTGGCACGCTAGCAAGGGTTCTGCCGTAGGAACACACGGGCTATCTTGAAAATTAGTAGGCGTGAGTGTTTATTTCTGATTGGCGGAACGGCTGCTGGGGCGGCCGGACTTGGTGGAGCGATTTATCTGAAAGATCGGTCCAAGTCAATACCCGTCTCGCTAAATGTCAACGATATTCATTCGCAACTCAACGCGACGACGGTTCGGTCGATTGAAAATCCAACAACGTTAGAGGATTTACTTGGAATCCTTCGCCGAGCCAATCGAGAGAAACAGAAACTTTGTATTTCCGGTTCGAGGCACGCCATGGGCGGCCAACAGTTTGCCAAAGATGCAGTTATGATTGACACTCGAGGGCTTAAGGGAGTCATGGATTTTGATTCTCGCACCGGACTTGTGCAGGTTGAGGCTGGCATAGAGTGGCCCGATTTCGTTGACGAAATGACCGCAAGGCAAGGCGATGTCGTCGACTATTGGACCATCCGCTGCAAGCAAACCGGTGCCGACAAACTAACTCTCGGCGGTGCCATCGCAGCAAACGCCCACGGACGCACCCTGAAGCATCCGCCGATGGTGGCCGACATCGAGGAATTGCTACTTGTGAATGCCACCGGCGATCCACTGCGATGCAGTAGAACCATAAATCCGGAGCTGTTCGGCCTGGTGGTGGGCGGATACGGCTTGTTTGGTGTTGTTCACTCGGCAACGTATCGTTTGGAAAGGCGGCACAAACTTGAGCGTACGGTTGAAATGGTTCGCGCCGATGAACTCGTTGCGAACTTTGAAAAACGCATCAAGGAAGGCTATACGCTTGGAGATTGGCAGTATGCCATTGACGAGAAGTCTAACGACTTTTTGAACTTGGGTGTCTTCTCGTGCTACAAGCCCGTGCCAATTGACACCCCTATCAAAGATGAACAGAAAACGGTCTCTGATCGGGCTTGGCAAGAGCTTGTGTATCTGGCCCACACCGATAAGAGCAAGGCGTTCAAGCTCTACTCCGATTTCTATCTGGAGACCTCGGGACAGATATATTGGTCCGATACCTCTCAAATTGGAGGTTACGACGAGGATTACCACAAGAATACGGATAAGAGGATGGGGGCAAGGGCCGCGTGCACCGAAATGATTACCGAAATTGACGTGCCGCGTGATCGTCTGGTGGATTTCTTGGTTGCCGCCGCCGACGGTTTGCGAAAACTCAACGGCAATGTGATTTATGGCACGATCCGCTTAGTTGAAAAAGATGTTGATTCTTTCCTGACCTGGGCTAAACAGGACTATGCGTGTGTGATTTTCAATTTGCACGTTGAGCATACGGAAGAGAAAATTATGGAAGCAGCAGAAGCCTTTCGAATGTTGATTGATCTTGCTGCCGAACGAAATGGAAGCTACTATTTGACCTACCACAAGTGGGCGCATAAGCATCAGGTTATGTCTTGTTATCCGCAGTTTGAGGAATTTCTCGCCAGAAAACGGCAACACGATCCGACCGAAATCTTCCAAAGCGAATGGTATCGTCATTACTTGAGGATGTTTGAATGAGTCCTGCGGAAAAGCCATCAACATCAAATTGGGTTGAGCGTATGGGTTTCTTATTTATGCTCGCCCCAATCGGGTTGGGATGCGCGGCTGTGACGATGGGAGGGGGGGCAGGTCTCCTTGCCGTCGTCTTCGGCCATTGCTTTCTGTATGTTGGGTTTCTTGCCCGAGCCATATCTTCAATGATCAGATTCAAAACCTTGAGCGGGGTGGAGTTTTTATACACCCTCCTACTGGGATGCGCACTCGGTGTTTTGGGGCCGATCGTTGCTGCCGCTCCTCAGTATTGACCCTCAAAGGTAATCTCTACCCCATGCGCAGTGTTGAACCCCGGGCCACTGCTGTCATCAAGCCATCCCGCACTAAAAAGCTTCGCAACGGTTATCCGTGGGTGCTCCGCGACGAGGTGGTGGAGGTGGTGGGCAAGGTTGAGCCAGGGGAGCTTATTACGGTTGTCAGCCCCGATCAACCCGCGGTAGGGATCGGATTTTGGAACCCTGCCAGCCGCTTCGCTGTTCGAATTCTGGATCTACGGGCTCAAGCGATTAATCAAGAGTTTTTTGCCGAGAGGTTCTTGAGGGCAAAAGCAAGGCGCTCCTGCATTACGGGGACGAACTCTCACCGAGTGGTGTTCGCCGAAGCTGATGGCTTGCCCGGTCTGATCATAGACCGCTACGCGGAATGGTTGATTGTCCAAGTGAGATCAGCGGGAATGCACCGGTATCGCGATCTTTGGATGCCTGCCCTCATCGAATCGGAACGACCGAAAGGGATTTTGGAACGCTCAGACATGGAGGGGCTGGCTGAGGAAGGGCTTGAACCATCGGTGAAACTCCTGTTTGGGGACGTGCCGGAAGAAATTGAAGTGATTGAAAACGGCCACACTTTCATTTGCCCTACTCGATCCGGACTCAAAACTGGCTTCTACTTAGACCAGCGGGAGGCTCGAAAAAAGCTGTCAGACCTAGTTCGCCCCGGTGAACGGGTGTTGGACGCGTGCTGCTATTCGGGTGGATTCACCATCTTTGCGGGAACCGCGGGCGCTGAGGCGACAGGGGTCGATATCTTGCCCGAAGCCATTGAACTAGCCAACCGAAACGCTTTAGGGGCACCCGGGGCTAAGTTTGTATGCGCGAACGTTTTTGACTGGCTTGCGCAGGCGAAGGAGAGCTTCGACACCATCATCCTCGATCCGCCCGCAATTGCAAAAACCGGCGACGAGCGCGATAGTCTCAAGGGGGCTATTCATAAACTAACCACATTAGCTCTTCCCCGACTCGTTTTCGGGGGGCGACTGGTCGTGTTTTCATGTTCGTATCAGCTTGGGGTTGAGGCGTTGCTTGATGTTGTGCGGAGCGCGATCAACGATCAAGGTCGGCGGTGTTACGTCGATGATATCACCCTCCAACCCGCTGATCACCCCTATCTTGCCCATTTCCCCGAGAGCTTGTACTTGAAAGGAATCTGGTTGAGAGTTGAGTGAGTGGTGCTACGGTCTGACTAGTACGAAGCCACAGTAAAGAATAGCCAGGGCAACGGCGAACACAGCGCGCAACCCGAGCCGGCCCACACTTGATGCCAGTTTCGTCGCCGGTGCGCCAAGATCGCCGAGCCTATGCCAAATATTGCAAACCCATAGCTCATATAGAGGGGTAGCGTCCACCAAATCGAGTCAGGCGGGCCAAATCTTTGCATCAAAGCCGATTGTCGCCAGGAGCCATCGGAATATCCAGTCGTAATCCAACCCGCATACAAAAGGCTGAGGAACGCTCCAAGACATGGCGATGCCGCCACGGCAATCGCCTTGAGCCACGGCACTAGAATATCTGCCGAGTTTTTCAATGGTTCTTCAAGAAGGTGCTTTTTGGCCATAGTTGAGCTTTACGGACGCAAAACTTTCATCAAACTTATCGAAATATCGGTGAACGGCAGATTCATATTCTTCTTCAGGTAGGTTTTCGAAGTCGGTTGACCGGGTCCAACGCAATAGCGCCGACCCGGCAATTCGACCACTTTGCCAGCTTTGATAAGTCTTCTAATTTAACTCTTCTCGGGTGGCCACAACTCTCTCACGAGAATCAATCACCCATAAGATATCGGCACGCTCCTTAGGAGAAGTTGGCACTGAACTCTGTAGTGCCAACAAATGTGGTCATCAAACATTTCCGACTATCGCAAAAACCGAGTGAGGGCGTCTTTGATTTCTCCCGCTTGGTCCGAGGTGGCAACTTTGGAGCAACAATCTCCCGCCTCACTAACATCTTGTTGCAAAATGCAAGTTTGGAGATGATCGGTTAGAAGCAGGACCCCGAGCTGATCCATCGCTGAACGAACCGCTGTTACCTGCTGCAATATCTCGTTACATGTCCGACCACCTTCAACCATGCGTTGAATTCCCGCCACTTGACCACTGATTCGGCTGATTCGCTTGATGGCGCTTGACTTCGTTTCGGACTTCATACCTACCGAGTATACGCTTTGGGAACACCAATGCCATCTTGCGAAGTATGCTAGCGGTGATATGCGAGCGTTGCTGTCCCTTGCCCTAGCCGTGACCTTTTCTACGGCCATTTCCCAAGTCACCAAGCCCCCCGCTGACCCACCTGCGGGCCAGGCTACGACCCCCGCCAAGCCCAAGAGCGATCTGAAGTCTTATGAAGAAGTCACGAAGGACTTCGTGGCTCAACCCGGTGTTTTCAAAGTTCACCGAAGTGAAGACAAAGACAAGGTTTTGTGGGAAATGCCCGAGAATTTGATGGGTCGCGTTTTCCTTTGGCAAACAGAACTGTCTGAGGGTGCAGGATATCCTGGCTTGGCTGGTGGAATCCGAACGTTGCGGTTTGAGCGCCGAAAGAACAAGATTTTCATGCGGGAAGTTCGTCCCGCCAACCGCACAAACGATACCGGTGGCCTCGCTTTGGGATTGCAAAATCTTTTTGTCGAACCGATTATCCGTTCGTTTGACGTCATGGCAGAAGGAGATAAGTCTGTCGTTGTAGACGTGACCACTCTGTTCCTTTCCGACCCCCAAGAGTTTGCCATTAAGGGAATGGTCGGCGGCGCAGGCGTAGACTCGGGCCGAAGCTATATCCAAAGGACGAAGGCGTTTCCAACTAACATCGAAAC
>JBEBHJ010000040.1:0-34732 GCA_040081075.1 Fimbriimonadaceae bacterium | reverse complement strand
CCCTATCTGGATACCGCCGCCCGGCAGCTAGCGGCTGACGATTGGTGCGTGAAGAATGAATCTGGGCGACTGCAAAGCTTGCATGATCGGACCAAACGGTAACATTAACCCTTTCGGCGACTTCGCAGCGAGAAGCAAAGGGGCGGATCTCGCCCGCGGCAATGCTACTTTCCTTTCTTCCGATAGGGTTCCAAAAGAGCCAACATTTGACTTTTGTTAACCGGATGATCGATTCGATCTGCGTACGCCCAGGCGTCGCTTCCTTTTGCATCTTTATTGTACGGACTGATCCCTGATTTCAGGAGGAACGGGACAATGTCATAGTGAAGACCTTGGATAGCAACATGCAACAGATTTCGACCCTCTGCCTCGCGAGTTTTGACTGTGCCATAAGCTTTGGCGAGGGCTTTGAACATGTCCACGTTCTGATGCATTGCATATACCATCACCGTATATCCACTGCTGTCCCTAGCATTCCGATTTGCCCCAACCTTCATTAGCTCTTGAAACACGTCAAGATAACCCAGATTTGCGGAAAACATTGCGGGTGTCACGCCCTTCAAAGCTGGCTCATCAAGGGGAACTTTCGCTTTGGCAAGCGCACTTATATGGGTGGGTTCCCATGATTGAACGCCGTAGAACATCGGGTTGTAACCATTTTTGTCTTTGCTATAAGCCACTCTCTGGCTGTGAACATATTCAATCATCTTAGGAGAAGCTAAAGCAGCGAAGTGCATTGCATTTTGCTTTCTGCTTGAAACAAAATCGAGCTTGGCCCCTAATTTCTGGAGAACTTTCACCTTAGCCGGGTCTGGTTGCATGAGAGCCATTTCTATCGGTGTTTCTCCTATGCGACCGCGCACGTTCATGAGACTCGGATCTTTCTTGAATGCAGTTTCAATCTGAGTTGGCGTGGCTTTGTAAAACCAAGCAAACATCTTGATTGGATCTTTCAGATTCGTAAAATCGGTCACCTTTTTGGCGTTTACAATCTTAACCTTAACATTCCGGCCAAAGTAAAAAACACTACTGGGAAAGTCAGCGGCCACTGTAAAGTACGCGGTTGCTCTCGGTGGCAACACATCCTTAGCGACGCTATTCATCAGTTGCATTGGTTGGACCCCAAGCTTAACCGTTTCCCTGCGCCCGCCAAAACTAACTGAAATTTCAAATGCTAAATCCGTATAAGTAATTGCTGAGTCATTCCAGACAAAGAAAACACATTTTTGACGGAATGCATCAGGTTTGTCACGCAGGAATTCGGAGTCAATGCTGCTTGTATAAATCTCGAGCTTTTTCAGTTCCGCAGGTGTTGCCTGAGAGGCTACAAGCGAGGCGGCCAGAGCACATACGTTTAGTCCCATTCCATCAGTATACGACAGGCTTAACCAATAACCGCCCTTACCTCTTCCTTCCCTTTCTTGTTGACCCGCCAAATGAATGCATCAAGAACGTAGTGCGTTACCTGCGGCATAGTCAGGAGAGGAATAAGAATCATGAGCGCCGAGGCGGATAAGCGCACGTGGACTCCTCCGAATAGACCTTGGTGTTCGTTCCAGACAAACCAATCCCACATGCCCTCTTCGAGGTAAGCCAATGTCATAAGGGCGAGCACGTAAAGCGGAATGTATTTGAGTTGGAAGAAACGCAGAATTTTGTTTTCAAGATGGGGTTGGTTTGCGCCCTTTCGGTGCTGATAAATCCAGATCAAAGCCATGTACGGGATGCCATGCGAAATGATGTTGATCAGCGTAAACGTTAGATCCCCGTTAAACAGGATAATGCCCGTTGCCCAAGCCGCGGCCGTGGCCGTAAGTAGCAGAACCTTGCCAACATTGAACTCACCGGTTGTGCGCCAGCGCTGGGTTTCCTTAATGCCAAATGCAACCAACATCCCAATGTAGAGAAACCGGCATATCAGCTCTGGAATCGTGGTTGGAATGTGCAGCACTTCGAAATCGCTAAACCACTGGAACTGGCGCGGATAGGTATGCCAATAGATGAGCGGATACACCGTGGCAAGATAGATGGCGGCTTGATCGATTCGATAACTCCAGCCTCCTACGGGCTCACCACGGCGATAAAGCATGAGAAAACCGTATTGTTGGCGCACGAAATGGTAGATCGCGAAATAGGCAACGGCTGACCAGAACACGGATGGCCCCCAGAACCCGTACGTCGCAATGCCGCCCGCCCAACAGAGGACCGGAACAACGAGATAGAGCCGGCGACGGCGCTGAAACTCTTGCTTATCGAAGTAGGTTCGAAACAGCGAACTGTACACGTGCGCGACATCAACCCCGAGGACGAGGAGTATCCACAGCCATAACGGAGGTTCACTGATTTCGCTGAGTCGGCTTCCCCACACCAGCACGATCGCAGTGATCGCGACAGGGGGCCCGATGATCGCGGCGAGATCGAACTTGGGCGAGTAAATCCAAGGAGTGGATACGCGCATTTATCGGACGGGCATGTAGAGTTCGGTAATGAGTTGATTGGCTGGCGTATCGCTCGGATCATTCACATAAACTTCAAAAGCAGGATTCTGCGTGATCTCCTGGCCAAGTTGTCCCTCGACTTGGGCGGTGAACTCTGTCCAAACGCGTTCTAACGCCTCATAGGGACCCACGAACCGAGTCGTTGCATATTTCCCACCCACAATTTCGTGGCGATCTAGGGCAAGACCACCCGTATCGTTAAGCTGATAGGTCAGAGGCACTTCAACGCAAGCCGCTGAACGCAACTGATCGGCGGGTGTTTCCTCGGGATTGTCCCAGTAAATTCCGATCCATCGGTTTGCGGACACGCCATTTGTGGTAACCCATCCCGCCAGCTTCTCAAAAATGGGTCCCAATTGGTCGTATGGGCCTCGGTGTCGCATCATCACAACGCGAATAGGGGCAAGTTCTACAATTTGCACGTTCACAATCACATTATGTTACGCGAAGTTGCTCCGAGTGGGTTGCAAAGAGCTAGCGTTTGCCGAATTCGTGCAGGGTAGCAATGGGAACGTAGCCGATTTCATACCCTTTCGGAGGCTTGACAATTTGAGCGGGGTCCAGGCTCGCCAAGCTCCCAACCGACGGCGGTGCCAGATAGTTTCGGTTCTTCGGCCAATTGCGATGAAGTTTCTCCACCCGTCTTTGCATCCTTTCTCGCTCGGAATCGCTCAGATCCGCGTTTAACATGGCCGGTTGGTCGGCGAACCGATACCAATAGTAGGTGACCACGCTTCCGTCGCCGAGATGGGCCCTAAAGGGACCGGCGACAGGCCCCGGTTTCTTCCAACTTGGGATCGTACCGAATCCAGTTGTATAGGGCTCTTGCACTTCTTCGACCGGACGTTCCCATTTGAGCTTGCGCAGACCCGTTTCGGGTGGAACTTGATCCGCAGAAACTGGCGTCCACTTGCCTTCAACGAGGTGAAAATATTGCGGTAGAGTAACTAACGCGCCATCCTTCGTATCTGTCTGCGTCACAAATTGGCGGTTCCACTCATATCCAAACGTGTTCGCGTCAATCGCCTTTGGAGTTGCGAAAGCTTTCCAGGCGATGGGCACCTTCACTTCCTTTTCGCCGCCGGTTTGTGTGTGAATCTGCCAAGTTGCGCTCCCTCCGCCGGAGAACGTTCGAACATGCGCTTCCGCACCCTTGATTTGTCCCGCGCTCGCGGGGCCGCCATCAAACCAACGCTTCACATCTTCCCAAAGGGCTTTACTGTTGTAGACAGTGTCTTGATGAACAAGCACTGAATCGCCGCTGGCACTCCTAGGAAACGAAGTCGGAGCAATGCGAACATATGATTCGCCGTTGAACTCAACCTGCTTGCATGGAATGTATTGAGTCTCCATTTGAACATGTCGATTGGGTTCACTGCCGCGTTGATCGAGGAGTTGGCCCTCGAACCGGGCTTCTCTGAGGCTTGCTCGTGACCAAAAGTTGGGCAAAAAGAAGGCGAGAGGTCCCTTAAAATTGTTCGTATTCAGGAAGAGGGTCCAGCAGTTTCCGCCGGTCTTTACGTTGCGCCCCTCGGTTCGAGCCTTTTCTTCGGTAAGCGGGAGGTTAAGGTAACCGTATCCAAACAACTCGCCGCATGCGCCTTGCTTCACGCTTAAGCCATCGATGGGAAAGACCACCCATGGACTGAGTTGAGCCACGCCATACAGGCCGCGGGGCTTCTCCCAAGTGCCCCAGCCGTGGGAGGGTCCGTTGGCAATATCAGAGAAATTGGGGCCAACCCCACCCATGATGAATTTGGGAGTCTCCGTGGGAAACCTTGTGTCTCGCCACCAACCCAGCCCGCCTTCAACATCGGAATACAAATCCCTAGGCGCATCCCCATCATATTGGGCAAACATCCACGTGCTGGGCAAGCCGGTCTGAAATCGATGCCCAGGGTAGTGTTGCAGCAAAGGCCACGCGGCCACGTACATGGAAAATCCGGCGTTGAAAGCCTTATCCATTTTCTCAGCGGTTGGGATGATCAGATAACCAGCGAGATACTCATCCCTGTTCTGAGTTGAAACCGACTTCAACTGGAAAGTTAGGCCTAAAGCCGAAACAATGGCGAGAGCGCGAAGAAGATTTTTCATTATTGGCGAATTATGCGTCGTGTGACGTTACCCGGTTAAAAGCCAGCCAATCTCGGCCCGCCTGTCCTTAACGATTCGGGGCCGTTATCCCAATCGCGCGGCAAAGTAATGGCATGATGTCAACATGACGAATCGCGAGGTTGCTTCGGTGTTCAACTCCAGGCCCCGAGGCATAGAAGATTGCGCCCATCTCACGACGGTATGGAAAGAATCCGTGAACGCCCCCGCCGATCTCACTTCCATAAGGTGATGTGGTGGACCTATTTGCACGGTTAGAAGGATAATATCCGGGTGCCATTTCGAAGTAGAGGTCTCCCCCAGCTTGCCCGCCTATTCCAAGGTAGCTTAACCGGTCCGCTCGGAACACGGAGGTGATTATGGGTTTGTCAGTCTGAGGGTCAACAATGCGCAGCAAAGCTTGTTCCGCCCTTTCCAAAACCGACTCTCGATCAGCGGCACTCACGATGCCTCCTTTGCGATCCGTACCATTGACCGTGACAAAGAAATCGCTCCAACTGGGAACGGCGGCCTGACTCACCGTCCAATCAATCGCCCCGGAACTCGTTCGTTTCAGAAGTCCGGCAGCTTCTAGGGCGTTGTTGACGTGAACGTATTGACGGGCTCCAGCCATGCCATGATCACTCATCAGCGCCACCACGGTGTTCTTACCGCAGTGATCCATCATATGGCCGAGCCACCCATCTTGGAGTTCGAAAACTCGTTCGTAGTAAGGCCATATTCTGGCGGCAATCGCCGGATCATAGCCCGGGATTGCGGGGTCGAGCGCTCCCATCCACGTGTGCCCCGCGCTGTCGCTCATGGGCGTGTAGTGGAACAGAATGTCTGGTTTCCAAGCCTTCCACCCATAGTCAAACCCTCGCTTTAGGAACTCACAATCTTGCTCGACAATCTCTAGAATACGCTTCTCCGCTTCGCCCTCTCCGCCCTGAAAAATCGTGTTGCCGAAGGTGCCGCGCTCGTAGAGACCGAATGCATCATCATGGAATCCGCCATATGCCCGGACGTATTTGTTGACCGCTTCATCTGACTCCGTGCCATAAATGGGACTCAGTTTTCGCTGATACAACTCAAGCCTTCCATCCTTAAGCGAGAAAAGCCGGAAATAGACATTGGCAGTTGAGCCGGCTTTACGGATTTCAAACTGGTGGGACCACGCCTTGGTATCGCCGGCTGGCTTCGGCTTCAGTATGTCAATCTCATCCCCGCGCTGGATAATGACGGAATCCGGCCCTTGCTTAGGATCGGTTGGATCATCGTGAAGCCGCACGGAAAATGTTGAGCCCGCGACTTCCACTTCGCCGGGCTCGTTGATCATTTTGCCCTGAGCCCATTCTTGCTCAAAGCCACTAAATCCAACCCAGTTCCTTTCTTTCTTAACCTGTTTCAGTTGCGCTACAAAGGGATCTGGAGGAAACGAGCACGCCGCGGAGAGGGTCACAACTTTTTTCCCTTGGCGGGCCGCGGTCACCCAGATTGGCTCATTCTGAAGCGCACGCCCATCGAATCCACGCATCGATTCGCTAAGTGAGTGCTCATAACGGGGCAGCAACCCAACCGTGTTATTCGATACTCCGTGCTGATCAGGCCAAGAAGCGGTAAAGATTGAAGCGTGCCCGACTGCTGTTTTCGAGGGCCATGCGGGAATACAGGTTTCCGCCCTGAATCCGGTCGCGGCGAGGCGAGCTACGTTAGGCAACTTCCCCTCTTTAAGCATTCGATCAATGACCCAGTCTGGAGCGCCATCCCAGACAATGTTGATGAGCTTTGGACTTGGGGCTACGATCACCGCCGATAGGATGAGGGCCAACATGCCATGGAGTTTATCCTCAATGTGTTAACACATGAAGCTGTCACAATCTAGGAAGTGATCGCCTCGCAAGCCCTGTTAGAGAGTGCAGCCAGAGCCAAAAGTGAGGATGAGCTTTGGGCCGAACTCGCGCAAACTCTCGTGGGGCTTTCCGGCGCGGATGCATGCGACCTACTGACGCGCCAGGGTGAGCAACTCGTGTTGAGAGCGAGCACTCACTCCCCGGAGTACAACAACCGCGTACGAATCAGTCGAAGCGTGGGGATCAGTGGAAAAGTGTTCACCACGAGCGAACCCGTTTTCATCGCCTCGGCAGCCGAGAAAGACTCGTTTTACGCTCGTTACCCAGGACTCGATGATTCCCAAACCGAGGGCCTGGCTGTAATCCCCATCCCTCCAAACCTAGGGGTTTGCCTGTTGAGAAAAGACACCGAGTGGCCGTTGGATAATTCGGGGCAGCTCGAACTAATTAAGCTGATTGAGCGCATGTCGCTTTGTGCCAAAGTCTATTTGAGCGGTCGTAACGCGGGCCTTGACGCTTCCAGGGTTGGAGCGTTGAGCGAAGTGTCAACGACAATCGCGCAGAGCCCCTACATCGAGGAAATTTTGCAATTGCTGGTGAACCTAACGGCGCAACAGTTCAACTACTTGGTCTGCACAGTTCGCTTACTGGACGAGCAACACGGCGAGTTGGTTCTGAGGGCAACCCAAGCTCCGGCGAAAGCGTACGCGCGTAAGCGCGCGATCAAGCTGGGAGAGTCAATTGCGGGGCGGGCGATTGCCGAGGGCAAGCCGATTGTCATCGAAGACGTTCAAGCCGATGCCGACTATATTGGACACGACTTGGCGGTTGAGCAAGGCATGCACTCGATGATTTGCGTTCCCTTGACTCTCCACGGGCGAGCGGTTGGCGTTTTGAGTTGTTATACATCAGAGATCCGCGCGTTTAGCTCCGAGGAGATCCAGGCGTTAGAAACATTGGCTAAGCAGGCCGCCGTGAGTATTGAGCACGCGAAGTTGCAGGTTCGCACAACCTTGATGCAAGAGATGCACCACCGGGTGAAGAACAGCCTGCAACAGGTCGCCGCCTTGTTAAGGCTCCAACTCCGCCAAGCTCCGTATAAATCGCTTGATGAAGCGCTCAACGATGTTCTGGGAAGGATTCTAGCGATATCGGCCGTCCATGATCTGCTTAGCCGGGAGGACTTGGATCATGTAGGAATTCGATCGATTGCCGAGATGTTGGCTCAGCATCAACTTCAGGCGCTCATGAAACCAACGCACAAACTCAACTTTGAGGTCAAAGGGGATGAGATTAGGCTCAACATGACCCAAGCTACTCAGGTGGCTCTTGTGCTGAATGAGCTCATACAGAACGCCGTCGAACACGGCTTTGAACGGACTTTCGAGGGGGATATCCACGTAACGGTGGAAGACAATGAGGGTGAAATCGGTTTATGGGTTTCCAATAACGGTGATCGGCTAGTCGAAAGCTTTGACATCGTTAAGCAAAGCAACTTGGGACTTCAAATCGTGGAGAATCTTGCCAAAGGGCTGGGTGGCACATTCTTGCTTGAGCAACGCCTTGGATGGACCGTGGCCGAGGTTAAGTTTTCAAAAGCCGGCATGAATCTGGGCTAAAGGACGAAACCATGAACTCTTAGGCGCCCGTCTTACGTTACACTTAAGTAAGTTTTATTTATGCGATGTCTTTTTTTGATTTTGATGGTTGCCGTTGCGGCGACGTCTCGCGCGGCGAGTGAATTCCTAGGTGTTTTTATGAACTCCCAAAAGATCGGGTACTCCTCGTCTGAAAGCTTCAACGATCAGTCATTTCAGTCCGATACACGGTCTGAGTCCTACTCTGTCATGAACATGGCGCTCCTTGGAACCGACATGAAGATCGAAATTTGGACAAAGTCTTGGAGCAAGAATCAGAAGCCACGTCGGATGGAATCGAAAATGTCAAGTGCCGGGCGAACTCAGACGGTCATCGCGGATTTCAAGAGTAAGACGATCGAGTTAGTCGTCGATAACGCGGGAAGCATCACTAAGAAGACGCTTGCCATCCCAACGGATGGGGAGATCGTTGACGACGCCATCAACACCGTTTGGGCCGAAGGGTCCGCCGTCGGCTCGAAACGCGCGTTTTATGTGCTTGACCCAATGACGGCTTCGCTCGTGAAAAATGAGATAAAACTCCTGGGCCAAAAGAAAACGATTCTTCAGGGCAAGGAGATCTCTGCAAATGCAGTTCAGCTTAGTGAACCAAGGTCAACGATGACCGCTTATTTCAGTTCGAAGGGCGATCTCATTAAGTTGGATGGTCCCATGGGAATTGAAATGATCCCCATGAGCGAAGCGGAAGCCAAAGGGGACGCTCCGAAGAGTTCTGGCTCAACGGATATTGGGTTTTCGAACGCTATCCGACCCAACCGATCTCTCGGCGATGTAACCCAACTGAAAAGTTTAAAGCTAAGGGTGACGGGCAAAGACCTTTCCCGCTTACCCTCGGATCACCGCCAAGTAGTCGCCCGGAAAGGGGATTCATGGGTTATCACACTATCTCCCGAGAAGCCAAATGCGAAAGAGACCATCGCAAGCGCTATCAAAGAAGTGCCTAGCTGGACCAAGCCAAGCCTGAACATCCCTAGCGATGATGCCAGCATGCAACGCCTGGCTCGCACAATTATCGGCAAAGAAAAAACCGTCGTTGGTGCATCAGAGAGGGTGCGCCAGTACGTGATGAAGATTATGTTGCCGAATGCGGGGATTGGAATCATTCGGGACGCTCGAGAGGTACTGAAAACAAGAGAAGGCGTTTGCCGTGACTATGCAATTTTGACCGCAACATTGATGCGAGCGGTTTCAATTCCGAGCCGGGTCGCCGCTGGTTTGGTCTATCAGGATGGGCAGTATTACTACCACGCGTGGGTCGAGGCTTGGGATGGTAAAAAGTGGTTCGGGGTTGACTCAACCAGGCCCGGTTCGGTTGGGATGGGTCACATTAAGCTTGCTCAAGGTAGCGTCGAAGATGCATTCACGTTCACATTTTTGGGGAATGTCACCATGGAGGTATTAGATGCTAAACGAAGGCCATGAGGGTAGCCCGGATCAAACGCTACTACTGCCGAAGAATGGTGAAGGGGTGCCCCCGGCGATTGAACACCCACCCGTTCAATATGGGCGCCTCATTTTGACCGTGCTGTCTGGATGCCTCGGCGCATTTCTGCTGTTCGGCCTCATGACTCCGGCCCTAATAAAATTAATAGATGCCCGCAACATGCAACCTCCCGCCGATGCGCGCGCTCTTGTCTTCGCTCAGTTCGCATGCGGAGTCACAGGTTTCCTCGGCGGCGTTAGCCTTTCCACCCTATTCATGGTGGCCGGCCGAAAGCTGGTCAATAACTGGGAAAACCTATCAACCCCAGACAAGGTCACATTCTTCGTTGGCGTTTTTCTCGGCCTGGTTGCTTCGGTCCCATTCATCTTCTTGATCTATGCGATGGTTAACCAGAATATTGCTTGGCTTATGGCAACCATGCTTGTCGTGATAGGCGGGTTTTCAATGGGGTCTGTTTACGTTCTGAATACGATGACCGACATTTTGCCGTGGTACCGCGGGCATGCTAGGGGGCGGCGTCGCGGGCTGAAGATTCTCGACACAAACGTGATCATTGACGGTCGAATCTACGAAGTTTGGAGGGCAGGCTTCCTCGAAGGCCAGCTCTACGTCCCTGGATTTTGTCTAGAAGAGTTGCAATTCATCGCCGATAGCCATGATGCCTTACGCAGGCAACGCGGTCGAAGAGGACTTGATATGTTGCGTCTGTTGCAAAGCGACCTCCCTCTGGAAGTTGGCCTGCATGATCGGTATGCGGGCTCGGCCAAAGATGAGGTTGATACACGGCTGGTGCGGCTCGCGATTGCCCTTGGTGCCGATATCGTCACTAACGACTCAAATCTAAATCGAGTGGCCAAGTTGCAGAACGTTCGCGTCCTCAATATAAACGAGCTGGCGATGGGCTTGCGTCCCAACTTGCTGCCGCAAGAAGTGATTTCGCTACCCGTTTCCAGAGAGGGAAATCAACCTTACCAGGGAGTTGGCTATTTGGATGACGGCACCATGGTGGTTGTTGACAATGCCAAGCAGCACATCGGTCACACCGTTGAAGTAGTTGTGACACAAGTGATTCAAACCGAGCGGGGCAAAATGATTTTTGGGCAGTTGGCTTCTGCTCTTGAGCAAGAGAACGGAGGACTCTAGCAATCAGAGTTTTTGCAATAATTCTTGCCGCCGGAAGTGGGGAGCGAATGGGGTTTGACAAAGTCAACTATGTCGTTCGAGGTAAGCCACTTTGGCGATACTCATTTGATACGTTTCTAAGCCACCCTGAAGTCGACGGAGTCGGGCTTGTCTCCAACACGGTTACGGATGTTCCCGAGGCCGCATTTGTTGTCCCCGGCGGAACATCGCGCACCGAGAGTTCGCGGGTGGGATTTGCGGCCTCTCCTGAGTGGGCTGACATTATCCTCGTTCATGACGGGGCACGCCCCCTCGTCTCTCATCAAGTTATAACGGATGTTATCCGGGCGGTAGAACTCTCGGGTGCAGCGAGTCCGGTCATTCCCGTTAACGACACGATAAAGCAGGTTACAACCGGTAACATTCAGACGTTAACTCGGGCAGACCTATTTGCGACGCAAACCCCGCAGGGCGCACTAAGGGAACACTTCCAGACCATTTCCACGTCCCCCATGGGTGCAACCGATGACCTGGCTCTTATGGAAGCCAATGGAATTCGACCGGCATTGACTCAAGGGGACAAATTAAACTTCAAAGTAACCACCATGGATGATTTTCTGAAACTGGGAGCACTGCTTGGGCACCCCGAAACAAGAACCGGTTTGGGCTATGACATTCATTCGTTCTCGACCGATTCTTCGAGACAGTTAATGCTGGGCGGAGTGCACTTCCCTGCTCATCCGGCCCTTGACGGACACTCAGACGCCGATGTCGTAATTCATGCCCTGGTGGATGCGTTGCTCGGCGCAGCTTCCTTGGGTGACATAGGTGTTCACTTTCCGAACTCCGATCCTCGGTGGAAGGACGCACCATCGATAGATTTTTTGCTGTTCTCTCGCGAATTGTTAGCGAATGGCGGCTGGGAAATCGTCAATGTAGATATAGCTGTCGTTGCGGAGACCCCAAAAATCATGGTGAGATCATCTGAAATCCTGCAAATCCTGGCCGAATCGCTTCAGATTGATGTTAGCCGAGTGTCGATTAAGGCCACAACGAACGAAAGATTGGGTGCCATCGGGCGCTCAGAAGGCATCGCGGCATTTGCCACTGCCACGATTCGCCAACGATTTTAAGCTCCTCAACGGAGCTTAAAAGGAGGCAAAAAATGGAAGTACTCGTGCGAAATGCCGAAGGCAATGTAAGCGCTCAAGACCGGGAGTATGCCGCTAAAAAACTTGGCCGACTTGACCGCTTTTTCAATGCCGCACAGAGGGTGGAGATGGTGCACCGAACCGACAAGCTCGGCCACCGTGTTGAAATTACGGTGTTTGCCGACGGATATACGATCCGGGGGGAGGAGCACGACGCCAACTTGCTCGCCGCGATCGACAAAGTTGGCGATAAGCTTGAGGGGCGACTTAGGAAGCTCAAGACGAGACTCGTTGACTCGCACCGAAAGCGCGGGACGGAAAAGCTACCGCCTGGATTAGAGGAGCCTCATCACGAGGAGCATCATGTCGAGATCAAAGAGCGAAAGACCTTTTTGCTCAAGCCGATGTCGCCGGACGAAGCTGCTCTTCAGCTAGAAATGGTAGATCATCCGTTCTTCATTTTCCGCAATGAGGACACGAACCGAATCAGCGTCCTTTACCGCCGCAAAGATGGCAGATATGGCCTCTTGGAGCCAGAGCCATGAGCGTTAACGTCTCATCCAATCGACCATCGCTTCGTTAATTTTTTTCATCACCACGTCGGAATGGCAGTTTGTCGCAATACAAACTGCCTTACTTCTCAAGGGGTCGACCCAGGCACCAAGGGTATTAAGCGTGTTTGAACCAAAGTGCGTGAGAAACTTTGTCTCTCCATTGGAGCGAACCACAAGCCACCCTCCTGCGTATCGTCCTCCAACCGTTGAAGGGGTTAACAAGTCAGTCCAAACTGAAGGAGGCAGCAACGTGGTGTCCTTTTTCATCACGGCGATCAACCACTTGGAGTAATCGTTCAGATTCATATGTAAACCACCGGCTGGGTAGATGACCGGCGCATTATCAGGTGCTTCGTCTTGATCGAGGACTCGAAACTTTCCGTCCTTAAACATGTGAGGTTGCGGGTTTCGCAGGGACACCGGGCCAAATCCGGCAGACTCAATGCCAATAGGTTTTAGAACCCTCGAACGCACAAGGTTCTCCCACGTATCTTCGCCCAACATCTCGCAAACTGCGCCCAGGATTGTGTAGTTCTGATTAGAGTAAAGGTATCTCTTGGGGCCGGGAGGCTTTGCCAGGACTTTCCGGGCGTAATCCGCACGCTGTTCTCGCACGGGGCGTTTGTCTTGGAACCACATCCGACCCGCTGGGTAAGTCACTGCACTAAGTCCGCCGTTATGCTCAATGAGTTGGCGAACCGTCAATTCGCCCCAGCCGGTTGCTACTTCATCTTCTTTGATTTTCAAAAGGGGGAGGACCTTGCTGTCAAACCCGATGGCGCCGCTCTTGATGTAAGTGGCCACCAACGCCGCCGTAATGGCTTTGGAGTTTGAGCCCAGATGCCAGACCGCATCCTTACTAATTTTCTCCTCGCTGCCAACCTCCCGAACGCCTTCAGCAACGAGCCCCACCACTTTGCTTCCCTCTATTTCAAGACCACCAATTGCGGGCAAGTCAAGCGAGTCGCGAAGCGGGGTCAGCCACGACGAACTCTGGGCGGCGAGAAGAACTGCCAGAAGCATATCGTTATTTTAACGTGCGCGACCTTCACCAAACACGCCAAAATCTCCCTGATGTCGAAAACACTCAATGTTGGGCTCATTGGTTATCAATTTATGGGCAAGGCGCATAGCAACGCCTATCGTCAAGTTAATCGATTCTTTGACCTTCCGGTTCAAGTCCGTATGAAGACTCTCTGCGGTCGAAATGAAGCCGCCGTTCAACCCGCGGCCGACCTTTATGGGTGGGAAGGATACGAGACCGACTGGCGCAGGGTGGTAGATGACCCGAACATCGACATTATCGATATAGCCACGCCGGGAAATGCTCACTGCGAAATCGCGATCGCGGCTGCCCAAGCCGGAAAAATCGTCTTTTGCGAAAAACCGATCGCGAACAATCTCGAAGACGCCAAACGGATGCTTGATGCCGTTAATGCAGCCGGAGTTGCCCACGCTGTTTTCCATAACTACAGAAAATCTCCCGCAATCGGCCTCGCCAAGCAGATGATAGCTTCCGGTGAGCTCGGAACAATCTTTCACTTTCGGGGCCTCTATTTGCAAGATTGGATCGCCGATCCTAACTTTCCTCTCGTTTGGCGGCTCCAAAAAGAGACGGCGGGCAGTGGGAGCCACGGCGACATTTGTTCGCACATCATTGACATGGGTCGATACCTTCTCGGAGACCTTAGCGAGGTAAATGGGATGCTGCACACCTTTGTGAAAGAGCGACCGCTGGTCGGGGCAGTTAATGATCGCATGGGCGCGTCAGCTTCAAATGAAATGGGGGAAGTTACGGTGGACGATGCTTCTCTCTTCATGGCCAGGTTTAAGAATGGTGCCCTCGGCACTTTCGAAGCCTCTCGGTTTGCCGTCGGGAGAAAGAACCACTGTCGTATCGAAGTCAATGGTTCGAAGGGCTCGATCGTTTTCAACTTGGAGCGCATGAACGAGTTGGAGTATTACAATGCCGAGGCGGTTGAGGGTCGCCAAGGATTTGCCGTAATTCAAGCCACAGAAAGCGCCCACCCTTATGCCGGACGTTACTGGCCGGTCGGGCATATTATTGGCTATGAACACACGTTCATCAATCTCGTTGCCGATGCCCTAACGGCTATCAGCCAAGGTGAACTTCCCTCTCCAAACTTCGAAGACGGATATAAAAATCAAGTGATTCTTGACGCGGTTGAGCGTAGCGCGACTTCCCGAACTTGGATTTCGGTTTAGTCTCCTTCTGTAGGATGCTCGTCGTGGTCGAGCGTAGTTGGCTTGGCAGGTACGTCCACCGCCGGTCGCGGACGATGATGGGGCCCTTCGGTGAGCTTCTCGCGAAGTCGGCGGCGCGCCGCCCTTTCTTCCGCGCCGGGCGAAACGGGCCAGACTGTACCCTCGGCCCAGTAGCTCCTTAGGAACTCCTGCCACACTCGATCATAGAGGTCAATGGTTTGCGTGGCGATATTTGCCCAGTTGAAATCGGACTCAAGCCGGAGCCGGGCGGTCTCTTGCAGAGCTTTGGCTCGGTCGCCGTCTTGCAACACCCGCAGAATAGCCCATGAGAGGGACGCACTGTCACCCGCATAGTGAGACGTACCGTTGACGTCGTGACGAACGACTTCTCTCAATCCGCCCGCATCGGATGCGACGACCGGGGCACCCGCCGCCATAGCCTCAAGAGCCACGATCCCAAATGGCTCATAAAGCGACGGGAATGCGGCAACATCGGCAATTCGATACATTTGATATAGGTTTTGGCCCGCCATGAAGCCCGTGAACTTGACTCGGTCTTCCAATCCAATCCACCGGACGAAATCCTCAAAGGCCTTACGGTTGCCGCCGCCAACAATCACGAACTTCGTCTTCGGCTCGGCTTCCAGAATCGAGTTCGCCGAGTTCAGTAGGAGTTGGATCCCTTTCTCCCGAGCGAAGCGTCCCACGTACAACACAATTTTCTCGTCTGGCTCGGCATACTTTGCCCGCCAGGCGATCCGATCTGCTTCGGACCAATCGAACTCAAACTTAGAGGCTACGACTCCGTTGTAAATGACGTCAATCTTCTCGTTGGGCACGTTGAAAAGGCGTGCGACTTCGTGCTTCATGTAATCGGTGCAAACAATCACTCGCCACGCCTCATAGGTCAGCCAATACTCTTGTTCGTGGATGTATGCCTGCATCCGATTGTGGATGCCCTGGTTTCGGCCCTCCTCGGTGGCATGGATTGTCGCCACGATGGGTAGCGAATACTCATACTTGAGCTCCCGCGCGGATTCGAGTGAAAGCCAGTCGTGGGCGTGAAACACGGTTGGTTGGCCACCCGGGCGCCAATCTTCCAAGAGTTGTCTAACGCGCACTTCCGTCGAATCGTTAAGGAGTTGAATCTCGTGAATAAAGTCTTTCGGAGTTTCGGCAAGGTGAACGCGGTGAACGTGAACGCCACTGGGTTCAGTGACCTCATCGGGGGCTTGAGGAGTCTCTTTCGTGACGACATGGACTTCAATGCCCTGCTTCACGAGTTGTTGGGAAAGATCAAACACATGGGGGCTGATACCGCCAACGATGCGCGGCGGATACTCCCACGAAAGCATGATCACGCGCATGCAATGAGTCTACTCGGAAGCTACGCGCTTGCTTTGCGGAGGCGGTCCATTACGGCCTCCCAATCCGCCGTATCGGGCGGAAGCTGAATCTTGATTACCTTGACTCCCATCGCATCCAGCTTGTGCAAATAGTCATACAGCCTGGCCCCGTAAGAGATAGGATCGGAAGGCATTTGAAGCTGGTTCTCGTTCTTCGGCTCGGCCAGAACAAGTCCAAAATCGTCATCTTCAAGCTCAGAACACAGCACGACCTCGCCGTAAGGGGCGTAATGTCGAGCGTACATACCAGGGCTTCGACGTTCTCCGTTTGCAGGAACTTCGCCGAGTTGGATACCAAGCGCAGCCTGGATATCCCCTCTGGAGATTCCGCCGGGACGGAGAATTCGTGGTGGATTTTGGGTTATGTCTACAACGGTAGATTCCAGGCCAATACGGCACGGGCCACCATCTAAGATGAATGACAACTTTGTCGCGATGGCGGGGTCAATATTTTCAGCTGAAGTTGGGCTGAGTTGCATGAAGCGATTTGCGCTGGGTGCAGCAATTGGAACCCCGGCAGTTTCAATCACTTCCAAAGCAACCGGATGGTCGGGCATGCGCACGGCCACCGTATCAAGGCCACCGGTCACGATGTCCGGAATCATTTCTGATTTCTTCACCACCATTGTGAGGGGGCCGGGCCAGAACCGATTGGCAAGCACGTCAGCAGAAGCTGACCACTCTGCCACGATGTCTTCCAACTGCACGAAATCAGAAATGTGAACGATCAAAGGGTTCTCGGCGGGCCGACCCTTAATTTCAAACAGCTTCGCAATCGCTTTCGGGTTGGTAGCATCGGCGGCAATGCCGTAAACCGTTTCGGTGGGCATGGCAATCAACTCCCCCGCTAAGATCGCCTCAGCGGCAAGTTGCACGTTCTCCGGGGTCGGCTTCAATATGGGCACGGCTACTTTATCTTCAAACGTCATTGTTTGTCCTATCCTCGTTTCCAAATACGGCGGCCCTCATAACTTCTCTGGGCGCCTCCGTTTCCAACCACCACTCGAAGCTCAAAGCCCCTTGGGCAACCAGCAATTCCCGACCATCAATGGTGTTGGCTCCGGCCGCACGAGCTTCCTTCGCAAAGACGGTGCCGCCCGACGAGTAATAGAGATCGCAAAAAACGGTTTGGGGTTCCCTGCAACTCCAATCAATCGGCAACGATTCGCCTTTAAGACTCGATGAAGTGGCATTCACCACCAGGTCTTGCCCTTTGATATCGAGGCTTGAGCATACCTGCGCAGGCACATCAAGTTCGCTTACGAGCGCGGCAGCACGCGCCAGATTGCGGTTCCAAAGTGAAACCCGGTAACCCGCCAAGGTAAGAGCAAGCATAATTGACCGCGCTGTTCCCCCCGCACCCGCAACCAGGACCCTTTCCACTCCCAATCCGGCAATGACCTCAACAAACCCCCAACCATCCGTATTGATTCCTTGCCCCGTTCGCAGGTTTAGAGTATTCGCAGCTCCTGTACGGATGGCGAACTCATCAAGTGCAAAATAGGCGCAAACCGCTTCCTTATGAGGAACGGTGACGTTAAGCCCCTCAAAGTCCGAGAAGTTCTTTTGGAGCCCGCCCAAATCTTCTCTTTTGACCAGACAAGCTTCGTAATTGTGATCCAACCCAAGGGCCGCATAAGCGGCTCGATGCATTTTTGGCGAGAGTGAATGAGATACAGGATCGCCGATGACTCCAAAACGCACGGTTAAGTTTATTCGTGGCTCGCCAATCTTTGCTGTAGAATAGAACATGAGGTGGGCAAAGTGGCTCGTTGGTTTAGCCATCGCAGTAGTGTGCCTTTGGGCGATAACGCCGCCTTACGACGGGCATAGCAAGCAGAGCGCGATAAAAACCCAGTGCCTTTCAAACTTAAAGCAACTGGGAACAGCGACTACAATCTACGCGGGCGACTTCGACGACCGAATGCCACCGGAACGCTGGGCTGAGGCGCTAACCTCAACACTGAACATACCGGACATGTTTGGATGTCCGACAACTTTCAGAGTCAAACCGCAAACCGGGTTTGCTTATAAGCTTGGCCTTGCGGCGGCTCGTTTGAGTAGCGTTCAGGATCCCGAGCACACTGTTCTGTTCTTTGAGACGGAAGCGCTTGCGCATGATGTCGTAGCTAATCTTGCAGCAAGATGCGAGCGGCACGATCGGGGAGGGTCAAACGTTGTGTATGCCGACGGGCACGGAAAATATGAAAACATGAACGCGGTTCTGAAATGACGTCAAGCGACTTTGCGCTTGCGTGAACTTAGCAGTTTCGTCTTGTCGCGATACTTATTGACCGTACGGCGGGCGACGATCACTCCCTTTTTCTTTAGTGCGACCGCAATCGCTTCATCACTCATGGGTGTGTTCGGGTTTTCTAGATGAAGGATTTCCTCGATCATCTTTTGGATGCGAAGAGCGGGTTTGAAGAAGACTTCGAACGACACAAGTTCTCCGTTGCCGATTTGGACAAACTTGCCCATTGTGGCGCGGCTTACGGTGCTCTCGTGGATTCCGAGGTCGGCGGCTACTTTGCTTCTCGTTAGGGGCTGTAAGAACTCGTATCGCCCGGTAGATACGAATCCGGACTGGTTCTGAACCAGATGTTCTCCGATTCGCCGAAGGGTTCGACGGCGTTGGTGAATGCTCTGGATAAAATTGGCCGCTCTCTTAACGTATTCATCAACGTGACGCTTTTCATCTTTTGGAGCACGATCATTCGAACGCAGTTCTTCGTAGCGCTTACGGTAAGCACGTTCAATGGTAAGGCTATTCGGATCCGAACCCCGAACCTCGACGTACCAGCCGTATTCACTCAAGGTCAAAGTGAGATCGGGAAGCACCGCGGGCATTCGGTAAGAGGCTGAGTGCATGCTTTGGCTAAGATTAGAAAAAGCTTGACCGGGGTACGGCGATAGGCTCAGAATCACGGCGAACGCCTGATCAACAACACCGGGCAAGGCCTTGTACCGTCGCGCAATCCGCTTCACATCACGAGCAATAAACTCGTCCATGTTATTCTTGAGGATCGCTCGCGCCAACTTTTCTTCAACAGTTATAGCTTCGCGCAGTTGAAGCAACAAGCAATCTTGAACATCATTTGCGCCGACTCCAGCGGGCTCGCAATTCCGAAGGTGATTGAGGACGGTGATCACTTCATCAAGATCGGCATCCAAACCGAGCGCAATCTCCTCGGCGGGAGTGCCCAGGTAGCCGTTTTCGTTGACGCAATCAACGACGTATTCGGCTATGTACCGGAGGTCGGATGGAACCGCGGGCAGCAACTGAGCCCGAAGATGCTCCCAGAGCGAGGTCGTAGTGGACGCAAGGTCAATCCAGTCAACCCCGGTATCATCGTTGGGCAGACTGCGCGTGAACTGGAAGTCCTCACTTTGAGGTTTAAGTTCCTGCGGGGCCACGGCACGGAGGATTGTTTCGTCAGTGATAGGATCAACATCATCCTGAAGCCGCTCTAATGCAGGATTATCCGCGAGTTCTACTTCGATCGCTTGCTCAAGCTCCTGCTGTGTCAATTGCAGAATCTTGCTCGAAAGAACAATCTTCGGGTCTACCTTGAGGTTTAAGCCCGACTCGAGCCTTGTAAATGCGCCTACTTTTGCCAACGTTCCAACTCCTCTTTCTTTATCGGAGCAGGGCGAGTCATGCCAACCTCGCAATTGTGTGTGTTTTGATTTGCACCATACTCTTTGGAGATTGAATAAGCGCATCTTCCAACTCGGATGGGTCAGCTTTTTTGCTGACATCGCCTCCGAAATGGCTTATCCAATTCTTCCCCTCTACATGGTTGCATTGGGTGCTCCCGCTGCCGGGCTCGGGCTGGTGGAAGGCATCGCCGAAGCGATCGTCAGTTTCATGAAAGGTCTTTCCGGCGTTCAATCCGACCGCTCGGGCCGACGACTACCACTCATTCGACTCGGATATGGACTTAGCGCCGTTGGAAAGCCCCTTATTGCGCTTGCAACCTTTTGGCCGTTCGTTGTCCTTGCCCGCGGACTCGATCGCGTTGGGAAGGGCCTGCGAACAACACCCCGCGATGCCCTCATAAGTGAATCGGCCGAACCTCATCAACGCGGAGCCGCGTTTGGATTCCACCGCGCTATGGATACGGCGGGCGCACTCGTGGGAGTTATCGTCAACTTGATCTTGCTAAAGCTATTGCCTGAAGCTAGGGGAAGCGACGTTCGGACCTATCAAATAATATTCGCTCTCGCAGTGATTCCTGGGCTCTTCTCGGTTTGGGTTACGCACCGGGTCACCGAAGAGCCCATAACCCCAAACCCATCGGTTCGATGGTCCCGCTCTGAGCTTGCAAAACTCCCCCGAACCTATTGGGTCATCTTGGGAATATCTTTACTTTTTGGTTTAGCCAATACAAGCGACGCATTTCTCCTTATGAGAGCGAAACAAACGGGATTTACCGATGTGCAAACCATCTTGGCTTACGCTCTTTACAACGTGGCCTATACGGCATTGGCATTTCCGTTTGGAAAGCTGAGTGATCGAGTTGGACGGGTTCCGGTGATTGCTGCGGGCTGGGCCGTATATGCCTTCGTCTATTTTGGGTTTGGGCATGATTGGGGGAGCGCTTGGTTGCTATTCTTGGGCTACGGGGTGTACCAAGGGTTGGCCCAAGGCGCCACGAAGGCTCTCATTGCCGATCACTCGCCGAAGGAATCAAAGGGAGCCGCAATGGGCTTCTTCTATATGATGGCTGGATTCGCCACATTGGCGGGAAATGTCGTTGGCGGAATTCTCTACGACCGGCTAAGCCCACATCTCATGTTTGAGATATGCGCGGGCCTGGCGCTAGTAGCGGCAGTTGCATTAGTCGCATCTCGCGGCATAACGAAGGTTCAAAAATAAAGCCGGCCCTGGAACGGGCCGGCGGGGGTTTTCTTTTTTTCAGTCACCCCTTTCGGGGTAACCGTTCCCGGAGAGGGAAGGAGGATATGCGTCACTTATTCTAACGCGTAACTCGGCTTGGGGGTTCCCTAAAATTTGAAATATCTGCGCAATGGGTCAAAACACCCAATTTAGTTGCCAGGCGATCGATCAGTCGACTTCGCGGCAACAAGTTGTGGAGCCAAATCCGTTCCGATAGTGATACGAACATCTGGCTCGACAGAACCCAGCACCTCAAGTTTCGTCTCTTCCGGGGTGGCCTTGCGAATCGATGTGATTCCGAGAACCTTTGCAGCGTGTCTCGCTCGCTCCTCCACCGAAGCCGTGCGGTAAACCAACTCAGAGACAGTCGCGGGATCCTTGGCATTACCCGCCGAGAAAGCATCAAACATTTGCTCGTCAAGGAGATTCGCAGCGTTTTTGGCTACTCCCTTAGTCACGGTGCCGTTGTAAACCGCGATCTTAACCAGTTTTCGGCCGGAAGTTTCGCTGCCAAAGAACAACCAATCAACCAGAGATTCTGTCTTCTCGATGTCTGGAACAAAGTAGTAGAATCCTGGGCCCTGAGACTCCGTGCCGATTAGAGTTGCCGTTTTCAAACCGTCGTCACCCATTCCTCGAAAAATCTGGGCCAATGCCGCAAGTTGCAATCGGGAGAGATTCGATTCGATTTGCGAGAAACTTTTGTCAATGATGTCGCCTGCTCGGGATAGGTTTCCAACGCCCCTTGCCTCATTCACAATGGCCCGGATTAACATCTGTTGGCGCGCCATGCGGCGCCCGTCGCCTTCCTCTTTCGAGTGAACGATCTTAATCGGAATCCGCCGCCCGCCTTCATCAACGCGGTGGGTATTCACTTCTCTGAAACGGGAAAAGCCAACGGCTTCGTCGCCGTTTATCCTTTGCTTTCCCGCGGGAAGGTGGATGTGCAGTTTGCCCCAACTATCATCGTAGTCCATTCTATCAATGGTTTCAACTTCAACTCCGCCCACGGCGTTTACGATTTCACGAACTGCATCGGGCTTTATGACCACAGTGAAATCGGGCTTGATACCGGTGAGTTCAGAAACGGCTTCAGTCAGGAGTTCAGTCCCACCGCGCGAAAGGGTGCCATTGATCTTAGAAGTGATCCCTTTCATCGTTACACGGGTATCCCGCGGGATCGAGATTGCCGAGATTTTTTCACCTACAAGATCGGCCGCGATCAACATGATCGTGTCGGCCCTCGATCCGGTTGTGTATTGGATACCCTTTGAATCTCGGTTGTAGTCCTTGCCAACCAGCAGAATCGTTATGGCGTTGCGTGCAGGAAACTGTGATCGAGGATCGCGCAACATGTTCCACACGTCAATTGCGGAAGCCTTGTCATCACCCTTGGTGATGCTATTGACAACTTTCGAAGACCAAGCCGCAAAACAACCGCCACCTACGGCGAGACCTAACAGTGGGATTGCAATTAAGAGCTTTTTGCGTTTCGTCATCCAGGCGAGTCCTAGCAAATTATACGGGAATTCGGCACAAATCCTTAGTGCGCAGAGGCAGTTCAATTTAACGTCAATCGAGCCAGCATCGTTCCCGATTTTCGGGCGAAGCGTAGAATTGTGGGTAAATCAGATAGCAAGTGTTCCCTGACGATTGCCATGCCGATCGAAAATCGGCGCGCTTGTAAGTCATTCGAACCACGTTCTTACCGGGATCATTGAACACGGGATCACCTTCCGGCGTGAACCCAACCAGCACGACAAGGTGCCCGTCGCTCTTTCCTTTCTCGCCCTTACCTCTAAGTAAGTCATAACTCACCGAGCATACAACCGGGATATCGCGAGCGATCCAACGCTCCAACTGTTCGATTGACCACAACCTTGCAACATAAGCTCGCATACCCGGAATCGTCCCCGCATATGCCGTATTGAAGGCCCAGTTACCGGTGCCATCCCATCCCTTATCGAAGACGCCTTCACATACAAGCGGAACATCTTGATCAACAACCTCTCGATTGAGAACTTTGGACCAATAACCCAAAGCCATGGAGGTCGCCGTTGCCGAACAGATCACCTTGCCATCGGGGTAACTCATTTGGGCTCGCATTGGCGCTTCTAACACCTTTCCCCACACAGATTTGTCGCCGATCACGTTAATGACCGGGGCCGACTTGTTGCGAAATGAGAGCGTAAGAAATTCCACGTTCCCCGCTCCTGATAACTCAAGCCGGGCCACCAGTTTCTGGCTTGGCTGCTTTAGGATAAGGGTGTCCGTATCCACTTTGGCCAATTCATCAACTTGGTTCTTTGTGCTCGTTCGACGGGCCCGTTCATTCGCCCACGTTCCGAGTGAATACCACTTGGTGCTTCCTTGAGGACAGACTTTGACCTGCAAAGTTGCGCCAGGTGATAACGAGCAGTTCCAAGAGACCACGAGCTCATCCCACAGAATTTCGGGATCGAAACTTCCAGTCCAGGTTCCTGAAGAGTCAAACTCGAACAAGCCAGCTTGGTCGAGCATTCGTGAAGGAATGAGATTTGCGCCCAGGACAATGCCCGCAAGCAATGACATATCCTGTTATACGTTCTTTGTAGACCGTTTGCGTCTTCTTAGCACGGCCGTTAACCCGAACCCCAACGCTGCTAGCGTAGCTGGTTCAGGAACAACAGTGAGTTCCATCTCCACCACATGGTCCAATCGACCGTTCGCTCCAAGTGCATATTGGCCGACTCGATCCAAGTTGTGGACTTCGATCCTGTCCGTCGAAAACTTGGTTAGGCTAACCGATAAGCTCCCATCTTGGAAGAGCAAAGAATTGGCGGCCGTGATGGTCCGATTCCCGGGCAGATTTCGGGTTTGGCCCGCATTTGTCCAAAACGACGGATCGGCATCTCCGGCGCCTTTTGGTCTTCCGAACGCCGATATGCCTGCACTTTCAGTCGAGCCGTTAAAGAACAGGTTCAACCCCCAGTAGTCACGACCAGCAAAAATCTCATTACCGTCAAAGAATGCGTAAAGCCGATGCACTCCGGGTTGAGAGAGGTCAATCGACAGCAACGTCGAGGGCCCATTCCCTGAATTCAAAAATGCACCGTTAAGGGAATCCATCGCGATGTAAGCATTCTTGCCAACCTCGGGTCCGTAGGTGTTGTACCAACCCGTGTGCCAGTCACCGTTTGCGTCGGTTGGCGTGCCGTTGAGGCCTGTAAGAGTCAGGGCATTCGCGCCAGCCGTCGCCGCCAAGGCGATGCAGAGAGTCAGTGTTTTCATCAGTTTGTGCACCTCCCGCCCAAAAGCGCAAGAACCGTGCCAATCAGAAGGGATAAAATGGAGCGTGCGTCGTGCAACCGGATTCCGGATCGTTTTCTTGGCTCCGGCCGTGTTGCTTTATTTCACATTCGTTGTTTGGCCATTTTTGCAGACGATTGGGTCTTCGGCTTACCGGTGGCGCGGTCTCTCGGGCAACAAGACCTTTGTAGGAGCAAACAACTTTGTCCAGTTGTGGAATGATTCTAACTATTGGCAGTCAATGCGAAACTGTCTTTTCGCGCTTCTCATCGGTGGTTTCCTTCTAATCTCGATTGGACTCTTGATCGCCCATGCCTTGCAGGGGCAGGGACGCCTGGCTCGGTTGGCCCGAGCACTCTACCTTCTGCCGAACGTTGTATCGTTAGTCGCCGTCGCGATCATTTGGCAGTTCATGCTTAACCCAAGTTTTGGTCTGCTGATCGGGCTCTTTAAAGCGCTTACAATTCCTGTCCCGAAGAACGGTTTTCTAGCAACCAACGGGACGGCCCTCCCCAGCGTCTTAGCGGCGTTTGTTTGGTATGCATTGGGATTTTATGTGATGCTCTTTGCGGCTGGCCTTAAGAACCTTGATGCAGAAACAATGGAGGCAGCCGATCTCGATGGATCGTCCGGCTGGAATAAGTTCATAAAGATCACTTGGCCCATGTTCTGGTCAATTAAGAAGATTGCCTTGTCTTACGTTGTCATTAATGTCTTCTCGATATTTGCGCTCGTGCAAGTCATGACGAACGGCGGACAACCCGATCGGCACACCGAAATGCCGCTAACGTACCTTTATGAAAAGGGATGGGAGAACACTCAGTTTAGCTACGGAATCACAATAGGCGTCGTCAATCTCGTATTCGCAATGGCAGCTAGCCTTCTCGTCATGTTCTGGTACCGAAAGAATCCGGAGGTGTCGAAATGAGACGCTTGTCTCGCGCAACGATTCTAGTTGTCGTGATCATCGCCGTGTTAGTTCCCGTTCTCTGGGTGGTTGAGAGTTCGTTCAAGGAGAGTTCGGAGGTCTTTACCAATCCCTGGGGGCTCCCAAAAGCTATTCAGTGGGGCAACTATAGAGGAGCGTGGAAGGAAGAGGGACTGGGACAAGGGTTTGTAAACTCGGCGATCATTTGTGCGGCAACGTTAACCATTTTGCTCCCGATCGGCACGATGGCCGCCTACATCCTTGGTCGCTATCCGTTTCGCGGTTCGCGCCCACTCCTAGGTGTGTTTATGGGCGGAATGATGTTTCCTAACTTCCTGCTTGTAATATCGCTTCTAACTTTGCTCACGAGCATGGGCCTCAACGATTCAATTCTTGGCGTGGTCGTCGCATACGTTGCCTATTCCCTTTCATTCACGATCTTTGTGTTGACAGGATTCTTTGAAAGCTTGCCAAAAGAGCTCGCTGAAGCCGCTACGATCGATGGCTGTGGGCACTTTGACATTTTTCGGCGAGTAATGCTGCCGCTTGTAAGGCCCGGCATCATCGTTGTTGCGATTTTTAACGCCATTGGGCTATGGAACGAATATCCCCTCGCCTTAATATTGCTCAGTAGCCCTGAGAAGCGCACCCTTCCGCTCAAAATTGCAGATATGGCCACCAACCAACAGTATTCATCCAACTGGGGGCATCTGTTTGCCGGTTTGGTGCTCGTAATGCTCCCGGTCACTATCGTGTACTGGCTGTTGCGGGAAAAGATCCAAGAAGCGATGGTTGCCGGAGCAATTAAGGGGTAGGTTCAACCCAAAGCCCATCTGCCTTAAGAAGGCTGATCAGCTCGCTCACACCGTTTTCTTGGGGAATGCCATTCTTTACGATGTCTCGCTTACGATAAAGCGTAATTTTGCCTCCAGCCGCACCAACATAGCCGTAATCAGCGTCGGCCATCTCGCCAGGCCCATTCACGATACAACCCATGACCGCGATGTCGAGGCCAACGAGGTGTCGGGTCGCTTCTCGAACTTCGTGCAAAACCGCCGGCAGGTTGAATTTCGTCCGTCCACATGACGGGCAAGCAATATATTCGACTTTGGTCTTTCTCAGGCCAAGCGATTGGAGGATATCGTAGCAAACGGGTATCTCGTTGATAGGATCCTCGGAGAGCGACACACGAATCGTGTCGCCAATCCCTTCGGCCAGAAGTGTTGCGATTCCCGCCGTCGATTTGACCCGCGCGTATGTCCCATCGCCTGCCTCGGTCACGCCAAGATGAATCGGATAATCGAAGCCCTCTGCATCGAGTTTTTGAGCGAGCAACCGGTTGGCAGTGATGACGACTTGAACGCGACTCGCCTTGGCGCTGATGTTGATATTGCGGTAGTCGTATTTTGCGGCGATTCGGCAATATTCCAGCGCACTTTCAACCATTCCGGCAGGAGTGTCGCCATGAGTCACCAAGATTCGTTCAGAAAGTGATCCGTGGTTGACGCCGATTCGCATCGCAATATTTCGCTTCTTACACGCCTCGATGACCGGGGCGAAGCTGTCTTCGATTGCCTGGATTTCTTCTTGACTCTCCGCTTCCGTATAAGCGAGTTCTTCCCTAAGTCGGTCGATCTCTTCAACTTCCCTACCTCGCAGATCAGCTTCGACCGCTTCGAGGTTTTTGGCTCTCAGGCCGTGACGCTTGAAAACAAAAAGGCCCGGGTTGAGGCGAACCTCGTCAACATATTTCGCGGCTTCAACGGCAATGTCGCTTCCTTGGTGATGAACGTCGGCGGTTAACGGCACGGGTTGATACTTCTCCGCTAACTTCCGGGTGATTTCCTCAAGGCACTTCGCTTCGCCTAGGCTTGGCGTGGTCACCCTCACGAGCTCACAGCCGGCCCGATGGAGTTCAATGATCTGTTCAACGCAAGCAGCAACATTGCGTGTCTCCTCGGTAATCATGGATTGCACAAGGATCGGATATTGGCCGCCCATCCAGACGCTTCCGATGCGAATTGGCCGTGTTTTTCGGCGTGGATAAGTGGTTTCGAGATTTGACACGGACTTCTAATTATAGGTCGCTGGCTAGTCTAAGAATTTCGCTCGCTCCGCCGGCTTAGGGATTGGACATGCATCGAGGCGACCAAACACCCGATACCGGTTGCGGGCGACAACTCCATAAAATGGGTCGAGCAGCCAACTCGGGAAAATCCACTTCCAACCAACTAGTCGCCACGGACCGCCAAGTTCCCAAAGCACGCGAAATGCGGCTTTGCCCGCGGTTAGCGCCCTCTCGTTCGGCTCATCCAAATCGAGAATCAAAACGAAGGTCGAAAGTTTTGTTGGGTCAATCCCGTGTTTTTTGGCGAGCTCGCTGCCTCTTTCACCTTGCAAAGTAGCGAATCTGAATTTGTCCCGAAGGTCGTGCCTCAGAATGAACTGAGCGGAACGATTGCACAATCCGCATATTCCGTCATAGAGAACGAGATTCACCACATCATTCTACGCCCACTAAAGTGTTCTGGTGACCTTGTTGATGAAGGGAGCTTTATCAGGGTCGATGCCGCGGGCTCTCGCAGCCAGCAAAGCGCACCACTGCCCAAAAAATATTTCATCAATTGGTGCCATCTCTGGGTTCAGTTCCGAGGCGGGAGCTTGAACAATCTCACATCCCTGAGCGGCGAGCTCGGGCGGGGCTTCGCCAAAGACGATTGCTGCAGTTCCTGGCCCAGCGATCGCGCGAGGTCCATGGGCAAAATCAGCAGTTGAATAGGCTTTGGCTTGCATTAGAGCGCACTCCATCAACTTCAGGGCTGTGTCTTGCGCACTCGCGAAAGAAAAACCTCGCGCCAGGACGAACAAAGGCGAAAAACGCAAAATTGGACCCAAACCAGCGGCGGCCGCCTCTTCAGCACGTTGTATTGAGAGTGACAGGGAGCGGTGGAAGCTTGCCTCGCTTGGAGCCGGACTCGCAATCGCGCAGCCAGCATTCGCGGCCAGCACTCTGGCCAACTGATAAGCGGCAACAAGGGATGCGGAATAGGTCTTGGTCGCAGCTACGGCCGACTCTTTGCCCACATCAAGATCAAGAATCATCGAAGCCGAGCGGCCAACTCGGGACCCAGGGTTATTCGTAATTGCCAATGTCGCATGACCCTGACTGCCCATCGCGTCAAGAACCTCGCTAACATCGGGAGCCGCGCCACTTTGGCTAATCCCGACGCAAAGACAGTTTGCGTACCGCACCTTCCCTCCATATCGAGTCCAAACCGAAGGAGCAGCAAGGACGGCGGGAATACCTACGAATACTTCGATCAAGTATCGCGCGTATAAGGCGGCGTGGTCCGAGGATCCTCTGGCAGCCAACAAAACCGCATCAAATTCGCGACCGTTGAGCATTTCTCCTAGTCGTTCGCCAAATCGGTCCAAACGGGGAGCAAGCACGTCCGGTTGCGAACGGACTTCCTGCTCCATCCAGGTGCCAAGCTGAGTCATCGCGGCCGGCCCACCATGATGCCCAGATTTCTGTCATTTCGTTTCAAATACTCCGATATCGGACCATCGAGCATCACCCTTCTCGCGACGGAAGAGGCGTGCAAGAATCTCGCCCGCTTCCCTTCACGTATGATTAGCCCCGTATGAGAGCAATCCATCCCTTTGGTCTTCGTTACGACGCCAATAATATCCCCGGTCATGAGCTTGGACTCGATGGCCTCGACGTCTGAAGTCGGCACGTAGCTAAAGGGAGTCTTGGTCAGGCGAGCCTCATCTCGTTTGATTACATCCAAAAGCTCAGGATGAGCCCGTAGCTGCCGGTACGTGTCGCTGTGGTCTGTCATGAAGCTAAATACCTTCCCGAGGGGGATTGCTCCCTTGAGATTCGAACTTACGTTTCTTACGTTGCCCCGTCGGTCGTTGTCGTAAATCCAGTCGCTTGTATAGTGCAACCGCGATGGGTAACCAGAAACGGCCCCGTTGCGATATCGAGTTTTGGTTACCTGGTCAACCAACTCGGATGGACGTTCTTGACCGCTTTTGATCATCCTTGCCAGGGCCAAGGAGGTCTCAAAGAACGTTACGCAATCAAGTCCTTCTAACGTAACAAAGCAAAACTCGCGGTCTTCGTTTCGCTCCAGCGTCCAACCAACATACGGCGTATCCACAAACGAGAGGCCAATCCCCCCGACCACCTCACCCAGCGGCTTATTCTTGAGGCTCGCCGCCTGAGACATAACAGTCTTGAATTTCTCGCGTCCCACAAACTGCGTATCGTCAATGCTTAAAACAAAATTGGCTAGCAAGGCAATCATCTTACTTCTGGTTGTACTTTTCTAAGACGCGCAGCGATTCAGGTCTGCCTCCCCGTAATAGGGCTTCCACGCAATCGGCGGCAACTTTTAGGGCTTCGTCTATCGATTCCCGTTCTAGAGGCTTAAACGTGCCAAGGACGTGATCGATGGTGTTGTCCTTCTCGGCGCCAATGCCGATTTTGATTCTCGGATAATCGCTGGTGGCGAGCGAAGCAATAATGGACTTATGCCCGTTGTGACCACCGGCTCCACCGGATTCTGGCAGCTTGATTTTCCCGACAGGCAAATCGAGATCATCGGCAATAACGAGAATGTTCTTTGCCTCAATGCCGTTGGCCCGGGCAATCGGGGCGACAGCCTGACCAGAGTTATTCATAAACGTCAAAGGCTTAACCAGAAGGATCGACTCCCCCGCAATCTCACCCTGGCCAGTAATGGCGCGATTTCGACCCCGATCAACTTTGATCTTATAGCGGGAAGCGAGTAGGTCTATCAACTCAAAGCCCACGTTGTGGCGCGTTCCGCGATACTCCGGTCCCGGATTCCCAAGCCCTACAATCATCCAACTCGGGGGTAGTAATGGCTGCGTTGGCTTACGACGAAACATCTATTTTACGATTCCAGCCATTGGATCTAGCGTCCCTGCCATCAACAACCCCAAGATTAATGCTCCGAGAACGCATCGGTAGATGACAAACGCGACCGTTGAGCTTTTTTGCAAGAAGCTGACTAGAAACGCTATAGATGCGTAACCGGACACGAACGCAACCACGGTTGCGACCAAGGTTGGGGTTAGGCCGGCACCAAAGAGATCGTGCCTAGATTTGTATGCCTCATATACACCGGCCGCGAAAATGCTAGGAACGGAAAGAAGGAACGAAAACCGAGCCGCCGTGGGGCGATCCAATCCGCAGAACAATGCGCCGGAAATCGTGCTGCCACTTCGGCTCGCGCCGGGAATCAGGGCGATCGCCTGCCAAAGGCCGATGATCACGCCATCCTTGGTGGTTAGTTCCTCAAATGTGCGAGTCTTCTTACCCATCTTTTCCGCAGCAAGCAAAACCAAACCCATCGAAATCAAGCTAAAAGCAATCACATGCAACGAACGCAATGACCCTTCAATAGCGTTCTTGCCCGCGAGCCCCAAGACGACAACCGGAATGGTACCAATCGCGATCCCCCAACCAATCTTAGATTCTAGGGGTTGGCGCCGAGCCATCCCTCCCAACAAGCGACCGAGGTCTGCCCGAAAATAGATCAGGACTGCGAGGAGGGTGCCGAGTTGGATCGTTGCGGTAAAGGCGGCGCCCGGATCTTGCCAACCAAGTAGGGAGGGGACGATCCTCAAGTGAGCCGTGCTTGAGATCGGCAGGAACTCGGTAAACCCTTGCACTAGGCCAAGAATTATTGCTTCGACTAACCCCAACTTGGAACCTCCGGCGAGGCGATTCCAAAATGCTTGAGCACGACAAACCTTGTGCGCTCGGCGGCTCGCCCATCGCCGTAAGGGCTGCTGGTTTTGGCCATCTTGTCGTACTCGGTCGGGTTATCTAGGAGCAGGCGAGATTCCCTCACAATTGCGTCGTAATCCGTACCAACAAGCTTCGCGGCCCCGGCATGAACGCCCTCGGGACGCTCCGTCGTATCTCGCAAAACCAACACAGGCTTCGCAAACGCGGGAGCTTCCTCTTGAACTCCGCCCGAATCGGTGAGAATAAGGTCGGAGCGTTGCATGAGTTTCACGAAAGGCGCGTAATCGGGTGGTTCAATAAGATGTACCCGCTCCTTGCCACCGAGAATAGACGTCAATACCTCGCGCACGGTGGGGTTCCGGTGCATGGCTACCACCAAAATCGCGTCGGGAGTTGCGCTCAAGATGTCAAGTGCAGCCCGTGCAATACGTTCCTGGGGCTCGCCCCAGTTTTCCCGGCGATGGGTTGTCAGCAAGATCACACGACCGGTATGTTCTGGATACCATGTTTGCGGAAGCTTTTCCGCCACCTCGAGAACGGCATCAATGCCCGTGTTCCCCGTAACGAAAACATCCCCTTCCTCCCTTCCCTCTCGAATCAGGTTATCTGCCGCCCAACTCGTGGGAGCAAAGTGGTGCTTGGCAATAAGACCCGTAGCGCGGCGGTTGAACTCTTCGGGAAAGGGATTCCAAATCGTATCCGTGCGCAAGCCCGCTTCAACATGCCCAAAGGGAATCTGCCGGTAAAAAGCGGCGAGACTTGCCACAAAAGTTGTGCTCGTATCGCCTTGCGCGATAACATAGTCGGGCTTCAGCTCATCAAGCAGCCGGTCCAACCCTTCAAGAGCTCGGCACGTAACCTGGGCCAGGGTTTGACCGTGTTGCATGATCGCCAAATCGTGGTCAGCTTTGAGATCAAAAGCAGCCAAAGCCTGTTCAAGCATTTCGCGATGCTGCCCGGTCGAGACGACAAGCGTTTCCGCTTCAGGGAACTTCCGCAGTTCCTTAACGACAGGGGCAGTCTTGATGGTGTCGGGGCGAGTGCCAACTACACAAATAATTCGAGGTTTATCCATAAAATCTCACGGCAAGCACCAGTAGCGTGCAAAGAACCAACGCGATAGCGTACAAGACCCAGACGGCTTGGCGCTGGGAAAGTCCGCGATCAAGCAACTGATGGTGAATATGGCGCTTGTCGGCTTGAGTAATCGGAACGCCGCTCAGTTTACGGCGAATCACTACCTGGACGGCATCAAAGAGCTGTACACCAAAAATGAGTATGGGCACGGCGATCGCGACTGCCGCCGCAGTTTTCATCGCCCCAACGATACTCAGGCAAGCCAGAAAGAAGCCCAAAAGCTGAGCTCCTCCGGTTCCCATGATAATCCGGGCCGGATTGTAGTTGTGGCGAATAAAACCAAGCGATGCCCCAGCCAAGGCAGCTGCAAGCAAAGCCACCCGCGGTTGACCTTCGTACACGCCGATGATTGCGATAGCCGCGCCGGCTATCGCCGCAATGCCCGAAGCGAGGCCATCCACGCCATCGATGGTATCAAGCGTTTTGCTCACCACAAAAATGTAAATAGCCGTAAGGGGCCACGCCCAAACGTGAAAATCAACCCAGACACCATTGGCGGCAAAAGGGGGCCAAGTCATCCCTTTTATCTGAACAACGCCAGCGCTAGACGCAAAAAGCTGAATCGCGAAGCCGGCCAAAAGCAAATAGCCAAGTTGAATTTTTGCGCTGAACTGATGCAAATCATCAAGTGCGCCACCAACGACCAACAGAGCGGCGATTCCTAACATTCCTAGAACATAAAGCGCAAATGGATGATTGGGAAATGCCAGCGGCAGGGCCACCAGAATCGAAATCAAAATGCCCGCGAAAATCCCGATTCCGCCCCACCTCGGCAGTGGTTCTTTGTGGATTCGGCGGTCATCGCGCTTGGGATCGTCAACGGCACCATAGCGAAATGCCATTTTTCGCACAAAGGGTGTAATCACCCATGTTACGGCAAGAGCAACCAGGGCCACCAGGAAAGGCGCGCGAAATCCGGCTAGAACTTTTCCTGTTGCCGCCGCCGCAAGGATATCCATTACGCTCCCAGTTCCACCGAAATGAGTTCCCCTTCGGCAAACCGATAAACTTCCATCTTGGATTCACGAAAGAGTTCGAGAGAAAACTCATCGGGATAATCGCCTTCATAAATCACGCGCGTGATGCCCGCATTGATGATCATCTTCGCGCAGTTGTTACAAGGCTGGCAAGTGACATAAATCGAGCTTCCCTCGCACGGAATCCCGATGAGAGCGGCTTGCAACATCGCATTCTGCTCGGCATGGAGCGCACGGATGCAATGGCCGGCGCGCATGCAACCGGTCGGCCAATCGTGCTTCTCCCCATCGACCGGGCAATGCGAGACGCCTCGCGGCGCACCGTTATAGCCCGTTGCAAGAATTCGGCGATCTCGAACGATCACGGCACCGACGCTACGACGCGGGCAGGTTGCTCTTGTCGCAACCAGATGCGCGATTTGCATGAAATAGGTATCCCAGCTTGGGCGTTCGCTCATTCGTTATCGTTCTACTAATCGGGACTTTACGGCCTTCATGGCGGCCTCGGTACGGCTATTGACTTGAAGGGCCTTTAGGATATTGCTGACATGGTTCTTTACCGTCTTCTCGGCGATTCCCAGCTTTGCCGCGATCTCCTTGTTTCGGAGACCCGTGGCGACATAATCGAGGATTTCGGATTCTCGGTCGCTGAGCGCAAACAGCTCAGTGTCATCAATATCATCGTCCTCTTTGAATCGACGGAAATCATCCAGTAACTTTGCCGCGATTCGAGGAGTGATCTTTGCTTCGCCTCGAGCCGCCAACCGAACGGCGTCGATCACATCGTGCGGGGTTGATGTCTTCAGAAGGTAACCCAGAGCGCCAGAACGGAACGCGTTGTAAACAGTGTCGTCCTCTTCATGACTTGTCAACACAACAATGCGAATGTCCTTTTCTTGCTTTAGAACCTTCCTGATCAGTTCCACCCCATCCATTCGGGGCATTTGAATATCGGTAAGCAAAACGTCGGGCGGATCGGAGAGGCACGCCTCTAGCGCTTCCATGCCGTCCTTACATAACGCAACCAAGTTGCAATCTGGCATGAGTGATAGCGTTTTCTGGATAGCATTGCGGAACGACTGATCATCCTCGGCAACGACGATACGAATCTGCGGCGGCATGCCTAGAGTATATCGCGGGGAGGCCAGTAAATAAATTTATGAAAAACTTAACATTTTTTACGCAATTTCAAAAATTGCCGCTATAATAACCGTGTTGGAGGCACTCCGCAAAAATTAATATGAAAAATCGTGCTTTTACTTTGATTGAACTTCTGGTCGTTATTGCGATTATCGCAATCTTGGCCGCTATTCTCTTCCCTGTGTTTGCGCAAGCTAAAGAAGCTGCGAAGAAAACTCAGGCCATCAGCAACTTCAAGCAGCAGGGTACTGCCACTCAGATTTACATGGGTGACAATGACGACCTGATGATGATGGCGTTCCGATGGGCTACCTCAACCGGCGACTATCGACCTGGCGACTATCACCGCGTTCCTCACAACTGGGACTCAAGCTTCCCTGTTGCTCAGCAGAATGACGAAGAAGTGTTCTGGGCGAACTCGATGATCCCTTACACCAAGAACCAAGATTTGCTCGAGCAACCTGGTCTTGCTGAGACTCGAAACGCTGGCTACACTGGTTATTCCAACGCTGCCGACGTTCGAAAAGCTCGCAGAATCAGCATGACTTACAATGGTATGTTGCACAGC
>JBEBHJ010000126.1:0-2625 GCA_040081075.1 Fimbriimonadaceae bacterium | reverse complement strand
TTTTCACACCGCAGTCAGGGCATAGTGGTGGTTTTTCCACGGGGTAATTCCATTTCAGTTTGAGTTCGGTCTCAAGCCTGGAGGCGCGAGGCACGTTGTCGTGAGTTCGCGCGGTCCAATTCGGGTGACACTTTCTTGCCTCCCCAAAGATCATCAAGTGATCTTGGGCGGGATAACGACCGCATTAACCTGCTCGCTTTGAGCGACGGGATTAGGACGTTTGACGGGATAAGCGAGTCAGGTTCAATGCTTTGGTATGCCTGGCATGCCGACTAACTTGTGGGGTGCAAGTCCCCTGTACGAGAACGAGACCTTTAGGAAAGGCAGTATACCAAATGTAATTCCAAGAGGAGCAAGTACTAGATGAGGGCAATTGCGGAAGGGCGACCGACCGTGAGAAAGAAGCCCGCGAAGGTGTGCGTAAACGCTGAGTTTGTCGTTGCCGACGAAACTAAACCGAAAGGCAACAATCGCCACTCAGACGCCTTCTCATCAAAGCTGCAAGGTTACGAACAGAAATCTGATATAAGGCCGGTCCGCTGGGTGAGTCAGCCAACCATGACGAAACCCAACTCGTTTAAGCGAACTGGTAAATCAGGAGCTTGTGCAGCGAAAGTAAGTCGATTTATCCAGGGAAGACTGCATGCCGAGGTCCGGGAGTAGAGCTTGCTCAAAAGCCGGATAGGACTGGGGGAACTCAGTCTTTTGTGTGCAGTTTGCAGCAGAGGTCATAGTACTGAACCGTTGATTCCAACAACGTCAGAAAGGACTGAAACTTGAAGAATAAGGAGGAGCTACCGATGAACTTGGATCGAGGGGCCTGGCAACTCCCACTAGAATTCGCTCGCAACGAAGAGTGGGCGCGCCACGCGAAATTGTTCCGAACGGAACCGACCGATCCGGCGTCCAGCGATCAGCCAGCCTTAAACGCGTCCCACGCGGATGCTTTAATGGAGTTGATCGTCTCACCTCAAAATCTTCGAAAAGCGTGGCGTCAAGTCAAAGGCAACCGGGGCGCTCCCGGTCCTGACGGCGTAACCGTACACGAGTTCGAAGTGTGGGCCAGTGAAAACTGGGCCAAGGTGCGACAGCAACTTATGGAAGGGACGTACCAGCCTGAACCGGTGCGTCGCAAAACCATTCCAAAACCCGGTGGCAAAGGCGAGCGAATGCTCGGCATTCCAAACGTGCTCGACCGCCTGATCCAACAAGCCATCGTACAAGTCTTAACGCCGATCTTCGACCCGACATTCTCGGACTCGAGCTTCGGCTATCGCCCAAAACGATCCGCCCATGGAGCCGCCAAACAGGTGCAACGGATCATCCAGCAAGGTCATACTCACTGTATCAACGTTGATCTTTCGAAATTCTTCGATCGATGCCACCACGATATTTTGATGAATCGCGTAGGCCGTAAGGTCCGCGATCGACGCTTGCTGCGCTTGATCGGACGCTACCTGCGAGCGGGTGTGATGGTCGAGGGCGTGTTGCAACCGACTGAAGAGGGTGCGCCGCAAGGCGGCCCACTTTCTCCGTTGTTAAGTAACATCCTTCTGGATGACTTAGACAAGGAGCTTGAACGACGCGGCCTGCGATTCGTGAGATACGCCGACGATTTCCAAATCTTCGTGCGTAGCGAACGCAGTGCTCATCGCGTGTTCGCATCGGTTAAGAGGTACCTTACGCAGCGACTGAAACTCGTCGTTAACGAGGAGAAGAGCAGCGTGATACCGGCCCTAGGCTGCGAATACCTAGGGTTCACTTTTACAGGTAAACGTGTGACGATTAAGGTCTCACCGAAGAAGCTGATCGCCTTCAAGCGACGCCTCAAGGAGCTCACCGGGCGTAGCCAAGGAATCTCCATGAAAAGCCGCTTGACTGACCTCGCACGTTACGTGCGTGGTTGGGTAGGTTACTTCGGGATAGCCCGTCAATTCGAAGACATCATCAACCTCGACGGTTGGATCCGGCGCCGGATCAGAATGTGCTACTGGAAACAGTGGCGTCTTCCTCGCACTAAGGTCAAGAACCTTGTTGCACTCGGCGTTAGTCTCGACTTGGCGATCAAACACGCGATCAGTCGCAAGAAGTACTGGCGGATGTCTCGCACACCCGCCCTGCGCTATGCGATGACCAACAAGTGGCTTACGCAACAAGGCTGGGTGTCATTAAAACAACTATGGTACGAGCGAGCTTCTCTTCTTGGAACCGCCTAGTGCGGACCCGCATGCTAGGTGGTGTGGGGGCTTCCGCCAGCAATGGCGGCGGCTACCCGATTTGAATTGGCCTAACTAAGCGTCACCACCAGCTAGTCGCGTAACCGATTGATTACGTAGCCCTTCGCGCGACAAGTTAATTTGGAAAATACCATTTGTTTCTGGTGGCCCTCGAGACCCTCTCGGAGGCACTCTTGTTCGCTCCAGTATATCGGCGCAGAGAGGTAGCGCAGAAGTTTCTTAGAGATTTTTTTCCTTGTCTGGGTTCGTGGCTTCATGCAGGTGTGACTTGTTGGTAGGTGCGATAGGGGCGGTGCGGTGGACTGCGAGCCGGCAATCGGCGCTGCCGTAGGCCCAGGCGTACGATTTCGAGCTGCTTGCCACAAGTCGGACAACATAGGCTTTGAGG
>JBEBHJ010000004.1:0-97841 GCA_040081075.1 Fimbriimonadaceae bacterium | reverse complement strand
CACAAATCCCGGCGTGTTTTGCCACCGCCGATGCCCCTTCATGATCCAAGTTTACTCCTGGCTACAAGAAGCGCCATACGCCCAGGGGGATCGTATGGCCCAGCGGATCGGTGCTGCGGGTGCGCAGGTGGTTACTGGGGGTGGCGTAGCCGTAGGTGCTGATCGCGCCATTAGCCTGAGTGAGGGTGGTGAGGTTGCCCGACGAATCGTAGGCCACGGTTGTCCGCTTGCCAAGGGGATCATCGCTCATGGTCTTCAACCAGATTCCAGCGGCGGTGAGAGTGGTGTACGCCACGCTCATGGTGGTTCCCGAAGGAATCTCTTCTTTTACGAGCAGTTTGTTCGTGTTGTAGGTGTAGGTAGAAACATAACCCACCGCCCAGGCGACGCTGGCGAGGTCGCCGCTGGCATCGAACATATAGGTGGTGAGAGCCCCCGATGGGCTGGTGGTGATGTTCTTGTTCACTCCGGCCATATCGGCGGTGAAGGCGTAAGTCCAAACCGCCGAAGTCGTACGTCTATTGCCCGGTTACGGCTGACTTGCACTGTTTCCCATGCTTGCATCCAGATTTTTGTAAATTTGATACGGTCGCCCATCCCGTCTTATGCCAAGACTTACACCCTCAGAGAAGCCCAGCTCGGCAAACGATTTAAAAGAGTTACCATGTGACATGGGCACAAGAGCGAACATCGGGGATTGCACTTCATTAACCGGTACCCCGAAATTAGACTCGTTAGCCGCAAGTTTGAGATCAAGTCCCCTGAACCTTACGCTCAGCTTATCGCTGTGAGCCTCACAAAACTCTGCCCACTTAATTTCTGTTGGATTTCCACCAGGAAATGTAAGCAAAACATTGTCAGCAATTTTCTTCACGAGCTCAATCGTCATAAGGCGGTCCCGTACTTCATGAGCCTCACGGGCGGCGGTAATGCCAAAAAATACTAAGATGGATACTGTCGCGCAGAGCGCGGCAAGTAGGATTAGCTGTTTGGCGGTCATCGCTTAACCTTTGGCGGAACCGAATACCACAAGTTGCAATCCTGGAAGCACCGATTTCGCCAAATTCGCGAATCGCGATCCTGGGGGCCCAACCAATAACAACACTGGCGGGCAAAACACTCATTGCAACATGCCACACCAAATGTCTGATCATGCCCGCCGCTTAAATTGCAACCAACACCGCCGCACGCCATTTCTTGACACCAGCGCACATGTGGATCCTTTAGTTGTTCAGCCGTACAAGGTTTGGGGTATATCTCGTTCCATTGTTTACAAACCAACCACTCCCCGGTTCCGCAGCGCTCTTGTAGTATCCTCCACGAACGATCTGTATCCTTACAGTATTGCGTGCAGCAACCTTGATAGCATTCGTATCGATTGCGGTATTTGTGAACTAAATGGGGAGGTAGAACGCATTTTGGGCACGGCACTCCAAATGGAATATTCTTACCGCCGCATCTGCAACCAGGTTCCTTTGAAGCTCCCGATGGATCAACATATGAAAGAGGGCTCAGCGTAACGTAGAGATACGAGCTCTCCTCTGGCCAAAGTGGATCGACGGTCATCCACCTACACAGCCACGGCCGGAGCGTTCTTGCTCTCACATATGTTCTGCCAGTCGTATCAGTGTAATAGCCCCAAGCTCCGCAGAACTTGAAGGGGTTTGTGGTGGTTCCGGTGGAAGTTCTTAGTTCTCCGTAGGGCCAGTAGGTGTAGGTGTCGGTTACGACTCCAGAGTCGTTGATCAGGGCAATGGTGTTGCCCAGCGCGTCGTGTTGATGATAACTCCTCACCCCGGCACGCTTGGTAGCGATTACTCGTCCACCCATATTCGAGACTCTCATTGACATTGCCATTTCTATACTTTTCCTAGTGGTCTTGTTTAGTGCTTCGCCGAACTGCCTCGTTCTTCGGATTGTCGGCCTTCCTTTAAATGTTTCTTGATGGCCTTTGCATAAACGAACTTGGTGTGGTGTTCTATCTCAAATTCCTGACATATCTCCAAGCAAACTGGAACTTGGCTATCGTAGGCTGAGAAAGCTCCGGGATTCAGCGAGCCCTCCACCACGCCAAACTCAACTCCTGCGGCGCGCAACTTCGCATAAAGATCGTCCGCAAACTTAAGCTCCATCCCTTCGACAACAACTTGTAAATTGCCTTTTGGCGGTGGTGCTTTTCGGGCCGTAGACACTGGCACTGGCGCTGGATTGTTGCATGCCACGGAAGCAAGGATTGGGAGCACTAAGCAAAGTACGAGCTGCGTAGTCTTCACTTTAGGCACCTTCGGGTCCTCGTGCCATACGATCCCCCTCCGCTAAGGCGGAGCAGGCTTATGCGTGGTGGCGCTAACCTTGTAATCATCCTCATATTGCATCCATGATCCCCGTTTCCTCTCGCCATTGGCACTCCTCGAACGTTTAGCTGAGCTCCAAGCATAATCTATTGTACGATCACAAATCCTGGCCCTTGAATCGGCTCGTCATCCGTATCTTCACACTTGCGCGGAGTTTACACCGAGGTTCACATTGCTGTCGCACTGGAAGAACGGGTGAAACAGGCGATGACCGCGCCCCCGGGGGATGGTTCATTCGCGGTATTCTAGATCAATCGGCGGAGTCGCTCCGTCTTGATGATTTAGAAATGGCAAAGGCTGGTCCACTATATAAGAAAGGCTTTGGAAAAACCATGCGCAAGGACGCTTGGTGGGTTCAAAGCTTGATCACTTTCGTTGTGTTGGGGTTGTTTATCGTCTATGCGACGTGGGCGGCTTTCCAGGGCAAGAACTATCATTACGGCTCCTATCTTTCGCCGTTCTACTCACCGGAAATCTTTGGTAGTTCGCCGCACGCGATGTTTGGTCCGAAGCCCGGTTGGTGGCCGTCATTCCTTCCCTTCTCGCCGGCTCTATTGATTCTTCCCTTCCCGGCGATGTTTCGGTTCACTTGCTACTATTATCGCGGCGCCTATTACAAAGCTTTCTGGGCAGATCCGCCCGGTTGTGCCGTTAGCGAGCCGCGTAAGGGGTACACCGGGGAAAACGGGTTGCCGTTGATCTTGCAAAACCTTCACCGATACGTGCTCTATTTTGCGCTCGCATTTCTCATTTTCTTATGGAAAGATGCGATTCAAGGGTTCTTCTTTGATGGCAAGTTCGGAATCGGCGTCGGCTCGCTGGTGCTCTTGCTGAACACCTGCTTGCTCACGTTCTATACGGTTTCGTGCCACTCGTTCCGGCACCTGATCGGCGGCCGCAAGGATATTCTTTCGGTGAAGCCCATGCAGATGAAGTGTTACGATTGCGTCTCCGGGCTCAATAAGAAGCACATGAACTTTGCCTGGTGTTCGCTGTTTGGCGTCATGTTCGCTGATCTTTATGTGCGGATGGTTGCCAGCGGCGTTTGGACCGACTTTCGGTTCTTCTAACACCCATGGACCAGGTCCACTTTGATGGGTCCGTTCCGGAGGCTTATCATCGCTATTTTCAGCCCCTGGTTTTTGATCCATTCGCAGGGTGGTTCGCTTCACGGATTTGCGAATCGAATCCCTCGCGGATTTTGGAGTTGGCCTGCGGAACCGGCTCGTTAACCACTGAATTGGTGGGTGTTTGCACGGGCGAGATCGTCGCGACCGACCTTCAGCCTGGGATGATTGAGTTAGCTCGCTGCGCACTTGAGCGCTCGGCCATTGCATTTGAAGTAGCGGACGCCCAAAAACTCCCGTATGCTGAGGCCCTGTTCGACTCTGTCGCGTGCCAGTTTGGGTACATGTTCATTCCCGATAAAGCGCAAGCCCTGCGGGAAGCTAAGCGCGTGCTCGCGCCCGATGCTATGCTGCACTTGTTAGTTTGGCGGCCCCTTGAGGAAAACGAAGTTTCGCACATCGCGAGGGATGTAATCGTGCCGTTTCTTCCCGAAGGAACACCGCGACCTTTCGATGGACCATTTGGCTTTTCGGGCGAAGTGGAGTTTGCTTTGGCACTGAAAACCGCAGGCTTCAGAGATTTTTCCTTTGAGGTTGTAAATGTGAAAGGGGGGGATTCGGATCCTCAGAGCGCCGCGCGCGCGTTCTGTCGAGGCACCCCGATTTCTCAGGACTTGGGCGAACGCACGAATGAAGCCGAAATAGCGCTGACCCAAGCCTATCGCCACCGTTTCGGCCCAATCATTTCCGATCACACATTGAGTGCGCTCTACGTTAAGGCGCGCAACTAGCCTGTAATGGCGGCAGGCGAGAAACGTATAATCTAAACATGACGTTTTTAGTTTCCCTTTGCCTTCTCGGCGGATTACAATCCGAGATCACTCCAGAAAGCTTCGGCGCCAAGGCAGATGGTGTGACCGATGATACAATTGCGTTCTCACAGGCCCTGGCAAAGGGCGGAACCGTGGTTTTAGCGGCCGGAAAGACGTACCGCGTTAAGGCTCCTCTGACTTTGAGGTCAAACCTGACACTCAAATCTTCCGATCAAGCGAAATCAGCCATCGTAAAACTCGATACGCCTTCAAGCGGGACGACAGGCGTGATCAGTTCGAAAACCACGGGCGTCACGGTTTGTGGCATCGACTTTGAGGGCCTAACTGGCGACTTCAACTCCCTTCTCGCATTAAGCGAAGTCGATAAATTCAGCCTAGTTCAATGCAAACTCTCGAAGAATGCCAAACGTTCTTCTGCACTTCTGCGACTCAAGGATTCGACCAATGTGAGTGTGACAAATTGTGATTTTGAGAAAGGTTACGTCGCGATTCACGCGCTCGGGAATAGCCGAGATCTGAAGTTTGAACAAAACACAATGCACGATCTGATGCAGTACGGCGTGTGGTTGCAAGGCAGTGCGACGACCACTTCCGAGCGTGTTCAAATTCTAAACAACGACATTTGGGATATAAAACGATCACCGGGGGCCATTGGCTCACCAGGAGCTACGGCCGGTCACCTGATCTACGTTCAAATTGGCGAAAACGTAGGCAAAGAGCGCCACAAACAAATCGACGTGGTAGGCAACCGCTTAAAGGGCATCAAGACAGCTTTCACCCAGGGCGGTAACGCGGACTTGGTCGAGTATTGCGACGTGGATGGCGGCAATGTGTCGGAAAACGTGGCTGAGCACGGAGGCGATGTTGGAATTGCGGTCATTCGGTCCAAAGGCATTTTGGTTGAAAAGAACAAGGCAGGATACAACAACACCAACGGAATCGTGCTTTGGGAAGCATCCTATTGTAAAGTCCTAAAGAACGAAGCTTACAACAACAATCAAGATCGCCTAAAGCAATGGGGGGAACGAGCCGCAAAGGGTGGCATTAGAGTGATGGCCCGGACAGGAACCTCGGATAATAATGAGCTTACTGGCAACAAATGCTGGGATGATCAGGCGGTAAAGACCCAAGACTACGGCATTTACTTGATGAAAAGCGCGAAGAATACGAAACTAGGAGCTAACGACTTGAACGGCAACAAGTTCGGTCCGATCAAGGACGACACGAAGGGCATGTTCGGCGGTTAAGGCCCTTCAAGCTCCGAAGCTTACGCTGCAATCAAGTAGAATTTAGATATGAAGGTTTTTCGCCTTGTGGGCCCTGCCCTTTTCATTTCTCTCATCACTGCCTCGATCGCCCAAACAATTCGTGTGACCGTTGACGGGGCGCCGGTTAATTTCACTGGCACCGGACCACAAATGGTTGGTGGAAGGGTCTTGGTGCCGCTTCGGGGCGTCATGGAGAAGTTGGGCGCCCAAGTAGGTTACGACGGCAAAACCAAGCGCATTTCGGCCCAAAAGGGCAACATTGACCTGACGCTCACCATTGGAAGCACGGCGGCAGTGGTGAATGGACAATCCAAGACGTTGGACGTGCCCGCTCAGATGATCAGTGGAACGACTATGGTTCCGTTGCGATTCATGGGCGAGAGCCTCGGTGCCGACATAAAGTGGGACGCCGCCAGCTCGACCATCACCATAACTACCGGCGGTAATGGCAATCAGACCGGCAACGTTTCTATCACGGGTTTTCAAGTTGATGCGCCGGTTTGGATGAAGTCGGGGTCAAGCGCCGAGTTCAAGCTCATGGGCACACCAGGCGGGCAAGCAAGCGTTTTGATCAGCGGCATGACCGGAGAAGTCAAACTCACCGAGGGGCCAGCGGGCACCTACACTGGCAAAACGACGCCGGGTAACGATGTTTACCTTAGGGAGTCCAGCGTTATTGGGCGCCTTGTGGTTGGAACCTCGGAGAAGCTCATTCAGGCGGCTCGAACGATCTCCGCCGATACGTCAGCTCCGACGGCTAAAACTCCCGTTCCTTCGGGGCCGGTGAATACGAGCACCCCCGACATCTCTTTGCTGTACTCGGATAGCGGAAGCGGCCTCGATTTGAAGGCAATCACCATGAAAGTCAATGGTGTGGATGTTACCAAGAAAGGCGCTGCCATCAACCCAGACTTCATCTTCTACCGTCCAACCGAGGCACTTCCGAAGCAAAAGATTGCGGTGACAGTTCATCTTGTTGACCTAGCCGGCAATGCTGCCGATATGACGTGGAATTTCGACGTCATCAATGCAACTGCGGGCAAGGTGACTATCTTTGATCACACCGCCCGACAAGGCGTAGAGCCAAAGGGCAAGATTAGCTTCCGACTGGACACTGAGTCGGGTTCAAAGGTCACGCTGTCGTCTTCGAACGGAGTGATCAAAGATTTACCGTTGAAAGAGTCTCCGGCGGGTGTGTTCCGAGGCGTGTACCAGCTAAAGGATGGCGACACTTTTAACGATGACAAGGTGATCGCGACCATTACGTTGCCAAGCGGCACAACCTTTACGACCGAAGCCGTGAAGCGCATTGCAAGAGTCGGGTCAAAGACATTTGGGCCGGCGACGATTACCTCTCACAAAGCTGGTGACAAAGTCAGCGGAAACATTGTGGTCACCGGCACGGCCCTCCCGGGAGTGAAGGTTAATATTCGGCTAAGCTATGCCACAACCATGCTTAACTCGTTGCGAGTTAACGGCAATTTGGCGGATGTTACGGTAACCGCGGACGCAAGCGGCAATTGGAAAACCGATGCACTAGATACGGGACTCACCTTAAAAGGCTCCAACACCGAGTACACCGTTACAGCTACTGCGATTGATCCGCAAGGCAAAGCGGCGGACGCCACGAGCGTGAAGCTAAAGGGATAAATTGATTGGCTCGGGCTAGCCGAGCCAATCTCAGACCTATGCGGTGATAATGTTCAAGCTACAAAGGTCTACAGAGCGATCGCCAGACTTTACTGATCCATCCAGTGGACGGCTTCGTCGCCGTTCATAGCTTGGATGAAGTTGATCTGTCCGTCGTGGTACCAGAGGTGGTTTGCCGCGATGTTCACAAATAAGAACATTGGCATTGATGGGCCGCCCCAGGGTGGAGTCATGATCTCAGCAAGCTTCTCATCCGATGCCGATCCAATCGCTTGTGACAGAGCCGCGCCGGTCTCTGATACAACTCGAACCGCTTCCTCGATTGTCGTCATTTCACCAACAAGTCGGTTCATATCTGCTTCCATTTGAAACTCAGTTGAAGGATCGGTCAGAAGGTTCGTGGCATAAATGGCCATCGACAAGGCATCAGCGGTCAAAGCGCTCGCGGAGCGAGCCTTTCCTGGCTGTGCACATACGAACTGCTCGTCGGTCATGGCCTTGAGGTCTTTGCAATACATGTCAGTCATCGCATGGGTCCAACCGGCGATGATTGCTTTTGTGTCTAGTTTCTGTGCTGTTTCCATAGTAGTTTCCTTTCGGAAGAACTAGTATACACTCGTCTATGTTGTCAGCGCGTTAAGAGGAACCACAGCTACGAAACGGGGCGATTATGTTCGGTTCTTATTCAATTCCAACAGCCCTGAGCGTGTGGGCAGCATTACTCAAATGATGTTCCAAGCTAAAGAGTTCCTCGACTTCGGCCGGGCTCAGATTCGCTAACACGTCAACATCACGTGCGACGGCGGACTTAAAGTCTTCACCCTCCCAGGCCTTGGCGGCATTTCGTTGTGCAACCTTGTAGGCATCTTCCCTAGCCAAACCCTTCGCAATTAAAGCCACCATTACGTGTTCACTAAACACGAGGTCACCCATCTTCCTTAAATTCCCCATCATGTTCTCGGGGAAAACAACTAGGCCGCCAAGGATGTTCGTCATGCGCTTCAGCATGAAATCGAGGAGTTGACAAGAGTCGGGAAACACGATCCGTTCAAGCGAGGAGTTCGTCAGGTCTCGCTCGTGCCAAGTGGCGACCGATTCGAGCATAGCGTGGGCATTGGCCCTTAAAAGCCGAGATAGGCCGCAAACAGTTTCGCTGTTCCACGGATTGCGTTTGTGGGGCATCGCACTTGAGCCAGTCTGGCCCTTGGCAAACGCTTCTTGAACCTCAAGAATCTCAGTTCGCTGGAGATTACGAAGTTCAGTGGCGATTCTCTCCAAACCCGCACCCATCAGTGCCAGAGTGTTCAAAAGGTTGGCGTGCCGGTCTCGATTGATGATTTGTGTGCTCGCTGGATCCGCTTTAAGTCCAAGAAGCTCGCAGACTCTGGTCTCCAACTTAGGGTCGGTATGCGCGTGAATTCCGACGGCACCGCTTACCTTCCCGACCGCGATATCCTCACGACATTGGCGCAGCCGATCTTGATTTCGGGAAAGCTCGGCATACCAGTTCGCACACTTGAAACCAAATGTGATGGGCTCAGCGTGAATGCCGTGAGTCCGACCAATGCACGGGGTGCTGGCGTGTTCTTTGGCCAGCCTTGCAATTTCTTTCCCAAGGTTGTCTGAGCTTTCCAAGAGTACGTCGCACGAATTTCTCAGCATCACGCCAAGAGCGGTGTCGATTGCATCGTAGCTCGTAACGCCAAAATGGATGTATCGTCCTTCAGGCCCGGTTGTCTCAGCGAGATTTCGCACGAATGCCATCAAGTCGTGGCGTGTCTCTTGCTCAATTTCATCGCATCTTTCGAGCGTGAATGAAGAACGAGATTCGATGATTGAGGTCGTTCCGGGAGGAATGTTTCCGAACTCTTCATGGGCTCGGCAAATCGCTATCTCAACGTCTTTCCATGTCTGATACTTGGCTTGTCGAGACCAAATGGCGGTCATAGCGGGCGTGCAATAGCGGTCAATCACAGGCATAAGGGTACCGAAATTCATGCGAATTGCATTGAATCGTGCGATAAAATGAGCGATCCAACACGTAAACTATGGGTAATGCGACGCGCCTTTACGCTTATTGAGTTGCTCGTAGTGATTGCCATCATAGCAATCATCGCGGCCATCCTGTTTCCCGTTTTTGGACGGGCAAAGGAAGCCGCCAAGAAGACGACTTGTCTGAGTAATCTCAGCCAGATCGGGAAGTCTATTGTGTTGTACATGGCGGATAGCGACGACGTGTATCCGTACGCGGTGGATGCGAGCGATAAATATGCGCAGCAGATATGGAACCATCAACCCCAGTGGCAGGCAATTATTAACGCGATGCCGCTGATGCAAGACGCTTTGCAACCTTATGCTAAATCAAAAGAAATTTTCAAATGCCCCAGCGACACCGGTACGCAGGTTCTAGATAACCACTTCCCTGATGTCTTCGCGACAAATCCTTCGATTTATGGGCAATATGGGTCGAGCTATCTCTTCCGTACCGAGATCGCGTTTCGCGTGTTAACCGGGACCTCTTTTGAGCTACCAGCCCAGATAAATGTGATGTTTGATGGCGCCGGCCATTGGCACGGCAGTAGCTCTGCCCTCAGCCTTTCCGACGATAACAACTCATATTTCAACAAGATTAGAAATTTTAGATACAACGTGGTCTTTGGCGACTTTCACGCAAAGAACTTGAGCCGAAGTCAGCTTGACGATGCCTGGGCAGTCTCACTATGATCGATCGGTTCGATATTGCTCGATGATCTGGATGGCCTCGGGCACATCCTTCCATCCTAAAACTTCAACTTCCTTGTCTTCCAAAGTTTTGTAAACCTCGAAGAAGTGGATGATTTCCTTCAACGTGTGGGGGTTAAGGTCATTCAGCGACTTTCGGTTGTTAAATCGTGGATCCATCACGGCAACGCAAAGAACCTTTTCATCCGGACCCTTATCGTCCCGCATTTCAAGCACGCCGATGGCACGAGCCTCAACGATACAACCGGGAAAAGTGGGATGCATCGACATCACCAAACAGTCAATCGCGTCACCGTCAAGATAGTGAGTCTGTGGGATAAACCCGTAGTCGAAGGGATAGAACAACGGCGAGTAGAGGACGCGATCTAGACGTAACAAGCCCGATTCCTTATCCAACTCATATTTGTTGGTGCTTCCCTTTGGGATCTCGATGACCGTGTTAAATGTGTTAGGGGCGTTCGGACCGATCTTGACGTTCAAAAGCGACATGGTAAAAGAATACCGGACTACTTGCCGATGCAAAAGTCGGCGAACATCCGTTCGATCATATCTTCGCTGGCGGATTCGCCGGTAATCTCTCCAAACGAGTGAATTGCCTCGCGTAGAGCGGTAACGGCCAAATCACTTGGCAAATCGCACTGCAGAGCAGTTATGGCTAGTTCTACCGAGGTTTTAGCACGCTCAAGCGGATGAATGTGCCGATCCTTAATGAAAATTCCATCACAATCGACGAACTGGCACCGTTTGACAATCAGATCCTGCAGCTCGGCCAAACCAGCGCCGGTTATGCTCGACACCGCAAGCCGACCCGCCTGGGGAGAAAGATCAGCCTTGGTCGAGACAAGAACTGGGTCGCCAAGGCGAGCCAACTCCACTTCGTCCTCGGGCTGTAAGCCCAGGGAACCATCGTAAAGGTACAGAACAAGATCGGCGCTAGCCAGAATCTCCCGCGATCTTATGACTCCTTCGGCTTCGGCCACGTTTGTTGCATCACGAAGTCCCGCTGTGTCAACCAATACACACGGAACGCCTTGTATTTCAGCGCGTTCCTCAAGATAATCCCGAGTGGTACCCGGCTCCTGCGTCACGATGGCACGATTCGACTTCAGGAGCGCATTCAGGAGGCTAGACTTGCCAGCGTTAGGAAGTCCGGCGAGAGCAACTCTGAATCCGCGCCGAAGAATTCGGCCCGAAGAGGCTGTCTCAAGCAAACGACTCGATTCTGTGACAACTTCACCCAGAGAAACGCACCCGCTTTCCCGATCAAATTCACCAATCTCTTCACCGAAGTCCACGCTCGCCTCGATTCCGCCAAGCGTCCGGTTGAGGATTGCAAGCAAATCAGCGATCCGAGCGCGAAGGGTTCCCTCGCGCAACAAGTTTGCGATCCTCAATTCGAGGTCGGATTGGGATTCAATCGTGTCCCGGACGGCCTCGGCTTGAGAGAGGTCAATCCGACCATTTGCAAAGGCCCTCCATGTGAACTCGCCTGGTTTGGCCCTTCGCCCCCCGGCAAGCAAGCATCCCTCGAGCAGCGCCCTGACTGAGGCGGTAGAACCGTGAACAAAGAGTTCAACAGAAGATTCGCCGGTGTAGCTGCGTCCCTCTTCAAAGACAATACAATAACCATCATCTCCGTGTTGAAATTGTCCGTAATAGGCACGGTGCGATTGCGGCTCTGCGGGTAGTGCATGAAAGACAGATTGGGCAATCTTCACGCTATCGGGACCACTAAGCCGAACGATGGCTACGGGGCCGCCGAGAGCGGTGATGGGCGCTACTATCGTTTCGCCAAGGCGCATGCTATGAGTATGGCTAATCGAACTGAGGAACCACTTTACGGTGAACAATCCCCAACCGTTTTGCCGCATCGCGCAATGTCAACAAATCACGATCCAGGTTTTCGCGTTCCTTTTGAGACATTCGGCGGCGAACGCCCATGATGTGTTCGGTTTGACAGCGAATCAGATATGTTTCCGCGGCCGAGGCGTTTCCAGTTAGGAGCAAAGCTTCATGATAAACATCGACGCGGTGCTTGTCAAGGGTTGAATTGACCACGAAGGAGCCAATGATGTAGCCGATCATCGTCATCCCAAACATCACACCAAACCCGAGAAGGAAGTTATCTACAAAGAAGTCCCTTTGGGCAAGCAAGATCGCAATCCCAAACCCGGCGAAGATCAACAATGGTCCAACCGCAAAGATCGCGCTATCGAGGCTTGGGCGGATCCGTTTTGCGAAACTTAGAGCAATTCCAAAGTCGAGCTCTGATTCGGATAGTTCTTCCATCGCACGGCTGGTGATGCGCAACACGTTCCCAACAAAGCGAACGCCAAGAGGGTCTTTCCCCTTGCCATTGACGATGCGCAATTGAGGAGGATCAACGTCTAACCGACGTGCATACCCCGCAATCTTATGATTGAGCGAATTCTCCGAAATCACTTTCTACTATGTTATCGGCATATTTGCGAGCATGTCTATGCCAACTCGCACAAATTCATGGGCCTGTTAAAAAAACGGGCTTATGAACGCACATGGAACTGCCGATCATTCTATCGTCATGGGGCGAGATGAAGAACTTTTCTTAGTAATCTCCCAGGAAGAAGCCTGGGAGTTAATGTCTCGATGTCTCAATTCTCCGGATGCAGATAACGAAGTGAGCCGGGCGGTTTTACGAAAACTCGCCCGGATCCTTCAGTGTTCTCAGCTCGACGTAAACAACCCCAAGGCCGCTTAGTTGATGTGGAATAACGTGTTCTTGAAGAACTCGATAAAGATAAAGTACATCCGGTCAATCAGAAGCGAGAAGCGCATCATGACCGTTGATCCAAAGATCGCACCAAAACCGATCATCAGCAGATAGCGTCCCATCTTCGTCATCGCATTCATGCTCTTGGCCTTGAAATTGATGCTAAAGAGGAAGTAGCTCAGAACGCACAGCAACGTGACCAACGCAATGAAGTTGACCACAGCTTGGCTTCCATAGGTGTATTTGCTGATCTCGGCCAAATCGGCGGGATCGGCTGGGATTGGTCGGAAGAAGCTCTCGGCATTCGTTGGCGCTATCGGGCTCATGGAGGCTTGGAGCTGAGGCCCATACTTCTTGAGCCAGGCTGAGAACTGTTGCCCCGACCAAAGACCAATAATAATTCCAATCGGGATTCGACTCATCCATGCATGCTTCTTGCTAACTACGAAGTAGCCCATAGCGCCGATGGGAAGCAGAATAGCCCACAGGTAATTGCCGTTTTGTTCGATAACAGGATTCGCCCCATCTGAAACTCGACCCCACATCGCGTCCCACCAGGCTTCTTTGAGCGACTCTGTCCAAAGAGTCACCAACATCCATCCGCCCGCTAGTCCTAGGAACATATGTTCAAAGAACCGGTAGAACTTGTTCTCTTTGTAGAGAACGCTGTAGAGACCAATCGTGGCAATGACGCCGCAGAAGATTTTGATAGTTGCGTAGGGCATTACTTGCTCCTCCGGGTGAGAAAGACTCCGACATTACCAACCACGACTGCAATAATCAGGAGGAAGATTGCAGCGTGCAAGGAGAGGATGTATTGTTCCTCACGCTTGAGCATTGTTGTTCCAGGATGATCTCGCTCTTCAAGCGAGCACATATCGTACACACCCTTTAGGCCAGACGATAAACCCTTTAACTGTCCAGAATAGAAGTAGTTTGAGGTTTCTGGACCCATAACTCCGGTGACCATTCCACCCATCGCGACGCGATCGCTAAACCTCTCGATAGCGATGATAATGGACTTGGTGCCGGTGACGACGAAGTACATGCCAAGATCATCGACTTTCTGAATATCTTTGAGAACTGGCGACTCGAATACGGGACGATCCTGACCTCCAGGCGGTGCATCTCGTTTACCACCGAAGGCATCGCGAATATTTGCCGCGATTCCTTGCCCTAGTGCTTCGCCACTTGGATAGAAGCCGAGCTCAACCCAGTCATTCCACTTTTCGTATTCTCGTTCCCCTTTTGCCTTGCGCTCTTTGTTGAGCTGAAGCACAAGATTTCTGAATACTTCAGGAGCCTGAGGGTCGGCCGCCGAGCAGATGGCGAACTTAATGTTCTTCCGCATCAGCATCCGCAGGAGGATGTCCATCTGACCACGACTCTCACCACGGGTGGATTCAGTCCAGTCTGATTGAATAATTACGGTAGATCCGTCTTTGAGAGCGTTGATGGATTCATTTAGCTTTACAGCCATATCCTTTGGCTCGTTAGGTAGAGCCATTGGGAAGAATAGCGGTAGAGCCGTTGCCAAAATGAGGACCAGGTAAAGCACTGGCTTCGGAATGCTCAGTAGCTTTTCGCCGAGGGATTTTGTTTCAACTGTTTCGCTCATTAGTTTGTACCTCCTGTCTTGTCGAGGCTTAGCCAGAGTCTCAGGCCCATTGCCAGCGCTCCGACACCAATCCCAAAGTCGATCGCTCGGATACTTGGAGTTTGGAACGCAGCACGAATGAAGCCATAAATTTCACTGAGTGTAAAGTTGGCCATGAAGTGCGACTTGTCGCCGTGTGTGAACATTCCGATGAACTTGCTTGACATGAGGTCTCCGAGCGCCAGAAGGCTCATCATTACAATGAGAGCTGACACAAGCAGCACGGTTGCCTCTACGGATCGAATGCGGAAAGCCCTATAAGCAGCCGACATGATATAAAACGCGATAATCGAAAACATCGCCGCATCCATCTTCTGGAGGATGCCATCAAACACGAGATCTTTCGCGTAGGTGATGCCGATCCAGTTATCGGGGTTATTGAAGTTCGTCTCCTTCATCGTGAAGTTGACCGTCCTCCAATCCCAATAGCCAATGATCATCATCACGAACATTGAAATCAGCAGGACCAAGCTAAAACCCCAATCTTTCTGTTGCTTTACAAGGCGACCAATGTGAACTCGCAGCATCGAAAACGCGCCGAGGCCAAGCAGAAACGCTGTGAGAGTCGAGGTCATCCCGCTGACCGGGCCGGTCGCATCTTGTAGCCACCAAGCCACGGATTCGACCACGCCATTAGGCAATGTGTCTGGCGCACGCCCCTCAGCTTTGGGCCAGACGAACGAAAGAACAAAGAAGAGCCCAGCAACGAACGTTAAAACTGAAATTAACGTTCGCCGATATCGGGTGGGTAAGTTCATGCAAAGGAACACAAATCCCACACCGAGCATAAAGGCGAGGAAAACCTTACCGTAAAGAGCCGACGTATTTGGCGCCGCACTCCAGAAGTTCACTTTGGGTGGAACTTGGGCGAGTAGATCAAACATTACTGGCTTCCTCCCTCGGGAGCAGCGGCTTCAGGGTCAGCTTCCCGGGGCTTCATGGTGGCTGGATTTGGCTTAGCCGGACCGAATATCCTACCCATCGTGGTCTCATTTGGCAGTACCAGTCTGTCCTCCGTCAACGGAGTTCTTTCGCCAAACCCATCAACAGCTTCTGTTGCCTTTGATCGCAGTTGCATCGTGTTCATTACTGTGCCCATAACAATGAACAGCATAAAGGCGAGCTTTGTCCAGTCTTGACCAATCAAACTACCAACCAAAACCGGCTGTCGCGTGAGGTAGGCGCTCGCTGCATAGAATTCCTCACCGATGAGAACATAGTCGCAAGCTGCGATGAAGAACGGTGTCTGAGTGATTTCAGTCGAACTTGCGACTTGGATGGCACCAACGGAGTTTGCGGTTTCAGCAAAAATCAGAGACTCCGCGAAGAACTCACCCATGAAGAACGTGGCGGCGGTCTGTTCGCGAAGAATGATTCCTGAAACAGAGGCAGCAAAGGCAAACTGGCGATCTGACAAAAATCGGACCGAATCTGGTTCGTAACGCTCCGGCACACCCTCACTCTGGTAAACGTCTCGAATGATTTCTTGGGCAACCGTAAAAACAGCCGGCTCACCGCAGCACAATCGGATTGGGTTCGCAAACCGGGCCGCAGTCCTCGTTACATAGCCAAAAATGTTCAAGGCTTGCATGGATATCGCGTTCAACGCGCCAAGGCCAGGAACCATCAATACCGGTTTACCCATTTCAGTTGCACGGCCGATAGCTTCATCAATCGCGTTGAGTCCGGCAATACGCCGTATATAAAGGTCTTTGTTTTTGCCGGCCCGAAAAATGTTCAGCAATAGAAAGAATACGATCATGAATGTAAACAACATCATGACTTTCCCCGCATCGTAATATTGCGTCCCAACCACAGGTGGTCGGTCGGCTTGAGCAATCAGATCTAACATGAATCCTCCGAAGGAACTGGTAACTCACCGGGCGTTTCTAGCTTTTGGAGCAACTTTTCTATGTTGTTCCGGTCGGCTAGAAGCCTGGAGTAGTTATTGACGTTATCAAAACCTAGAAATGGCACGAGAAATGGAGAAAATGCAACCGCCGCGTTCGCTGTAACAAATCCGAGGGGCTTATGCATTTCGAACATCAGAATAGCGGGGGTTTCCATTTTGCGCCGCTTGATCTCGTTGGCAGCTTTGTTAAGCAGCGTTTCGGTTTCAGTTTCAGAAAGCTCAGTTTCCCAAAGATCGAACATCTTGCCCCCAAAATTTGTTAACAGCCCCAATCACAGCTTCACGATTATTCTCATATCTCAGAAAAACACCGCGAAATGGTTCCATTCTCGTATTACCTACTTGGAGCGGGGAAAGTTTTATTCCCGTTTCCGATTCTTCGGCGCGTTTTACCTCACTCCAGCCCATACTTGTAACGCTTACGCCACATCGTCGGCTCACGGACTCGCTATCGAGCTTAAAATGAACTGGCAGCCAGAAATCCCCCGTCGCGCCGCCGATGAAAAGAAAACCCAATAGAATGCCCACCGGAGAGTGTAACAAGAACCAACCAAGTGTTGCGGCGACGATCGCTATCATCAGAATAACCCCTAACTTCCTAGGCTCGTGAACCCATAGACGAACAGTCCACTCGAAAGTATCTGACGATTTATCTCCAATCATTGAAAAGAACGCTAACCGACTCATTCATGTTGATTCTGCGAATGGCTTCACCAATCAAGGGGGCCGACTCTAGCACGGTGAGCTTTGGAACGACCTTATCTCGGGCAATTGGAATCGTGTCCAAGCACAAAATCCTGGTGATAACGCTATCTTGCATCTTATGAAGTGCGGTCGTGCTGAAAACGGGATGCGTACAACTCACTAAGACTTCCTTCGCGCCACGCTGCATCAAGGCTTCGGCACCAACCACGATCGAGCCACCCGTGTCAATCATGTCGTCAATCATCACGCAAACCTTGTTCTGGAATTCACCGATGATTTCTAAGACTTCCACTTTGTTCGGCTCTGGACGCCTCTTTGCAATCACGGCGAAAGGACAGGCAAGCATTTCCGCCAGCGCTTTGGCACGACCTACGCCGCCAGCGTCTGGACTGACTACAACGACGTCCTCGCGATCCTTGAATCCTTCCTGGATCAGGTAATCGCCAATAATTGGGCCGCCATAAAGGTGATCCACCGGGACATTAAAGAATCCCTGAATCTGTTCGGCATGAAGATCGACGCAAAGAACGCGGTTGGCACCGGCCAGGGTGATCATATCGGCGATCAAGCGGGCCGTAATCGGCTCCCGGGGACGTGTCTTTTTATCCTGCCTAGCGTATCCATAGTAAGGCATCACAACGGTAATGCTTGAGGCGGAAGCCCGGCGAAACGCGTCAAGCATGATAAGCAATTCCATCAAATTATCATTGGTGGGTGCACACGTTGGTTGCACAATAAACACCTCGCTTCCGCGAGCACTCTCCTCCACCTTCACGCGGATTTCTCCATCCGCGAATCGCGTGAGGGTCATCTCCCCAAGTTGAATCCCAAGATATTTCGCAATCTTTTGAGCAAGTTCGGGGTTTGCATTACCTGCAAACAACTTCAGAGTCACTTCCCCGCTCATGCATTGCTCCTTCGTTCTTTCTCTGCAATTTTCCGCTGACGCCATGATTGTGCCCATCCTTCCTTAACCTCTTGCCGCGCCCGGCCCAGGGCCAAGGCATTTTCTGGAACATTCGAGGTTATCACACTACCTGCAGCAATTATTGCGCCAGAGCCAATTTCAATTGGTGCAACTAGAGTTGAGTTCGATCCCACAAAGACCTCTTCACCGATCGAAGTTTGATGTTTTAGATAACCATCATAGTTACAGAAAATTGTTCCAGCCCCGATATTTGATCGGGCTCCAACTTCGCCGTCTCCCAAATAGCTGAGATGGCTTGCCGAGACACTGTCGCCGAGCCGTGCGTTCTTGACTTCAACGAAGTTGCCGATTTTCACGCCTTTACCAAGCACGGCGTGGGGGCGAAGGTTTGCAAACGGGCCACATCGGCAGTTCTCACCAACCACGGCTCGCTCCAGATGACTCATGAGAATCGTAGAGCCGCTACCAACTGCGGATCGCTTAATCTTGGTGTTGGGGCCAATGTGGCATTTTGCGCCAATGACGGTGCCGCCCTCCAGAATTGTGCCCGGTTCAATAACTGTGTCCACCCCAATTTCGACACCGACTTCGATATAGGTCGAAGTTGGGTCAATAATAGTGACCCCATTTTCGGCATGTTGGCGAAGAATTTTTTCTTGCAACAGTTTTGAAGCCTGCGCAAGCTGCCACCGATCATTTACACCGAGCAAGATGTTGGGATCCTTCGCATCATAGGCAACAACAAGTCCGTCGTCTTCACGAATCATCCCGATGATGTCGGTCAGATACTCCTCACCTTGCGCGTTGTTGCTGGCAAGTCTTGGTAGGAATTGCTGGAGGGTGGCGACCTCAAAGCAATAAATCGCGGCGTTTACAAATTTGCAATCACGCTCCTCATGGGTCGCATCTTTGTGCTCAACAATTTTGAGGGGACCCTTGTAATCGCTGATGACACGCCCGTAACCTGTCGGATCATCGAGGGCCGCAACCGAAACAACGCACTGCGCGTGACGTTCGATGGCAACTTCATAGAGTTCTGCAAAGACCTTGCTGGCGAGGAGAGGGGTGTCCCCTGGGGCAATGATTACGTGGGTTGCTCCGGTGATGAGCAACGCCTCCATCGCAACCTTTGCTGCGTGGCCAGTGCCATTTTGCTCGTGCTGCCATGCAAAGGCGTAGCCTTCGCCGAGCGTGGACATCATGGCGTCGCCGCCAAACCCTACGACAATAATTGGAGTTTCGATTCCCGCCTGCTTCATAGCGACACCGATTTGCTGGACCATGGGGACGCCGCAAACTCGATGTAGCCCTTTCGGCAAATCGGACTTCATCCGCGTACCCTTTCCCGCGGCCAGAATGATCCCAGCAAGACTCATGAACGTGTCATTCTGACACGTTCATGAGCGTTCTGTCAGGGAGCTAGAAAGACAGGCCCGAATGTTGTGTACCCGCCATAGGTTGCATAAACCCGTCGAGACACTGGAACGGTAACTTGGGTGGTGGTAATCCCGAAGTTACCAACAACGGCTCCGGCCGGAACCGTAACGCTGGCCGGGGTGCCTATCAGGCTGGAATTGTCTGACAACGAAACCACGGCTCCTCCGGCAGGGGCTGGCTGACGCAGCGTGACAACCCCATTGGCGGGAGAGCCATTTCGGATTGGCGCTGGCGTGATTACGACGCTTATTATGGTTGTTGGCTTGATCAAGAAGCTACGTGTCTTCGTAATGCCGTTTAGGCTTCCAGAGATTGTAGCGGTCGTCGAAACAACGACATTTCCGCATGTTATCGAGAAACTGCTCGAAGATGCTGAAACAGGAATGACTACAGTTGCTGGCACCGTAACCAACGGTGTATCGGAAAATAGATTCACAACTGATGCGTTTTGCGCCGGAGTAAACAAAGAAGCGTATCCACTCATGCTTTCTCCGCCAAAGAGCGATGTCTTCGAAGCATAAATGCCCTTCAAAAGTTCGTTTGTTACGGTAGCCACCGCGGCAACCGAATCCGAGCCCAAAGTCGCGTTTACAGAGACTTGCTGAGTGGCTCCAACTGCAGAAGTTGTTAATGTGAAGTTCGCTAACGACTGTCCCGTGGGTATCGTTACCGCAGGCGGAACCTGCACAATAGAGGGAAAGGCGCTAAACATCGAGACGGATAATCCGGCAGGGCCTGCCTTGCCTTGAACCGTTACGCGACCAGAACCAGACTGGCTGGCCTGGATTGTGCTTGGATTCAAAACGAGCGAAACAAGCTTGGCTCGCTTGACTACAAGGGTTTTGGTCTTCGTAACCCCGTTCGCGGTGGCGGAAATTACAGCCGAAGTGTTTGCATCAACTCCGCTGCTGGAAATGGAAAAATTCCCCTGCAGGGCGTTGGCGGGAACAACGACTGAAGAAGGAACTTGGACAATCTGGGGCTTTGAACTCGTGAGAGACACAGATGTACCTGCGGGAGGAGCCACGTGCGAGATCGTGACAGTGCCCGGAATCCCCTCGCCGCCATAGATTGAGGCCACGAAGTTGACGGTGGCTGGTACCGGAGTATAGGCAATGCGTCGCACGGAGCCCAAGTTGATTGAGACGTAATACAGCGCGCCGTCTGGCCCCATTGTGAAATCCACTGGCCCGTTAGCGTTTCCAAATGAACCACTTCCCACTTTTACGTTGTTTGAGTCAACATCAACGTATCCTAGAGTGCTCAAAACATAATCTCCGTAAATGTACCGACCACCAAAGCTTGAAGGCATTTGGCTTGAACCCACGAAGACGCCGCCCGTGATTGAGGCGTCGCCACCGTTGTGGTTGTAGGAGTGCAATGGGGTCTTGTACGCAGGATTCGTTGTCGGCCCCTCGCTATTGGGCCAACCATAGTTCGCCCCAGAAAGTCCAATGTTAACTTCTTCCCAGGTGTTTTGCCCGACGTCGCCGATGTAGGCTACATTTGTTCCGGGCCGAAACGAAAATCGAAATGGGTTGCGCAGCCCATAGCACCAAATCTCAGCCCGCTTCGGAGCTTGATTGAAGAACGGATTGTCGCTTGGGATCGAGCCATCGGGGTTGATTCGCAAAATCTTCCCGGCAAGATTGTTGAGGTTCTGCGCATTTGAAGGAGTTGAACCGCCATCGCCGGTCGAGATGTAGAGTTTTCCATCAAGCCCAAAGCGCACGCACCCGGCGTTATGGTTGCCTGCATCAGAAGGAATCAGATCAACAAGAATGGTTTCGCTTCCAGGCATAACCGTGTCGCCATCAGCAACAAATCTTGATACACGATTTTTTGGAGTTGCCGGCGCATTGAGGCTGGCCGAACTGGTCGTGTAAAAAACATACACAAAGCGATTCGTATTGAAATTCGGATCAAAAGTGATGCCTAGCACGCCCCGTTCGCTATTTGATGTGCACGCCACAGTCATAAAGGGCGTCGCCAGTAAAACTCCGTTCTTGAAAACTCTGATTTGGCCCGATTGGCGACAAACAAACAGGCGGCCATCCGGGGCGAATGCGCAGGCCGTTGGTATAGAGATACCGCTGACATAGTTCGTATCGGTGAATCCGCTTTGAGCGAGGGATAGAGTAGCAATGCCGAGAAAAAGTATTGTGAAGAGGCGGCGCATATGATCAAGACGGAGCGCCAGCCCTTAAATGTTTGGCACTTCTATCAATCTCTTCCCCGATTCAAGCCCAGATGAACCGGCAAATTTATCCGAGCCACAATCACAAGACCAATTTCGTCTAAGATAGGATAATGCTAGCAATTCTGATCGGGCTTCTCACTCAGAACGACGTGGACGCCAACGTTGTTTATAGCAAAGTTGGCGACGTGGAGCTAAAAATGGACATCTACCAACCCACAAGTTCGGCTGAGGCAAGCCCACTTGGAACAAAGCGTGGAGGCTCAACCCCGCGAAAGGCGATTGTCATGATGCACGGCGGAGCTTGGGTGTCTGGTTCTAAAGAGGTGATGACGGCCAAAGCAAAGTATTTTGCCGGAGCAGGTTTCGTTGTGGCCAACATCAGTTACCGCTTAGGACCAAAAGCAAAGTGGCCAGCGATGCTTGATGATGCCCAGACCGCGGTTCGATACTTGCGCACGAATGCAAAGAAGCTGAACATTGATCCTGATCGCATCGGGGCTACGGGGGAGTCGGCCGGGGGCCATCTCGCTTCATTCTTGGGGACAAGGGAAACTCGCGACCCCAAACCCGCCGAGTTTTCAAGCGTGTCCAGCCGAGTACAAGCCGTGCTCAACTTTTTCGGGCCCTGCGACATGACTGGCGATTTCCCGCCGATCATGGACGGAATTTATCCGATGGTGCTTGGCAAGAAGAAAGCGGACGCTGCTGAAGAATGCAAAGACGCGAGCCCCTTGCTCTTTTTTACAAACAAAACCGCGCCTATGTTCATCTACCAGGGCCTCATCGATCCCCTAGTAAATCCTGAAATCTCTCGGACAGCTGAAGCGAAGCTAAAAGAACTTGGCATACCCGTAGAAGCTCGATACCTTGAGGGAATCGGACACGAAGTGAAGATGAGCGATGCCAGTGCGGCATTGGCAGTGGATGATGGCATCACGTTCCTGAAAAAGCACCTCAACTAACGCCATACTTTAGGCGATGAAGTTGTTTGTAGATACCGGCGATATTGAAGAGGTGCGCCAGGCGGCGGATTGGGGCATTCTTGATGGTGTAACCACCAATCCCACTCTGATCGCGAAAACGGGCAAAGGGTTTAAGGAAACCGTCCTCAAAATCTGTGAACTCGTTCCAGGTGGTGCGATTAGTGCCGAAGTGGTGGCGACTGACTACGATTCAATGCTCAAGGAAGCTCTGGAAATCGCAAGTTGGCACCCGCAAATCGTGGTCAAGGTTCCGTTGATAGAGTCGGGCATCAAGTTAGTGCGAACGCTTTCGGACAAAGGAATACGAACAAACGTTACGCTCGTGTTTTCTGTATCCCAGGGATTGATGGCGGCTAAAGCAGGCGCCACCTATATCAGCAATTTCGTCGGTCGCGTGGACGACATGTCTGACGACGGAATGGATGCGGTAGCAGATACCGTTGCGATGGTGGATTGTTATGGCTTTGAGAGTGAGGTTCTGGTCGCTTCGGTTCGACACCCGCTTCACGTCGTACAGTCAATCAACGCGGGCGCGCATGTAGCCACGATGCCATTCAAAATCATGCAAATGCTTTTTAAGCATCCATTAACAGATATCGGGCTTAAGCGATTCTTGGATGACTGGAACGCGGCCGGATTAAGCATTTTCTCGTGAGATGAAAATTGAGCTTGTTGGCGTTGGTCTTGCTTTTGGTTTGCTCGGATGTGGGCAGGGATTCGCAAGCAGGACCACGTCCCAGGTCAACTTGGTCACGGTCTATTCCACTATGCCGACGACCATGGACCCGGCTGATAGCCAAGATATCAACACCAACGACCTCCTTTCCCAGGTTTACGAGGGGCTCACAAGTTGGGGTGAGGACAACAAACTCGCTCCGAACTTGGCCCAAAGTTGGGAAGTTCTTGATGGCGGCAAGCGGTATCGGTTTCACCTTCGCCCGGGGGTGAAGTTCTCAAACGGAAAGGAGTTGACGGCCGAAGACGTTCGGTGGTCTTGGGAACGTAGTTGCGATTCCTACTGGGGCTCCCCGCTCGCGCTCAACTACCTTGGAGATATTGTTGGTGTAAAGGAAAAGTTATCCGGGAAAGTTAAGACGATTTCTGGCATAAAGGTCATTAATATCCTGAGCATTGACGTTGTCTTGGACCGCCCAAGGGCCTATTTCTTGGCCAAGTTAAGCTATCCGACCACCTATGTGATGGCGCGCGATGCGACCAAACCACGCCAGAGAGTGCTGAAACCCGAAGCGATGATCGGAACCGGTCCGTTCGTGGTTACGCGATTCGAGCAAGACCAAGAGCTTCAACTCGTCCCAAACCAGCATGCGCGCGTAAAGCCAAGCATTGAAAAGTGGACCATAAAGGTGGTTAAAGACCCGGCGACCCGTCTCAATCTCTTCAGGAAAGGTGAACTGGATGTTCTTTCCCTCAGCCAGCAAGACGTTGCCGGAGTTCAAGCCTCAGGACACCCAATCATTGAGGCCGATCGGGCAGCGACGGTTTACATCGGTATGAACGGAACAATCTACAAGCCATTCGCGGACGCACGCGTACGCCGGGCCTTCATGATGGCGGTTGATCGGCAGTTCATCTTGGACAAAATCCTGAGAGGTGCGGGAAGACTTGCGGACGGAATCCTTCCACCGGCGGTGCCGATGCCGCCCCGAAAGAAGCCCACTCCACAGTTTGATCCGACCGGGGCGAGAGAACTACTTAAACAGTCCAATTGGTTGGGCAAACTACCTCCGATTGAGCTGTGGGTGAATAACTCAAACAACGATCGAAAAACGATTGCAGAGTACGTGGTCGGACAGATATCGAAGTACTTGGGCGTTGATGCGAAGTTGAGGCTGGCCGAGTCTGGCTTGATCATCAGCAAAGCCACCAAACGCGAGTTAGGCTTTTATTATGGGAGTTGGTATGCCGACTATCTTGACCCCGAGAACTTCCTTTCGGTGCTGCTGGCAGATTACGGTCAAAACCGAAGCAACTATGATAATGAGGCGTTCAGCGATCTGACCCGCCGCGGTGATGCAGAATCAGATCCAATCAAGCGTGCCGCATTGTATGCTCAAGCCGAAGATATTGCCCTTGTCGATTGCCCTCTTATGCCTCTTTATCACCCGCAAGAGCCGATTGTCATTCGAGAGGGGGTGACTGGGCTCCGGCAAAACGCCTTTGGTTTTCTCCCGCCGCTTACGGTTAGTGCGCCTCGATGACTAGGGCGACATCCGCGCACTAAAGCCCTGCGGCAGTTTTATTCTGGCGTAGGTCTCGATTGCAAAGCGATCAGTCATTCCGGCGACGTAATCAATCGCGCCCTGAATGCCTGCAAAGCCATCGGGCAGATTTCCCGGTATTAGGAAATGCTCAAAAAGCTCAGCCAACAGGACGCGAGCTTTGGTGATATCGGGATAGAGAACCGGATACTTCAGATAGACGTTCTCAAACAACCATTCTTTTAGCTCGTTCATCAAGGCGAGCATTTCAACGGAAAGGCGAATTGCGGGCTGGTCAATGCTGTTCTCGATTACGTCCATCACCATCACACCTATTCGCTTCCCCTGGGTTTGACCGAGGAGGGCAACTTCCGCCGGAATATGATCAATGATGTTCGCGCGAACGGCATCGTCCAGGTCGTGGTTAACATACGCAATTCGGTCAGCAATCCTCACGACGGCAGCTTCTAAAGTTGAGGTCGGTTCCCCGTCAAACGCGGTGAGATCCTTGCGGCCTTTGCTATGGCCATCAATTCCAGCGCGAACTTCTTGGCTAAGGTTAAGGCATTCCAAGTGATCCACAATTCGCAATGATTGTTCGTAGTGGCGGAAATGGTTAGGAGTCTGATCAAGCGCTTTCAACGCCGCATCAAGCGCTTCTTCGCCAATATGGCCAAACGGGGTGTGACCGACATCGTGGCCAAGCGCAATGGCCTCAATCAAATCTTCGTTAAGCCGCAGAGCACGACCGATCGTTCGCGCGACTTGGGCAACTTCGAGCGAATGGGTGAGGCGGGTTCGATAATGGTCACCAGGCGCAATGAAGACCTGGGTTTTGTATTTCAACCTTCGAAAGCTCTTGCAGTGAAGGATGCGGTCTCGATCTCTTTGGAAGCAGGTTCGCACGGTGTCCTGATCCTCTGCTGTCATCCTTCCTGCGCTGTTTGCGCTTGACATTGCAAATGAACTTAAGGTCTCAAGTTCGCGCCGCTCGATTAGCTCCCGGATCGCGTGACTCATGCGCTCACCGCTAGGCTAAGTCCGTTCGCTCGAGACAGGGCGATGAGTTCCTCTGCAAGGCGTGTTGTAAAGAGATCGCGGCTCTCTTTGCCGTTCTCATCGGTAGCAAGTTCGCGGTAAGTTCTTGGGATGCCGTAGGCGATGGTCAGGCGTTGCCTCCGAATCTGCTTTTGGCCTCGGGGCCAGGCAACATGGGTTCCCACCACGGCAACCGGCATCACGAGGGCTTCCGTGCGCTTTGCCAGTAACGCTACCCCCTTGTTGAGGGGTTGTAATGAAGTTCCATCGCCGCGCGTGCCCTCGGGAAAGATCAACACCGCCTCCCCCTTCTCGAGCAGACTCATCGCCAGCCGAATCGATTCCGTGTCGCCCTCTCCGCGTTTGACCGGAAAAGCACCCAATGAGGTGATGAGCTTCCCCAAAGGGCCCCTGAAGAGCTCTTCCTTGGCCATAAACCGGAGCCTACGATTGGTGCCACACGCCACCGCGGGAGGGTCAAGATGGCTGACATGAATCGGCGCGACGATGAGGGGGCCTGTTATTGGAACGTTTTCCTTTCCAACTGAGCGGATTCCACCTATTCCCAAAAAGAAGGCGAGCCGCGCGAGATTGAGAATGAAGTAATACCAAGCGGCCTGGAACATCGTGTAGATGCTACCGCGAATCACAGTTTTTTGGAACCGACTAGTGATGCTCGCACGTAACATAATAAGAAAGGAGCCCTTATGTTGCCTGCAATTTCATTGCTTTCGCTCAGCCTTGCCTACCAAACACCACTAAAACTCGATTTCTCGGCGTCCCCGCTAAAAACCGTGCTTATTGAGGTTGAGAAGCAGACCGGTCTAAAACTCAATCCTGGACCACTCGGAAATCGACCGATTATTGTTCACGTTAAATCGATGTCGAGCCGATCGTTTTTGGATCAACTCGCCAGCGCTCTGGACGCCTCATGGGAGCCGTTGGAAGATACGCTTCGGTTAAGCCGCGGGCCAGGTCGAATCAGGGTCGCCCAAGAAAAGGAAGCGGCTGAACGGGCGGTTTGGCTAAAGGATGCGATGGCAAAGGTCATTGAGCGAAAGAAAGATAGCGAGGACTGGAGCGATGTCGCGATCCAAAAGCGAAAAGCCGAGAGCGACAAGAGACATGAGAGTATTGCGAATGGAGTCCAGGGCGGAAATGCCGATATGCAGATTGAGGTTTTCGGAACAGGCGGCGCCTCTCCCGCAGATCTATTCTTGATCGAGGCTATGCGCAAGCTCCCTGTTTCGGCGCTTGCTGGAATCCAACCCGGTCAAAGGGTCGTTTTTTCGAATTTCCCGAATCGGATGCAGAGGGGACTTCCGTATTCAACAAACAAAATCCCCGATTTCGTAAAAGCCTATAACCTTTTGGCTTCGCAACCCGCGGCAGACACTGGCGCCAGAATTCGGATCAATGATCCCAGAAACCCTCAAGGCAAACCACCGATCACCGGAGTGGCGGAGCTCTTAATGGTTGCTCAGCGATACGGGGATATGGTTCAAGTGACTTGCATTGCCGTCGCTCCAAACGGTGATGTCTTAGGTCGGAGTTCCACTTCGCTCAATGCTCCTGCCCGCCCTGACGCCAAAGTGCCAGACTTCGCATCCGGTGAAGTTGTTCTCTCTGAGAAATCAAAGAAGATTGTTCGAGCAATAGGTTCGGCAAGTGACTCGATCCAGACCATGGGATTTCAATTGGACATCGGTGGCGGAGTTTCCGGTTCATTCGCGGTCGCTACTACCCCAGCGGCACCGGCAAATGCTCCTCTTGAAAAGGACATCAAGGAACTCCTATCGAAGCCAGCGACTAACGAACCACTGGCGACTTTCCCAGCTGAAGTTTGGGACCAGGTGGGCGACCTAACGAAAAAAGATGTCATCGCGGTGTTGCCTGATTCAGTGTTTGTCAAACTTGGCCGACGGCTTGCATCGGGCAAACTTAAAGTAGCGGAGTTGTTCAAAATCGCGCCCCACGTGGGACTGGCGGTTAATGCCGGTGAGACGATCACCGTTACTCCTCTGGTTCAAGCCGATGCAGATCGGACCAACATTGACCGGGCGGCGCTGGAGCCTCTATTGGTTGGCAACTTGCGGTTAGGGTACTCCAGGCTCGACGACATTTCTCGCTACTCCCTCAAGATGCCCGAACCAATTGACACTAATTTGGATCAAGTCTTAATTCGGATGGTAAGCCCGGACCTTCTTGAAACGTTGAGCCCACACTTGCTGAATCACGTTCGGTTGTATGGAGCCATTACTCCAAACCAACGTCAGGCCGATTCTATGAGTGCGGCGGTAGCGTATACCCAGATGGACAACACGGCGAAATCTTTCCTCGAGGCTCTTCTTTACAAGGCGGGAGGATTCCAGATGTTTGGAGACGGGGAAATGGTCATGGTGACCTCGTCTCCAGTTCCGGGTCAGCCGGTCAATCGCAGACCGCAACAAACTCCCGCGATTATGTTGGAAGAACCAACCGAGGCAATGCCAAATGGCGTTCCACAGAACTCAATCCTGACGATGGATCGCAAGTTTTCGGAAGGAGTGCTTGCCTTTAACCAGAGTGGCAAAGGCTCGTTCCTCTCCGCTGGCGACCTTGGCATGCGCCTTGGCATGGACCGCTCGAACTTTCCGGCTGAGTTTCAAGCTGCCGAGAATTTCACCTCTTATGGGTTGGCCGCTATCATTGATTTGAATATGGCGGTAAGGCTCGGACGTCAAGATCAGGGTCAAGGTAGCTTGCGAGACGCGTATCCCCATCCCGGAAATGCTGTTGCCTATGACAAGTTGCCGGATCGATTCAAGTCACAGGTTGAGCAGGCAAAGAAAGCGGCGAGCGGCCTGAGAACAGTGACAGCGGGTGGCCGAGGGGTTCCACCTCCGCAAAGATAAAGTCAAGAAACAAAAAAAGGGCTCTCCCTTTCGGGAGAGCCCTTTTTTTGCTTGTTACCGACTGTTGCCCTTGGCGATAATCTCTTCCGAGATGCTCTTGGGCACCTCTTCGTAGTGCGAAGGCGTTACGTTCGGCGTTGCGCGGCCTTGTGTCAGCGAGCGAAGTGTCGTAACGTAGCCGAACATTTCAGACAGAGGAACGTGAGAGTTAACCACGGTTACTCCGCCTAGGGCAGGCTCCATTCCTTCAATGCGTCCACGACGACCGTTGATGTCGCCGACAACGTCGCCAACATTACCTTCCGGCGTCGTAACCTCAACGTGCATGATGGGCTCCTTGATGACCGGGTTAGCCTTTCTCATGCACTCCTTGAATGCGATCACGCCCGCTTGTTTAAACGCGTTTTCGTTAGAGTCAACTTCGTGATAGCTGCCTTCAAGAACACAAATCTTAACGTCCACAACCGGGTATCCAGCAAGCACGCCTGCAGTTAGCGCTTCGCGAACTCCCTTTTCGATAGCCGGAATGTATTCCTTAGGAATAGATCCGCCGACAACCTTGTTTTCAAACTGGAATCCAGTTCCAGCCGGCAATGGTTCAATGCTCAGCCAGCAGTGACCATACTGACCAGAACCACCGGTTTGTCGAATAAATCGGCCCTCGGCCTTGGCCGCAATGCGTACCGTTTCTCGGTAGGCAACTTGGGGCTTACCCTGGTTAGCCTGAACACCAAACTCGCGATTCAAACGGTCAACGATGATTTCAAGGTGAAGTTCACCCATTCCAGAGATAATCGTTTGCCCCGACTCAGGATCAGTGAAAACTCGGAAAGTTGGGTCTTCTTGAGCCAGACGGTGTAGCGAAGATCCAAGCTTTTCTTGATCAGCCTTCGATTTAGGTTCAACTGCGATTTGAATGACCGGCTCGGGGAACTTGATGCTTTCCAAGGCGATTGGCTTATCTTCGTTGCAAATCGTGTGGCCCGTGTTCACGTCGGAAACACCGATCACACCCACGATGTCACCCGCATAGGCTTCATCGAGGTCATTTCGACTATTCGCATGCATTTCCAAGATTCGACCCACGCGCTCCGATCGAGTTCGGAACTCGTTCGTTTGAGGATCACGATAGGCGACCGTAATAGCGGTGCCCTTCTTGAGCACTCCAGAATAGATTCGGAGGTAAGTCAAGCGACCGACATACTTGTCGGACATGATCTTAAAGGCCAAGGCACTAAAAGGCTCCTTGTCGTCGGGCAAGCGCACGAGCTCTTCTTCGGTCCTAGGATTTACACCCTTAACTCCACCAACGTCAACTGGGGATGGCAAATAGTCAACAACGGCATCAACCATTGCTTGGACGCCCTTGTTCTTAAACGAAGAACCCGAAATGGCGGGGATGAGTTTGCCGCTAATCGTGCCTTTTCGAATCGCAACTCGAATATCGTCTTCGCTAATATCTTCACCTTCAAGGAAACGCTCCATGACCGTATCATCGCAATCTGCAATGGCCTCAATCATCTTTTCACGCCACTCAATTGAAAGCGACTTCATATTCTCGGGAATATCCGTTTCTTCCGACGTCTTACCGTCATCTGACTTATAAATTGTTGCCTTCATCGTAATGAGATCAACATATCCGGTGTATTGCGACTCAGCGCCGATCGGAATCTGAATCGGAGCAACATTTGAACCCAATCGCTCTTTAACCTTGGCAATAACGGCAAAGAAATCAGCGCCGAGACGATCCATCTTGTTGATGTAGATAACACGAGGCACCCCGTACTTGTTGGCTTGTCGCCAGACGGTTTCGCTCTGGGGTTGAACTCCGCCAACCGCACAAAAGACGGCTACGCAACCATCGAGAACACGAAGTGATCGCTCAACCTCAACGGTAAAGTCAACGTGACCGGGCGTATCAATGATATTGATCTTATGCTCGGGCTTATCTTTCTTCGAACCTGACCAGAAGCAGGTCGTAGCCGCGGAAGTAATTGTGATTCCACGTTCTTGCTCTTGCTCCATCCAGTCCATCGTGGCGGTGCCATCATGAACCTCGCCCATTTTATGCGACTTACCGGTGTAATACAAGATGCGTTCCGTTGTCGTCGTCTTACCGGCATCAATGTGCGCGGCAATTCCGATATTTCGGACCAATTCAAGTGGATAAGATCTAGGCATAGTTTTGTTATGGGTTAGGACGTATAGTCATTAGCGCGGGTTCGACAGAAGTCGAAGAACGGTGAAGTGGTTAACGAAACCCTAAAATCTGTAATGAGCAAAAGCCTTGTTGGCTTCTGCCATTCGATGGGTATCTTCCTTTTTCTTTACAGCAGAACCTGTGCCATTAAAGGCATCAAACAATTCCGAGGAAAGCTTTTCGGCCATGCTGTTGCCCGATCTTTTACGAGCAAAGGTAACCATCCACCGCAAAGCGAGGGCACGGCGGCGCTCAGGGCGCACCTCCATGGGAACCTGATAAGTTTGTCCACCGACACGTCGAGGGCGAACCTCAACGTTTGGCATTACATTTTGTAAAGCTTTCTCAAAGACTTCAATTTCCGGAGCACCAGCTTTTTCAGCAGCGGCTTGAAGCGCACCGTAGAAAATTTGCTCGGCCTTAACCTTTTTGCCATCAAGCATAAGGCGGTTGATAAATCGTTGAATCATTTCCGAACCATGAACTGGATCAGGAAGGATTAATCTCTTGGGAGCAGCACCTTTACGTGGCATGGTTATTTACTGTCCTTCGGGCGCTTAGCTCCGTATTTAGATCGACCTTGCTTTCGATTGCCGGTACCCGAGGTTTGTTGGGTTCCGCGAACAATGTGATAGCGAACGCCGGGCAAGTCCTTAACACGACCGCCTCGAACCAGAACAACAGAGTGCTCCTGCAAGTTATGGCCGATGCCAGGAATGTAGGCGGTTACCTCAATTCCATTGGTCAACCGCACACGAGCCACCTTCCGCAAAGCCGAGTTTGGCTTTTTCGGTGTGACCGTTCGCACGATGGTGCAGACGCCGCGTCGAAATGGATTCGATTTGAGCGCCGGCGACTTTGACTTTACGTTTGGAGCCACTCGGCCCTTACGCACCAGCTGATTAACTGTCGGCATTAATTCTCCGTTTACTTCCTTTCTTTATTTTGACGTTCCAACATAGAAACGCCCCACTTCATGGGGCATCAACCTAACCTATTTTGCTTCAACTCAGATCACTGGCCTGACATGCTAGATTCGATTATGCCTCCTTGCGAAGTTGGAATCTCGTTTGACACAAGAATCCGAGCAGGATTATGGCACGTTCCCGCGATGCTGTCAAGTGCGGGGTTTTTGTTCTTGAGTCAAGCCCGGTAAATTTGGCAGTATATGGTCGCACGTTTGTCTGCTAGAGTATTAATGAGTTCCAGATATGAAAGGGTTTGCGATTTCCAGTTGCTTAGGAATTGCCGCATTTGCGGTCGTCCTCGTTTTTCTCCCTACGCCTAACAGAGCCAAGAAGGTCGAAGTAGGCCCAGGCCATCCCACGCAAGCCATGATGTTTCGCGCCCAGCAGCGGCAGCTAGCCGGCGGCAACCAGGATTTCAACCCCATTACACGTGCGCTCAATCAAAGAAAGGCCCTGATGACGCGGCAGAGCTATTCGGCCGGTGTGAGTCCCGCGAGTTGGGTTTCCATCGGGCCAACAAACGTAGGAGGTCGAATCCGCGCGCTGACGATTAATCCGACCAATGCGAATCACATGTTCATCGGTGCGGCAAGTGGAGGCATTTGGCAGACTACAAATGGCGGGACAACATGGACGCCAATGAACGACTTTTTGCCGAGCCTCTCGGTATCGTGTATCTATTTCAAACCAGGCGATACCTCAACACTCTACGCCGGGACCGGCGAGGGTGGTTTCTGGGAAACTCCCGATGGTTTTGGAAATACCAGCAACCTCCGCGGTGCTGGAATTTGGAAGTCAACGAACGGTGGGACGACATGGACACAAATTCCATCGACATCGAGCTCTGCTTGGTATGCGGTTTGCCGGATTGCCTTTAGCCCTACCGACCCAAATGTCATGCTGGCGGGCACATCAAGCGGCCTCTATCGCTCGACAGACGGCGGCAACTCCTGGGTGCAAACAAGCTCTGAGCATTGTTACGACGTAGATTTCCACCCAGTAGATGGAACGCGCGCGGTAATGGGTGTTCACGAGAACGGCGTCTTCTATTCGACCGATGGAGGACAAACCTGGACCCACTCGGTGAGCATCACCGGCCATCGAACGGAGCTTGCCTATGCAGTAAGTAGCCCGACAACAATTTATGCGACGGTTAGTAGCGACACGGAAACGATCACAGTTTGGAAGTCGACCAATGGTGGCGTCACCTTCTCCCAACAAGCGGCGCCGACAATTGGAACATATCAAGCCTACAACAACACGTTGTGGGTCGATCCAACCAACTCAAACAACTTGATGTACGGCGCCGTTAACCTCTATCGATCAACGAACGGAGGCGCGAGTCGAACTCAGGTGTTCAATGCTATCCACTCGGATCACCATATTATTTTGGCCGATCCGGGGTTCAATGGCACAACAAACCGCACGCTCATCTATGGTGGTGACGGAGGTCTTTATAAGACCGTTGACTATCTAGGCACGGCTGCGACTAAGATTAGCGGCAACCTCGGCATAACCCAGTTCTATGGCGCCTCTATCAACCCTATCTCGGGACGAGTGATGGGCGGCACGCAGGATAATTTCACTCAGCTCTATTCCGGTAATGCTAACGGCTGGACTGTCAGCGCTGGTGGAGATGGCGGTTTCTCCGCAACCGACCCACTTGATCAGAACTACTTCTATGGCACGGTCTATTGGGCACTCCACTTTCGAAGCACCAACGCAGGCGTGAACACAAGCTACATTTATAACACGGCAAATCCCATCACTGATGCCAATAACTCGGCCAATGTGAACTTTGAGAACTACCTTTATTTGGACCCGAACAATCCTAATCGGCTCTATTCGTGTTGCATCAGGCTATGGCGAACAAATAACGCCAAGGCGACCGCGCCCGACTGGTTTGTTGCCAAGCCCGCAACCTCACCCCGTCCAGGGCCGGGTGAAGGAGAAGCTCACTTTAGCCCGAACAATCCGCTTAATATAAGCACGATGGCCATTGCTCAAGGCAACAGCGACATCGTCTGGGTCGGACACAACAACGGACAAGTTTGGAAATCTACTAACGGGACGGCCACAACCCCAACATGGACGCGAAAGGACACCAGCGGCCCCCTCCCGGCTCGCTGGGTTGGCAAGATCGTTATCCATCCAACCAACGCAAACATTGTTTACGTAACCTTCATGGGATACGAAGCCGACAATGTTTGGCGAACAACTAATGGTGGAACGACGTGGAGCCCCGTAGCTGGACTCCCCGCCATGCCAGTGAGCGCCTTTGCCATCCATCCAACGATGACAAACTGGCTGTATGCGGGTGGCGATTTTGGAATTTTTACCTCTTCTGATGGAGGAACGACTTGGACGACGAACAACCAGGGCGCTAACAATGCGCCAGTCGAAGAATTAATCTGGAAGAATCCCCAAACGCTCATGGCCGTAACTCATGGTCGCGGGATTTGGCTTGCCACATTGAACCCACCAGAAGATCGCTTCTCGCCAACGAGTTTTGGAATGCCTTATGGAACGTTGCAAGCCCCAAGTGAATTTTGGAACTGCCTCACAAGTGATGACCGGAAGCTTGATGCAATCCCAACCTTTACGGGTTCTCGCTCGGACGCTCCTATACAATTCGAACTGCTGGGAACAAGCCCTTCGTCAACGGCCACTTCCCTTACATTTACATCGGAAACTAGATGTGATTTCACGGGGATGGATGTTGCACTCGCCCTGTTCAACTGGAGTTCTGGACAGTGGGAAGAGCTTTCGCGCCAGCCCGCGACAGCTACCGATACGCAACAAACGGTTACCGTAACGACGAATCCGGCACGATTCATCGGAGTGGGAGGGGCGGTGAAGAGTCGGGTTCGATTCTACGTTCCGTCGACCGCACCCAGAGTTGTCCACGGATTCGTTGATCTTGCCTATTGGAAAGTAACGCCCTAATGGATATCCTTAACCGATGTGCGCTCGTTCTAAGGCTTCCGTCTGAATTGGCGGATGGATTGGGGCGAGCGCAAATCGAACTTCGCAAACGGGCCGGCGGCGACCTTGTGCGATGGACTCCGACCACGGAACTTGTCTTAACAATCGTATCACTGGGAGAACTGTCGGCGAGTCAGATAGTTCAGGTTGATGCCACGGTAGGGCCGATTATTCAGCGATACCGTCGGATGAGTTTTTCCGTAGAAGGGATTGGGGGTTCGCCAACAAACCTGCAGCCCAGATTTGTTTGGGCCGGAATAGCCGGGGAGGTTGACCCGCTCAAACAACTGAACAGCGAGCTGGAGCGGGGGCTTGCCCCTATGCTCCGGAATCATGAGGTGAAAGAGTTTGATGCAAGGATCCCGCTGGGTAGGATTAAGCAGGAGTCGGAATCAACACGGAGTTCGCTGGGACGGGCGTTACGGGTTGCTAACATCGGCCCTATCGGCAGCTTGTCTGCCGACGAAGTTTGCCTTGTGCGATACTCGGGAACCTCAATGGGTGTTACAATTTTAGATGTTAATCGATATGTATTGGGCGGCTAAGGCGGTTGACCGTGCAAAATCTGGTAGCATGAGCTACAATCTGACCGCTTGGAGTAAGGAATGCCTTTGAAGATTCTTGTTTGTGATGATGAAAGACATATTGTGAGGTTGATTCAGGTCAATCTCGAGAGACAGGGTTATGAGGTCGTAACCGCCTTTGACGGCAAGGAAGGGTTGGAAAAAATTCGATCTGAAAAGCCGAATCTGGTTGTGCTGGACGTAATGATGCCCTACATGGATGGATTTGAGGTTCTTAAGAGCCTGAGGCGTGAACCCGAAACCGAAAGCCTCCCCGTCATTATGCTTACGGCGAAAGCTCAGGACAAGGACGTTTTTGAGGGTTACCACTACGGTGCCGATATGTACCTCACGAAGCCGTTTAACCCCATGGAGTTGGTCTCATTCGTTAAGCGAATTGCGGATGCCGACGATAAGAACTCAGGCGGAAGCGGCGGCAAGCGCTACGATCTCTAAACGATATACATTCCCGGAGAGCAATAATGAGCCCCGTCCTTTGTGCGGGGCTTTGTTTTGCGTTCCTTGGACCCAAGTTACACCGTCAACCGTCTAGAATTAACAAGATGTTCACTCCTTTGGTTGCTCTGGCTTTGCTAACGGTTCCTCAAGAGCCAGAAACTGTGGTCTTTAATCAAAAGCAGACTTCCCTGCTCTTCAGTTATCCAAAAGCTTGGAAAGCCACTACCAACAAACTAAACACCAAATTCGAATTCCCAATCTCTGATTCGGATCAAACCGCCACGGTTGAGATATGGCCGGCCGAATTCAGCGGCACCAAAGAAGTTTGGGAGACCACTCAATCCACGATCGTCACACAGCTCAAACAAACGCTTGTTAAACAATGGCAAGAAGAAATTTTGACGGTTCCGATGCTCATTACGCGGTCAACAAATCTAACCGATGAGGTGGCCTACACAACCGACTCGGCCATGATTTATGGTCCGTCGTTTTGGAAGTTTCTCTACCGCCTCAAGGCTCGCAGTGACGTTTTTGATCGAGCTGACTATCAATGGCGACTTGTTCTTCAAAGTCTACGGCCCGAAGCCGGAGGTAGCCTGACGCCGTTCGATCCGAATCGGAAGCCGCTTAACTCTGAGAAATCTCGTCGAGGTGGAAGTACCACAATCTTGTCGCCAACTAGCAACGCCAAACCAGCGAAAATTGTCCTTGGCGAAGGAACGCAAACGGTAACGGCGGGAGGCAAGGAACTCATCCTTCGATTCCCCAAGGATTGGACCGTAAAGTCGAGTTCTGAGGGCGAATCTTCTTGGGTGTTCTCGCGACCAGGAGTCCAACCCGGAATCGTTGTAACTGTGCAAAGCATCGTAGATTCACCAAATGCTTCCCGCGCATTTGCAAGAAAGGGAGCTTTGAGCTTGGACTTGTTCAGCAAGGTCGTGGCTCGAACCGAATCGCTACCCACCCCGAGCAAGAGCGGAATGCAAGTTGCGCATCTCTTTCGATCTGGCGAAGCGGCACAACAGCCCTTCCTGGCCACGTTAGATTCAGTCGGTTCGCTCGGTGACTACTATTGGCTGGCACATTGGAGAGTAACGGACAAAAGCGAACTCAAGCATCTTGAATCAATCAAGGATCTCCTTCAGATTTTGCGCATCGAGGCGACAAAATGAGCGAACGCGTCCTGGTGATTAGCGCATCTGGACCCGTCTGCTCGGTGGCGCTGTTTGAATCCGGCCAACTTCGCGCTGCAGCAGAGCGTGAGGCCGGGCACCGCGCTTCGCAAGCACTAATCGAGTTGAGTCAAGAAGTATTAGCGAAGTCAAACTTGAATCTTGCGGATATTGAGGTCTTCGTGGCCGACCGAGGACCGGGCAGTTTCATTGGAGTAAGAGTCGGGGTGACCCTCGTAAAAAGTTGGGGGTTCGCCCTCAACAGGCGAGTTGGATCGCTGAGCTCCTTTGACCTGGTGCCTCCTCAATCGACAATTCAAAGTCGTAAAGGGTTCTACTTCATTCGTGAGGGCGATACCACCCAAATCTTGCCGGGCGATGTCCCATGTGAGGCGCCCAACGCTCACCGCGCCCCCCTCGGGGCAATTCGTGAGTGCTCACTAGAAGCGTTGGCTCCGGATTATGTTTTGGAGCCGAGCATATCAACGCCAAAGGTGCCGTATGCCCAAGCGTGACTATCCCCGCTTCGTCTCCCTCGCGCCATTTTCTACACTGCGCGCGGGGGGAGAGGCCGAAATATTTGCCCAGGCTACCAGCGTGGATGAACTTGCCGATTTGGCAATGTGGGCCCAAACCAAGCCCTTTTCGACGACGTACCTCGGCGGTGGGAGCAACATCTTGCCGTCAGACGACGGTGTTTCGGGGTTCGTGGTAATCAACCAGACCTCGCGTATTGAGTTTGAAGACGGCGGGGTCGTTATTGCCGACTCCGGTTGCTCCTTTCAAAACGTTTTCCTTAGTTGCGCTCAACGCGGCTTGGGAGGACTGGAGTTCGCAGTTGGAATTCCCGGTAGTTTGGGGGGAGCGCTTGTGAGTAATGCGGGCGCTTACCGTAGCAACATCAGCGAATTTCTCACCGACCTTGAAATCGTGGTGGATGGCCAGAGAAAGTGGGTCGACCCAAGTTGGATGGAGTTCTCTTACCGAGATTCCATCTTGCGACGCGGTGGCGGCCCAGCCTGCGCGCTGTTACGTGTCAAGATGATGCTGCCAACTCGTAACCAAAAAGAAATCTATGATGAGGCACGTGACTACCAGCGCCAACGAATTGGAAAGCAACCGCCACCCGCAAGCGCCGGGAGTTTCTTCAAGAACGTGGGCGACTCCGAGTTGGCGGCTCGCCTTGACAATCTTCCCGATGGACTCAAGAAAGCGGGAGTTGTTCCGGCCGGATACCTCATCGAAAGGTCTGGCCTACAGGGCGTGCGCGTTGGCGGCGCCGCGTTTGCACGGCGTCACGCCAATTTTATTGTAAACATTGGTGGAGCCTCCGCCACCGAGATTCGAAACCTTGCCGACCTTGGAAAGGGTGCGGTTTTGGAGCGATTTGGGGTTGCATTGGAAGAGGAAGTTCTCTACCTGGGGGATTGGACCCGATACCGGTCGCGAATCTGGGCCAGTTGAGGGTATCATGATGTTTAAGCACCAACCGGTGGGGATTTTTGATGCGAGTTAGGAATAAAGAGCTACGAACGCGACGACACCGCAAAGAAGAGCGGGTAAAGGAACTGATTAAAGAGGCAAAGGCTGCGAAAGCGGGCGGGGCTAAGGTTAAGGCTCCGAAAGCCGAAGCTGCACCGGCCGCAGAAAAAGTGGTGAAAAAGCCTGTAGCCAAAAAGCCGGCTGCTCCAAAAGAAGACAAACCGGTAGCCAGTGCCGAGCCAAAGCCAAAGAAGGCAACTAAGAAAGACTCAGCTCCGGCAGAGTAAGCCTGGTAATTTCATCTTCAAAGCACCGCTCTCACGCGGTGCTTTGCTGTTTGTCGGGAACACCATCGGCAAGGATGAATCACAATAGAGTGATGCGGATTCTCATCACCAATGACGACGGTATTCGGGCGCCGGGTTTGGCTTCCTTGGTGAGAGTTGCGCAGGAATTTGGCGAAGTTAAGGTGGTTGCGCCTGATCGCGAGCGCAGTGCCTGCGGACACTCAATGACGCTGCACGAACCGTTGCGAGCTACGCCCGTAGACTGGCCCAATGTCCAAGCCCTTGAAACGAATGGCGTTCCGGTCGATTGTGTGATCATCGGCCTGACGATTTTGTATCCCGAAGGTTGCGATCTAGTTTTGAGCGGCTTTAACGCCGGACCAAACTTAGGGTTTGATGTAACCTACTCTGGAACGGTGGCTGGGGCTATGGAAGGCACCATCAACGGTATTCGATCCGTTTCCCTTTCAATGGCGAGCTTTGTTTCGGGGTCACCGTTTCATTGGGCCACCGGCGAAATGTGGCTCCGCGATAATTTTTTAAAACTAATCAATGCCCCTTTGAGCCCGATGACGTTTCTAAACGTCAATGTTCCCAATATTGACTATCCGGAGATACGAGGGCATCGCGTGTCGGGGATGGGTAAACGTGTGTACGAAGACCGGGTAGAAGCTCGCCAAGATCCATGGGGCAGGAATTACTATTGGCAAGGCGGTGTGGTTGTGATGAACCCAGACCAGCCCGGGACTGATGTGCAAGCCGTGAGCGAGGGGTTTGTTTCGATTACCCCAATAACTTTAGATTGGACGGCGACTTCGACCATGGCCGATCTGGACGTTGCTTTGAGATGAAGTCTGCGCTCATCTTCACTCTCTTCTTCGTTCTTTTGGGGGCGTTGGCACTTCCCTACCAAACCATGGGCATGCCTCTCTGGCCGGTTGTGATCATGACAATTTTTGCCAGCACTTGGTTCGGACGCATCGAGCGTTTGCGGCCTTATCAAATTGGCCTTTCGGCAATGTATCTGGGCCTCTTCGGGGCGCTCTGGCTCAAGTCCTTTCCGTCTCTTAGTATTACGGCCGCGCGAGGTTGGGCTTGGTTGTTCGGCATGTTCATTTTCGCCTCAGTTGCCGCACTTGCGGGCCTGATCGTCTTTTTAAAGGCAGACCGAGATAGCCGGGGAACACTTGTCGGCGCTCTGTCTTGCATCTTCTGTGGCGCAATGATTGCTTTGCTCTCTGGTAGTGCGGGTGGAGCGGCGCCATTCATTCAGTTTCTGCTCTCCCAAGGTTTGGCCATCAATTGGGCAGAACTGGTCAATATTACTTTCCGTAAGTCTGTACACCTCGGATTTTACGGTTTCTTTGCCGTCATGGCGTTTCGAACGGCGCGCCTGGGCGGATTGAGACAACCTATCGTTGCATCTCTGATCTTTGTGATGGCGCACTCCGTGTTTGATGAGGTGCGACAATGGGGGGTGCCGGATCGAACGGGCTCGCCATTTGATGTTTTGATCGATTTGATCGGAGTTCTAGCATTTCTAGCTTGGGCAAATAAGCCATATAGGGTGCGACGGGCGTAAATAAAAGTGCTCAATCCTGTAACGATTGGCTCAAATCAGGGGTATCATGAATACATCCCCCCTCTTTAGAGCGGAAAAATACGCATGGCTACAACACCGATTCCAAAAACAGGTCGCGGCGGCATTAAGGGTTACTTCGGCGAAGTAACCCGAGAACTGAAGAAAGTTCAGTGGCCGACGCCCAAAGAAACAACACGACTCACTGGCGTGGTCCTTGCCGTTTGCGGCATATGCGTGGTGATCATGTTGGCGATGTCCTTCGTGATCACGACGCTGATGGGACTTATTCAGGGAGGCCGCTAACCGATGCCGAAAACGTGGTATGCGGTCCACACAATTGCCGGACACGAAAACAAAGTCCGAGACGTCTTGACGCGGCGTGCACAGGTGGAAGGTTTTTGGGAGCGAGATATTTATGACATTCTCATTCCGACGGAGCGCGAGTTGACGACGCGAAATGGAAAGCGAGTTGAACGAGATCGCAAAGTGTTTCCAGGTTACATTTTGGTCCAAATGGCCATGACCGAGGACACGTACAAACTTGTTAAAAGCACCTCTGGTGTCACGGGATTTGTTCAATCTGGCAATCGGCCTGTGCCTCTTGAAGAATACGAAGTTCGCCGAATCATGACGAACCTCGAAACGAGCCAAGAAGCGCCAAAGATCAACTGGCAGAAGGGTGACGCAATCCGCGTTATCGAAGGACCGTTCTCTGATTTTGCTGGAAAGATTGAAGAAGTCAACAGCGAGCGCGAAAAGCTCAAGGTTTTGATCAACATCTTTGGACGCGATACTCCAGTGGAACTAGAATTTACGCAAGTTGAAAAAATGTAACAACAGAACGAACGGAGATTTACCGACGTTTAATTGAGACAAGGAGACTAGAAATGAATGACAACGACGACAAGAATGTAATGCTTTATATGTTGGCCGGGTTCGGCTTGGGCGCCATCGTAGGTGCCGCCGCCGGATTACTCTTTGCCCCGAAGGCGGGAACAGAGACCCGAGAAGAGTTACAGGAAAAAATCAAAGAGATTAAGGGCAAGACCGAAGAGTGGATCGCTGAGCAAAAGGCTAAGCGCGCTTCGGGCGAGCCGATCGAAGAAATCGGAGCTTAACACTAACTTACTCGCCGCTCTAGTCAATGACTAGGGCGGCTTTTTTGTATGTGACGCTACAACCCGGTGTTGTAGGCAGCGCCCCGCGCGTGCCCTTGCTTCGCGCGTGTGGACGTGACCATACGTGTCCGGGTCCCTCCAAGCCGAGCGATCACTTTGCACGGCTACTGAAGATCACGCAAGTTCGAACCGCGATAGCGTAGAATCCAAGGATGTCTTGGCGAATGGCCTTATGGATTCTGCTCGTGGGTGCTTTCTTCGCCTTTCTTTATCTGGTGCGAGCCATCTTGATGCCATTTATTCTGGCGCTGCTTGTTGCGGCCGTGCTAGAGCCGGTGATCCAACGAAGCATCAAGAAGAGAGCCGGACAATCGGTTCTGTCTGACGAAGAGCGATCGAAAGTCCGAAAGCGGTCGGTCTTAAGTATTTGGGGTTTAACCATGCTTGGTCTGACGCTTGTCGTGGTCCTATTAACCCCTCAGGTAAGCCGTCAAATCTTGACGTTCAAAGATCGCATCGAGGGAATCTCAGCCCAACTTAGCGCTCAGACTGCATACGACAATTACTTCATCCGCTGGAACCCTCGTATCCAAATGGAATCGAATCGAACAACGGGGGGGATTGACTCCTTCTTTGAATCCAACACGGCAAGACTAAAGCAGCTAGGGCTCCCAACTAGTCGACGCGCCGCCATGAGCGAGTACGTGGAACCTCACCGCAAGGAGTTCACAAAGGCCATTCAGACGTTTTTCGGCGGAATCCTAGGTATTGTCAGCGCATTTGGTTCAAAGGCTCTGCTTCTGATGTTTACGCCGATTTTTGCGTTGCTCATGCTATTGGATACCGAGAGCATGAAGGGTCGCGCGGCGAGCCTCATTCCCCCTTCCATTCGCAATGAAACGCTAGACCTGCTGGCAGATATCGCGGACGTCTTCACTCGTTACATTCGGGGAGTCTCTATCGCCTTGCTCATTTACTCGGTCATCGCGGCCGTTGTACTTACGATTCTGGGCGTGCCCTACGGCCTCGTGCTGGCGTTTGTGTTCCCGCTTATCTATCTGATCCCCTACTTGGGCTCGGCCATAAATGTTGGCATTATTGTGCTGATCACCGGGATTTCTGGTCAGAACTCTGGATTGCTCTTTTCGGCGCCCTCACCATGGACCTACGGCGCCATTGCAGGCCTCATATACTTCATCATATTCCTGATTTTTGATCAGGTTGTTTATACTCCGGTTGTTGGAAAGTCGGTTGGGCTACATCCTTTGGTGAGCTTCTTTGTTGTTTTTGCCGGCGGCAGCCTCTTTGGTCCGATGGGAATGATCTTGGCCTTCCCCACTGCGGGCGCCGTGAAGATTATTCTGGACCGCTTGATCACGGTTACCTCAAAGACGCAGGATCTCCAGCTCCCTTCGATTCCCTTACGGCATCGAGACGCGGTGCACTAGCTGGCGAGTTCGGCCTCTCGACTCTCAAGCTTGCTCACTGGGAAATGATCTTGTCCTTCCCCGCTTAGGCCGCGTTGAAGATTTATTCTGGACCGGTTGATCACTGTTACCTCAAAGACGCAGGATCTCCAGCTCCCTTCGATGCCCTCACGGCATCGAGGCGCGCTAGCTGGCCAGTTCGGCCGCTCGACTCTCAAGCTCACTCAGATGCAGCGAGACCTTTTCATCAAGGGCATCAATATCAGTGGCGTTGTCCCCACTCGACAGCTTCTGATAAATGACCACCCCTGTCACCCCCAGCACGACACCTAAAAACATCCAACCAATGGATTTCATAACCGCCTAAACTCTACCCAAGTCAGCAAGTTTTCCACAAGCTTTGTACAAAAAAAGCCCGGCAGACTTTCGTCTGCCGGGCTCTATCTTGAACCTTATCTCGGATTCAAGGTCAAGTTCGCGGCGGCTTCCTGACCCCTTGGCGAGAATCTCGCGAAGATCAGAGCACTTACCACCCGAGAGACTGGATTAGTCGTAATCGTAAACGTCACGCTTCGGGCACCTGCCGGAATCGTTACCGATGAAGGTAAGCCTACGTAGGGCGCACCGGTCGAGCCGTTATCCTTAGCGAGATGGATTAGCAATCCACCTGCAGGAGCGTTCTTGTCGACACTCACTTTTCCTAGAACGGAAGTTCCACCCGTTGTGACTGCCGGGATGATTTCCAGGCTTGTCAGCGTTGGAGCTAGAACGGTCGCTACAACTGAGGTTGTCGTTCCATTCAAGCTTGCCGTCAGCGTCACATTGGTGTCGGCTGCGACTGGGCTCGTTGTCATTGTAAACGTTCCAATCGTTCCACCCGCCGGTACGTTAACCGTAGCCGGGACCTGAGCTGCCGCTGTATTCGACGATGCGAACCCAACCGAGATTCCACCCGCTGGTGCGACTGCACCGATTCGTATGTAACCAGTTGTTGAATCGCCGCCGATGACGGTGAACGAGTTCAGGAAGATTTCGGTGATCCTAGGAGCAAGCACTCGGAGAGTGGTTGTCGTCGTAGCGCCGGAATCCATTCGAGCGGTCATGACCACCGACGTATCCGCCGCTGGAACGCTTGTTGAAGCCGGGAAGGTCTTCGTCGTTTGACCAGCCTGAATCGTGATGTTGGCCGGGGTCGTAACCAATCCAGCCGGAGTACCCGAGATCAGCGTGATCACTTCGTTCGTGCCCAACGTGGCTCCGAGGGTAACTCTACCAGTTGTTCCGTTTCCGCCGGTAACCGGATTTGGATCAAACGTGAGCGTGAAACCAACCGGATTGACAATCATCGTCTTTTGCGATGAGATACCTGCTGGCGTTGTCGCCTTAATGATCGGTGTCTGTCGAACCGAAACATTCGTCGTCGTGATCGTAAACGTGGCCTCAGTATTGCCTGCCGGAATCCGAACCGTTGCCGGTACTCGGGCGGCTGTATTGTTGCTATTCAGTCCGATCAGCAAGGATGAACTTCCCGCGGGAGCGCTTAGAGTAACGCGACCGGTGGAGTTGTTGCCACCCACCACACTGATCGGATCAATCGTGAGCAAGATACCCAGCGGATTCACTCTGACTGTGGCCGTTCGAACCACTGGAACAGGCAGCGTTGCGATTGTTCCTGTTACCGTCACCGTCTTGGGTGATGTCACGCTCTTGGTGACACCCGTGAAGGTGGCGGATGAGGATCCTTCTGCAACAGTGATGTTGCTTGGGACTGTCATAGCAGTTGTATCGCTGCTAACCAATCCGACGCGGATACCGTTCGTTCCGGCCACATCAGTTAGGGCGATCGTTCCAACCGTGTTCTGCGATCCGCCGACGACTTGGTTGGGCACGAAGCTGAGCGCGAAATCAATCGGACGAATGTTAATCGTTGCCGTCTTGCCCGCGTACCCAGGCTTGCTTGCCGTAATCGTCACCGTTCGGGCGACTCGGGTGAGCTTGGTTGGGATCGTGAAGTCTGCACTTCGGATCGCACCAGCTGGAACCACAAGATTTAGGGTCGTTCGGTTTCCGCTAAATGGAGCGTAAACAGGGTCACTCGTCGTTACCGACAAAGCAAATCCAGTTGAACCAGCCGGAACCTGCAGAGTCACGTGACCCGTGATGGTTGTTCCACCTACCACGTTTGTCTTGTCCAGATCAACGCTAACCATATCATTGGCATCAATGAAAAGGGTTGCTGTCTTTTGCTGAACAGGGCTCGTGTTGAGTCGCTCGGCAATGACGTTCCTGAAGGAGTTAGCCGCAGCTACACCCGCCGTCACATTGAACGTCGCAGTCTTACCAGCATCGACGTTGTTTGCATTCTTGCGAATCAAGACATAAGGGGGGCTTGGGAGTGTTACTCCAACTGCCGGACTACCGGTGGTGCCAAGTCGAAGGTCGACTCGGACTGGTGTCGGACCCGCCTCACCGTCAAGGGTTACGGTTCCGACCGATTGCTCGCCACCGTTTACGCGGTTTGGAGCAAAGGTGAGTGACCGTAGCGATGCCGGCAGCACTCTAAGAATCTGCGATCGCGTAACTTGAAGGTTCGGAGAGGAGATTTTCGCCAGCAGCGTTACATTAGCCGCTGTATCAACACCTCGCGAGAGAATGTCGAATACGGCAGTTGTGTTACCCGTTGGAACCACGAAGGAGTTTATGCGAGTTCCACCCGCATCTACTGCGTAGGCCTTAGTGGCATCGCTCGTGCTGATCGAAACCGTCAGACCGGCCGAAGCTGGTCGGAACAAGTTCACACGGCCCGTGGCTCGATTTCCACCCACGATTGTGTTCGGGCTGAGAACCAAGTTCGTTAACCATGGCGCAACGGTAATGTTTGCCTTTTTGGTGTCGCCTTCCAGCTCGGCTGAGATTTGGACTACGAAGTTGGAGACAACGTCACTACTCGAAATGGAGAACGTCGCTGTGTTAGCACCTTCAGGAATGACGATCAGATCAAGAAGATTTCCACCAGCGTCAACAGGTCGCGCTACAGCTTCGTTGTTCGAAGCGAGTCGAATAACCGCGCCACCAGGCGATGCTGGTGCCGTTAGGGTCAACGTTGCAGTTGCGTTCTCGGTACCAGCGATGGAACCCGGAGCGATAACGATGCTTTGCAGCAGAGGCGTACTTCGAACCTTGAGCTTCATCAAGAAACCGTCGTCAAACGGAGGTAGGCCGTCTACGGAAACCGTTTCCTTGAACGAGCCGGGGGTGGTTGGGAAGCCGCCTACGCCTTGAGCGTCAGGATCAGAGTTTGTGGAACCCACAATGTAGGCATTTCGTGAGCGGTCAACCGCGATAGCAAAGCCGCCGTCCTCATTTCGACCACCGTAGAAGCTACCGTAAAGCAAGTTTGAACCGGCTTCATCTAGAGCTTGAATGTAAGCGTCACCAAGAATAAACAGGGGAGGACCGTTATAAGTTCGGTCATCACCGTTTGCACTTGTTGCGAGCGCGCCACCGAAGTTACCAACGATGTATGCAACGCCAAGATCGTCGACGCCGATACCACGTTGGGTATTGGCTCCGTTCATGAACGTAGAGTAAACAAGCGAAGTTCCATCAATCGCAACCTTGGTTACAAAGTTTTCGAAGTCAGGATTGTAGGTATCGTCGAAACATCCAGCGGTTCGGGGGAAGTCGTTTGAGGTCGAAGCACCACAGACATACGAGTTGCCTTGCAAGTCTAGGGCGATGCCGGAGATTGCTTCGTTCGAGCTACCACCAAGCACGGTGCTAAAGTCGAACGCAGTTCCAGAAGGATTAATCTTGCAGATGAATCCGTCTTGCTGCTGCACCGACGTGTCAAACGAACCAGCAGTCGTGGAGAAGTTGGGCGAGGCCGTGTTTCCAGCCACGTGAGCGTAACCCACGTTGTCAACAACAACCGCTGTAGCCACATCACCGCCCGTTCCGCCAAGGAACGTACAGTAATCCATGAAGCCAGTTTCACTGATTCGAGCAGCAAAGCCATCGGAAGTAGAACCGCCGAATCCTGGTTGGATAACCGATGCAGTTGTTGGGAAGTCAGGCATAACCGCTTGACCAACGACATACATGTTGTTGCCGCCATCAATTCCAACGCCAAAAGCGATGTCTCCGGGAGGAGGAACTGGGAAAAGTGGAGAGCTTCCACCCAGGAAAGTTCCAAACTCCAGATTCGCACCGTTGGCCGAAAGTCGGACAAGGAAGGCGTCCGTTGTACCGCCACCGTAAATTTCTTGAGGAGCGCCGGGCGTTGTTGGGAACGGAACCGAAGTTCCGCCGCCGCCTGCGCTATCGGTCGCGCCGCCAACTACGGCACGCAACTGAGTGTCGACTGCGATACTGAGACCCTGATCCGTTCCAGTACCACCAATGAAGGTGCTGTAAACAAGGTTTGTCGCATCATTTCTGAACTTGGTCACGAAGCAATCAAATCCAGAAACTTGATTGTCGTATGAGCCGTTCGTCGCTGGATAGTTCGGGCTGTTGGTGAAGCCGGTTACATAAGCGTTATTGAACGCATCAACGGCAACGCCACGAGCTCCATCGATTCCGAGGTTAGTCAGAATAGGAGCAAAGCCACCAAATACCGTGGAGTAAACGATTGGGTCAATGACCAGTGGTTTTGATTCATCGTAGGCGCCAACTTCAAATCCAAAAGTGCCATCAGCATTCTTCTTGAAGCTACAGGCGACTTGAGCTCGGGATGTACCGGAGTTTTGGAAGGCAAAAAGATCGGCGACCTTAACCTCGCCAAATCGAGTTGAGAAGTAAACAGTATTGCTATCTCCGATGCGGGTGTTTTTGGCACCGGCGTAGCGAAACTTTACGTTCTTAGGGTCCGCGCCTGGGGCAACGATAAGGTCGAACCTGGGGTTGCCTTTATCAAGGTAGGACCGCAGATCAACGCCGTCGTAGAGTCCGTTGATGCGGGTTTCCGCATATCCTTGAGCACCCCTGAAGGTTTCTTGACCGCGAACGTAGTTATAAGTTCCTGGCGTTGGCGATACACCTGTAGCGCGCGCATTCTTCGAACTACCGACAAACTCCAAGTCAACAACGTGGCCAGATACCTTTCCAGCCGACTTGATAAACTTTTGATCGTCGCTCATGCGGGGCTTTTCGGTGAATCTCGCAAAGTCATAGCGAATTCCCCGGTCTGTAACCCACATATTGAGCCCAGGCGAACCGAGCAAGAATCTTGCTTCGCTTCCCCATTGCCCTTTGTTCTCAAGAAACGTTCCGGGTTGCACCGGCTTTGAGGCTAGGCCCCTTGCCTTAGATTTCCCGACCGCTGCCGCATTACCCTTCACCGGAGCCGCGTTTGCAGGCTGTCTCGTTGCAATCACAACCGAGAGTGCCAAAACAGCCGTAGCCGCCGCACCAATTCTTATCGCCGTTTTATTAATCACCGACTTAAACACCTCTTCCCTAAATGAGCGCAAGCGCAACACTACATCGCGCACACGCAATTAACCCCCGTATTTTAGCCGCCTTTTCCATAAAATTGAAAGGGCATCCTCCGATACGGTCAACCGACAGACGCATCGGTATCCCGGAAAGTTCTCACTTGAGACCGAATATGAGCAAAATTCTTCGCAGGGTACAAGGTCCCGATCTACTTGGCGATCCCGAACATATCGCCTACAATGACAGTTGAAAGGTTAAGCGCATTCAAAAGCGCGGAGTCTAATGAAGAATATGTCAGGTAGTTTAAAACTCGGTCTTATCATCATTGTTGGCGTTCTAACTGCCGGATTTGCAGTTGGTTTGATTAGAAGCCTGCTCGGCTTCTTAATCCCGGTTGGAGTCATTGTCGGTATCGGCCTTATTGTTTACGGCTTGGTCGAGCGCAAGGCTCTCGGCGGTCGAAAACGACGATATCTGCCCTGACCCGCTAAAATAGGGCATGCTTGCCCTTTTGCCCCTTGTTTTTTCTGCTGGAATCACCCGAGATTCCTTTGGTGTGCCCCATATCCGGGCAACATCTTGGGCCCAAGCGTTTGAAATGGCCGGCTACGCCGTGGCCGAAGACCGCTTGTGGCAGATGGAAAACAGCCGCAGGTTGGCGACGGGAACGATGGCCGAGGTTTTCGGTCCTGATTTCGTAGCCTCCGACAAAGATGTGCTCCGCGTGGCATACACCCAGAGCGAGCTGACCGCCCAAGTCAGAAAACTTCCCGAAAGGATTCAAACTGCGGTTTCTGCCTACGCCGCAGGAATCAATCGCTTCATAAGGGAAGGAAGGCTTCCGAAAGAATACGCCGAGAGCGGATTTCAACCGAGACCATGGAAACCGGAGGATTCGGCGGCCATTGCAGTGAGAATGCTCCAGACCTTTGGCCGTGGCGGGGCCGGGGAAATTCGAAACATGGCCCTTTACGGCTATCTGCAAACCCAGCCCGCCCTAAAAGGTCATGAAAGCGACGTCCTCAACGATCTCGCGTGGTTCAACGATTCCCGCGCAACCACGACGATTGCCGACGAAGACGTTAAGAGTCGAGTCAATTTCAGTAGCCCTACTCCGTCTGTGACCGCTTCTCACCTTGCAATGCTTCCCAAAGCCTCGCTTATTGAGCTCTTGCCAGGAATAAGAGTTGCAATGCGGGAAGAATCTACTCGGGTTGCGGCAAGTGTTAGCGCTCCCTATAAATCTGGAAGTTATTGCATCGTAGCGGCCCCAAAGCGATCGTCAAAGGGTGTTCCCCTTCTTCTTTCCGGTCCCCAAATGGGATTTCGCCAACCTAGCATCGTGCATGAAATGTCGCTTGATGCGCCTGGCGTTAAAGCTGTCGGCATGGATATACCGGGCGTCCCGGGCATTATCGTTGGACATACCGATTTCATGGCTTGGGGATTGACAACCGGTGTCGCAGACACCGAAGATATCTACTTTACTTCCAAGAAAGGAGACGGGTACGAGCTCGCTGGCCAAGTCAAGCCGATCCTAACGGTCCCCTTTGAGATAAAAGTGAAGGGGGGCGAGACAGTCAAGCTTGAACAAGCTCGCACCGAGTGGGGTCCAGTAGTTCTTGCGCTCCGTTCCGGAACGATCTTCATCCGCCGGTCAAGCTTTTGGAAACGTGAACTCGAGAGTTTTGACGCATTTTTTGGCCTGTACCAAGCTAAATCGGTCAAGGACATCGTGGCCTCAACCGACAAGGCAACTTTGAACTTCAATTTTTTCTTTGCTACAACCAAGGGAGACATCGGACATCGATATGTGGGCAACGTCCCGTTGCGTTCATCGGAAGTTGATCCTAGATTCCCTACACCAGCTGATCCTAAATTTGACTGGAAAGGATACATTCCCAAAGACAAGTTGCCCCAAGTGATCAATCCGAAGTCAGGTTTGTTGGTGAACTGGAACAATAAGCCGGTGTCTTGGTGGCCCAATTTCGACACGCCGGTTTGGGGCCGGATATTCCGCAACTCGGTTTTGTTGGAGAGGTTAACCAAGCCCAAGTTGAACACGAGTGACTTGGAAAATGCGATATCCAATGCCGCGCGCACCGATTACAACTTCCGATCCTTTCAAAGGCTCCTCGCTTCCTGCGGTTACTCTGCGTTCGATGGCAAGTTGATCGATGGGTCCGGCGAGGCAGCGTTTTATTTGAGGTTCTTTGATGTGTTGCGCAGCGAAATCTTCTCCTCCAGCATCGGCTCGTTGATTTCCCCAGATAACTTCAAGCAAGCCATTCAGCCCTCACTTATGCTCAATGCGCTTGAAGGCAAGACTAGATTCAATTTTCTTGGCTCGCGAACGAAGGAAGAAGTGATCAAAGCTGCCCTGGACAAAGTTCGCCAGGAGTTTGCCAAGAAAGACACTCCGCTCTACAAAGCCGGAAGAATCGCCGTTCAGGGCGAAGAGCCCATCCTTTACAGTGATCGAGGCACCTACATCCAAGTGATTGAGCTGTTCAAGGTGCCAAAGGGTAGAAATGTGCTCCCACCCGGAATCGCTGAATCGGGCCCACATCGCACCGATCAGGCTTCCTTAGCCCGCAATTGGCGGTTCAAGCCGATGCACTATTAGGTCCAGACCCGCGCCCGGACCCTCAAACACGTCACAATTAGGGCATGTTCCTAGATGAAGCGATCGTGACCTTCAATTCAGGTCGCGGCGGGGCCGGTGCCGCTAGCTTCCATCGGGAGAAGCACGTCCCCCGAGGTGGGCCTGATGGAGCCGACGGCGGTAGAGGCGGCGATATCATTCTCATCGCCGATCGCAGTCGCCGCACCCTTTATGATTTCCAGCTCAAATCAGAGTTCACCGCCCCAAATGGGATTGACGCCCACGGCAACAAAGATGGCCACAACGCAAAACCGATTGAGATTCGAGTGCCGGTGGGAACGGTTGTTTACGATCATGAGAGCAACACTCCGCTCGTTGACCTAGCCGTTGACGGCATGAAAACCGTGCTGTGCAAGGGCGGGCGCGGTGGTTTCGGCAATCTTCACTACACGAATAGCGTAAGACAAGCCCCAACTCTGGCTCAGAAGGGCGCGCCCGGCGACACCTTAGTCGCTCGGTTGGAGCTTAAACTGCTCGCCGATGTGGGATTAATTGGCCTTCCGAACGCAGGCAAGAGCACGCTAATCAGCCGGATAAGCGCGGCTAAGCCGAAAATTGCGAACTACCCGTTTACGACGATCGTGCCCAATTTAGGCGTCGTATCGGTGGGCGACAACTCGTTTACGGTAGCCGATATGCCCGGTCTCATTGAAGGAGCTTCTGAGGGCAAGGGGTTAGGAATTCAGTTTCTGAAGCACGTGGAGCGGACACTCTTGCTTGTTCACCTCGTGGAGATCTTGCCCCTCGACCAATCCGACCCCGTGGCAAACTATCAGTTGATCCAAGCTGAACTTGCAAAGTACTCTGAAGAACTGACCGGACGGCCTCGCATTGTGGTTCTGAACAAGATTGATACAGTTGATGGGGATGCTGTTGAACTTGAAATAGAGCGACTGAGAACGGTGATCCCTGAACAAGTCCCGATTTTCCCTATTTCTGGTGTAAGTGGTGCCGGCATCGAGCCACTTCTTCATGCCATGGCAACTGAAGTCACTCGGGCTTCGGAACAACCCCGCTTCCCTATCATCATCCCCTTACAAGAAGCCAAAGACGCTGGTCAGTGGGACGTTGTTCGGACGGATTCTGGATTTTCGGTACAAGGTAAGCGGATTGAGCGCATGATCGCGATGACAGACCTTGCCAGCGATGAGGCACTGCGTTATCTCCACCGCCGCTTACAGAAGATTGGAGTGATCCAGCGACTTGAAGAGCTTGGCGCCCAAGAGGGCGATACCGTAGAGATTGGGAACTTTGACTTTGCATATGAACCAGACAACTAATCCAGATCTTCCTAGAATCGGCCTTTTTGGGGGCACCTTTGATCCTCCCCACTTAGGGCATATTGCGCTCGCCAAGGCGGCGCTTCATGAGCTTCAGCTTGACGAACTGATTTGGATCCCGGCCGCGAAGAACCCATTGAAAATCGGCAAAGCAACGCCAGGCCCCATACGAATTGAGCTGATACAAGCCGCAATCCATGACCAGCCTAAGATGAGCATTAGCGATATAGAATTGAGTCGCAGGGGCCAGAGTTACACTTATGACACCCTGTTGGAACTCCAACATGTTCGCCCCGCAAATTACTGGCTTATCATGGGGGCGGACTCGTTCAAGAGCTTGCCTAAATGGAAGAACCCCGAAAAACTAGCAAAAATGTGCCGCATGGGAGTGGCCCTTCGACCGCCAATGAACAAAGGGGACTTACCGGGATTGGACGCCAGCCATGTGGACGTCATTCAGATTCCCGCATCGGAAATCTCGTCAACCGACATTCGCCACCGAATCGGCGCGCGAAAATCCGCCGTCCTGTTCCTTGATCCCGCTGTATACGCTACGATAAAGAAACACAAACTCTACGGAGACTTATGACCAGCTCAGAAAAAGTACAAATCATCACAAAAGTCATAGACGACATGAAGGGAGAAGAGATTGAAACCCTTGATGTGCGTGAAAAAACATCGATCGCCGATTACTTCATAGTTTGCAGCGCCACTAATGACCGACAGCTTTCCGCGATCGCAGATAAGGTAGGGGATCATATGCGCAGGCTCAAAGAACGGCCCTTGCGAACCGAAGGCAATAACACGGGCTGGATTTTGCAGGACTACGGTGATGTAGTTCTGCACATTATGCGGGATGAGCAACGTCAATTCTTTGACTTGGAGACGCTTTGGAAAACGATGCAAACCAGCCAGGAAACAGTGTAAGCGCCGAAGAAGCCCTTGCTCGCTTGCAAGCCTTGGAGCAGGAGGCGGCGGCCCTGCGCGCGCAAATCAGTGGGCCAACGGCTGAAGCAACGGCGGTCATTTCGACCCCAGGCGAGGCTGAGACCCCGGCACCAGCTCCAGCCTTGACGTCGGAACCAGCGCCCTCGACTTCAGAGCAAAGCGCACCCTTGGGACTCATGGCAAAGGCTAGGCTTGAGGCAAAAGCGCTGCCACAACCCAGTGAAGAAGCCCTCAGCAAAGCCGAGGGGTTGTGCCAACGATTCCAGCTTGAGTTGAAGCGCGGCAACAAGGAGTTTGCCTCGAAATATTTGGATGAAGCAAGGGCCATCGCCCCAGGCTCTTCCCTCGTTGTGGAGTGCCAGGCTGATTTCGCCGCTTTTGATCGAAAGAACCTGGAAGCCGCGCACCTGTATCGGATCGCTGTAGTCCTTGATCAACGCAACAAATCGGCGGACGCCAAACTTGCCGATTTGGTGTTTAGATCTCAAGCCAAAAGCGCCGCCATTGTCGCGGAAATGGGAGAGACAACGGCTAATGCGCGGATCGCTACCTTGTTGTCGGCCTTGGTTCCTGGGCTGGGTCAAATTGTTACAGGATCGATCATTCCCGGGGTAGTTTTAATGCTGGCTTGGCTCGTTTGCCTTGTCCTTGGGCGAGGCGCCTTACAATCCATCACCGCAATTGCTACACAACGCGGCTCGGTGGACATCGTTTCCTTGATTCCGTTGGGGATTGGGTTCATTATCTGGCTAGCAGCCGTCCTTCACATGAACGGAAAGGCCAAACACCGAGTAAGTTGGGAGAGTGTCATGAACGCGGATGCCCCCAAAAAGGGACCAGTCAAACCGCCAGTTGATCTGCCATTTGAATAGGCTAGGGAATTGACCAGTGACCGGTTATTTCTTTGCCAAAGATTCTTTCAATCTGCATCATCCTGGATCCCCTCGTTTCAATATGACCATCGGCAAAGACGAAGTGATTGCCGCCGTTATGGCGCCCCAGTTTTTCAATCATCTTCCCGTCCGAGCCCTTTTCGCCGAAAATGCCTGTCTTGGTTCCTCGGAACGCAAGGCGAGACACAAGGGCGCTATCGCGACGGCTGGCAGGAGCATCATCGGGGAGAAAGTTCGTCTTTTCAAAGCCGATCATGAATCCATCGAATCCAACAATTGGGGTCGGATTATATGAGTCTTGCGATCCCCCGTTCGATGTTTCCGAGATCATGACTTCAGACTGTTGGTTTGCAATGTCAGAAAGTGGTCGCGCATTGAGCGCCCCGAACATTCCGTAACCGCACTTGATGGCATCACCTTTCGCGCCTTCATTGAGCGAGAATTCATCTTCCTTGCAAGCTGGGCACTCAAACACCGTCGGGTTTGAAACATAAGGTGAAACATTTGAAATCCAAGTGTAAGCGCGCCCATCACTTAAGCGAGCCGAGCCATCTGCGTTCGCCTCATAGACCGGAGGAAGGCGGTCGGAGTTCTCACTTGAGTAGAGCAGCAGAGCCTGCGATATCTCGCCCAAGTTACGCTTACAAAGCTGTTTGTTTCGATCTTCAAGCATCTTGCCGTAAATAGGGCATCCCATTATGGTTAGGACAAAGAGTATCACCGCGCCTTTTATGAGATCCTTTCGGGTAACGAGGCTTGAGCGGGGAGTCTCCTCGACCGCGTTGGGATCATACATGTCTTTTTTCAAGGGCATAAGTGTATTGCTTCTCTTCTCAAACTCGCTGTGCTGGCAGAATATGGAACCTAACAAGAAGGGATACGGCAAAGTTCCAATGAATCCTGACGAACAAATCAAGATAAAGAGTAAACTTTCCCCACTAGCGAGCCGTCTAGGCTTAACAGCAGGTTAAGAAACGTGGTAACGTTCAGATGATGAGTTTTGATCAACTCCAACGCAATATGCGAGCAAGGGTCTCAACGATTGAGCCCAATCCAGCTACGTTGAGACTTCAAGAAATGGGCCTCACAGTTGGAACGGAGTTTTCGGTCGCTAAGGTTGCACCGTTTGGTGATACGATCGAAATTCGTTTGCGCGGTTATTCCCTTTGCCTGAGAAAGTGTGAAGCCGCGGGGATAGAGGTCGAGCTAATTTAACTCGCCCAATGCCCAAGATCCCCCTTATTGCCGTTGTCGGAAACCCAAACGCCGGTAAGACGTGCCTGTTTAACTCGCTCACGGGTGCGAATCAGAAAGTGGGAAACTATCCCGGGGTCACTGTTGAGCGGATTAGCGCAAACGCAAAGCTTGGCGACATCGAAGTTGAGTTTCTGGATATTCCTGGGCTGTACTCGATGCATCCTAAATCGGCCGATGAGGAAGTTGCAACGGCTGCAATCTTAGGCTCGGCTGAGCATCCCAAGCCCGACTTGCTCGTGTGTGTCCTCAACGCTGCTAATCTTGAGCGAAACCTCTTTCTCTACTCTCAACTGGTGGATGCTGGCATTCCGCTTTTGGTTGCACTTACGATGACGGACCTGCTGAAACCCAATGGAGACACGGTTGATGTTCCCCGTTTGGCGCAGGAACTTGACGCACAAATCGTGGTCGTAATCGGGAATCAGGGTCGTGGGATCACCGCGTTACGAGAGGCCATCTTGGAAAATTTGGGTTCGCCCCGGGTTCCCCATGTTGACTTCGGACTTCCACCATTTTTGGAAGAGAATGTCACAGCGGTAAAAGAACGTTTGGCAAGAATCGGCATGGATATTCCCCGCGCCGAACTTCGCATTGGGTTGCTTGAGCCCGAGCCGATTTTCCGCAAAAAACTCGAACACGTACCCGAAGTTTTGGAGTCGTTTGATTCCGCTCGGAACGCGATAGGTGTGCAAGGCATTGCTGCCACCAGCGTCGTTTCCAACCGTTATGATTGGGCGGCTAAGCTGACGGCACAAGTGATCACCCACGTAGGCATTCCCAAGCGAACGGTATCAGAAAAGATGGATCGCATCTTAACCCATCGAATTGCCGGGTTGGTTGTGTTTGTCGGCGTCATGTACCTTGTTTTTCAGTCTATTTACACGTTTGCTTCGCCGGTGATGGATGGAGTCGAAAGCGTGTTTGGCTGGCTCGGAACCGCGGCCAGCAGTCGCCTCGAGTCGATTCCCTGGCTTCAGTCGTTGGTGGTGGACGGCATTCTTGGAGGCATGAGTGCCGCCATTGTGTTCTTGCCCCAGATTCTCATTCTATTTGTATTCATCAGTATCTTGGAAGGTTCCGGCTACTTGGCGCGCGCGGCATTCTTAATGGATCGGCTATTGGGCTGGTGTGGACTGAATGGACGGGCGTTTATCCCGCTGCTGTCGAGCTTCGCCTGTGCTATCCCAGGGATCATGGCGGCTCGGGTGATGCCCGACCCCAAGAGTCGCCTGGCAACAATCTTGGTGGCTCCGTTGATGAGCTGTTCAGCAAGGCTCCCGGTTTATGTTCTCTTAATTGGTGCGATCATCGAACCCAAGTTCGGTGCCGCGTGGGCGGGGTTTACGCTCTTCGCGATGCACCTGCTGGGTCTTGTTGTAGCAATACCGGTTGTTTACATCCTCAATCGTGGCGTGATAAAGAGCAAGCGGATTCCATTTTTGCTTGAACTGCCTCCCTACCAACTTCCCCGACTCAAAGACGTATGGATTGCCGTAGTCCAAAGGGGTCGGGTATTCCTACAAACGGCCGGGACAATGATCTTCTTCATGTCCATTCTCATCTGGGCGGCGAGCTACTTTCCGCGGTCCGATGAGGCCAAAGCTCGCTACCGGCTGGAGTATTTCGCCGCTCCCCGCTCTGGAAGAGAGGATGCCTACATCCGGGAGCAAGAACTACGCAATAGTTATCTCGGGCAGGCGGGTAGGGCCATTGAGCCTGTGTTTCTACCGGCAGGATTTGACTGGCGAATTACTACCTCCATCCTGGCCGCCTTTCCAGCCCGCGAAGTGGTTGTCCCTTCCATGGGAATTTTGTTTACGATCGGCGATCAAGAGCCAGAATCTGGAGCGATGCGAAAAGCGATTCAAGGGGCAAAGTGGCCGGATGGAAAGCCCCTGCTAACCGAGTGGACTGCGGTGGGACTCATGGTGTTTTTCGCTTTGTGCGCTCAATGCATGGCCACACTAGCCACGGCAAAGCGGGAAACGAACAGTTGGAAGTGGCCCCTGTTTATGTTCGGATACATGACAACGTTGGCCTATCTCGCCGCGGTCGGCGTTCATCAATTGGGTCGAATTCTAGGTTACTGAGAAGCGTCTACTTCCACTTTTCCGCCCAGGGTAATAATGGCATCCCTCAAATTCTGTTTCGCTTCTGCAAGCAAGTCGGCTAAGTCGTGCAGATCGGCGTTCTTTTCGTTAGCAGGGTCCTCTCGCAGGACTTCGGCGATTTCAAGTGCATCTGCCGTTGCATGAATCGCGTCATTTGCGGCCTCCACGCTCTTGAGTCGAGTGTCATCGAACTCCGCAAATTTGGCTTGAACCTCCTGCAAGTCCTTGGGCGGTTCAACAAAGTCCGCGATCGAAGCCCCGGCGCCGTCAACAAGGTCTCGCAACTCTCCAAGTGCCTCATCTTTAGGCATGGTTTTCGAATTGGCAACCTCAAGCGCTTCCGCTAAAATCTGGCTGGCGGCATCAAGCTGAATGGATCCCGACCGCAATTGTTCGTAAACCAATTGTTCTGGGCTCGGGCTCGCCTTTGTCGAACTTTCCGGGACACCCGCGCTCTTGCCACACCCCAAAAGGGCGATCAAGCTACAGAAGGCGAGAATCTTGATGATCACACCAATAGGATACTTCGGGTTTAATGAAAGTCATGATTCTCCCACTCATTCTCGCCCAGTCCGAGGGGCCCGATCCCCGAAACTTGCCCATAGGGCGCCCCGGAACAGTTAGTGTGGCCGTGGGCGAAATTCGAAACACAACAACGATGGGAACAGCAAGTGTCGTGGATATCGCTAAAGCCGCGAAAGGTTATCGCTATGTGTTTGTGGGTGAGAGTCATGACCATCCCGATCACCACAAGATGCAAGCCTCGGTAATCGATGCGTTGGTCGCACAAGGCCGAGATGTTGTTGTGGGCTTTGAAATGTTTACAAGGCCCGTTCAGAAGTCCTTGGCTCCTTGGTCGTTGGGGCGATACACGGAACCTCAGTTCATTGTTGAATCCGATTGGCAAAAGCAATGGGGATTCCCGTTTGAAATCTATGCCCCTATCTTCAGAACAATTCAAAAGAGCCGGCTTCCGATGGTGGCGCTAAACGTGCCACGGGATTGGGTCAGAGCTGTTGGAAAGGGCGGCTATGAGGGCCTTACCGCCGAGCAACGACAGCAGTTGCCCGCCGAGTTGTACTTAGGCAACAAGGATCATGAGAATGTCTTCGTCGCGCTTATGGGCGGGCACCCACCCACCTCCGCTAACATCTACAAGGCTCAGGTTCTCTGGGACGAAGGCATGGCTGATACTGCGATCAAATATTTTGAGAATAGAGCGGCGGGCCGAAATACGGTCATGGTCATCATTGCCGGAATAGGACACGGCATGTATGGTCAGGGGATCAATTACAGGATATTGCGTCGGACTGGTGAGAAGACCCTTACCGTGGCGATGGTTGAATCTGGGCAACCCGCCAAGGTTTCACGAGGCATTGGAGACTTTGTTTACGTGGCACCTACATTTGAACGTCCGAAGCGGTGAGTTTGGCACGAACTTTGCTCTAACCAGGAGTATGAGTTCTCTCACTAAGATCCCCAGCAAGGAGTTTGTTTGGGTTAGAACCAATAGCAAAACGACCGCCCCTGTATGGGACGGCCGCCAGCTGAGGAGAGGGATGGGGTTAGAAACCGCGACGGGAGTACATGCCTTGGCTAAAGGTTCGGAAAACTTGAACCAAGTCACTATGAGGTTGATCCGTAATGCTCACGATGCCGAGCGGATAGTTGGCGCTGTCGATGGGGCGACCGGTCAGCGGTTCGTCAATGTAAGTGAACCAGTGCACGCCAACCACGAACTTAGAAGCGAGAACACGTTGCAGGTAGTCCTCGGCGGCCTGACCGCGGTCATCTGAGCAACGCTCAACCGCAGGATTGCTGCCTCGACTCGCGCCGGTACCAGCGCCGTGGCAGGAGAAAGCGAACTCCGGGATCATGATCGGCTTGTTGAAGCTCTCAAGATACGTCAGGGGGATTCGATCTGCAGCGCCGTAAAGCGTCACCGAAATCACGTCCACTTGCTTAGACATCGCGACGAAAACCTCGTGAGGAGTCCAGCCTGGGTGATCCTTTGAGCCAAGGAATAGCCCGGTGAAACCCATACTTTTCAATCCCATCTTGATCTTGTAGTAGTAGTTAGTTGCGAATGTGCCCAGGAACTTTGAGCAATCCTGAAGGCATTCTGGCGTCATTTGCTCATCAGTGATCTCGATTGAGTCGTTGTACATCTGGGTCCACGATGAGAATAGAGTGCCCCAGGCAGTGTTTAGCGCACCCACGTTGACGTAACGGCCCCGAAGTTCGTTGATGAACTTGATCTTTGCGGGTTGACCTTTTGGAGCGCGCAGAGCAGCCAACGGGATCTGATAGCGCTGGCGAGGTGTACCATCGCGCAAGCCCCAAGAGTTCTCACCATCAACGAACACTCCGATCAGACGCCCCGTCTGGTGGAATGACATGAGAGAACTGCGCCAGTTGCTCTCAATGAAGTATTGGAAGTTCCCTGCGAACGGATCGGGCAGCTTGGCCCAGTAGGCGTCCGGTGTGTTGAGTGTGGTTGTGAATCCGGCGGTTGAGTGCGTCGTGACCCCGGCCAAGTTTTGGCTTGCCATCAACGAGAGGTCCGATCCAGAGCCCAGTGTATTCATTCCCCAAGACTTGAGTCTCTTACCCGCAACATTGCGCCAATCAGCATCATACGTTGCGCCGTACTTCGCGTTCAAGTTTCTTGCGTAAAAATCAAAGGCTGTCCGGTTTGCGCCAGCCGACCATACGGATGTAAAGAACTGCGAATCTGGAGCACCGGTCGCGGGTAAGTTTCGGAAAGTGGACTCTCGACCTTGAGTGACGGTCGGGTTAATTCCGCGCACAGACGTGGCGCCAAAACTCCAAAAGATCTTGCCTTGTGGTGTTACGAGGTACCAGTTGCCGGTTGGCCCCTTTATCGTTCGCCACTTACCTGTTGCCATGGCTTGGAAGGTGTTCGAACCCCATGCTTCACCGGGGCCAGGATTTGCGTTCAAGTCAGCCGCTTCGGCAATGGCTTGGTTACCCAAGTCTGAGTCAGCATGTGCCTTGCCCTCCCAAACCTGACTGAACAGTTGGCCAAACTTATCAATGGTTTGCGTGGTCGAGTAGTTAACGTTCAACATCTCGATGTTCGAAACTTTGATGCGGGCGGTGGGATCTCCCCGATAATACAGCACCCATCCAGCAACGGACGAGAGGTTCCGGGGCGTAAAAACTGGGTTCAACCGATAATGTTCTGGGATTGCGGATTGGGGAAGGTGCGTAAACGGATTGCTTGCCTGAAATGCCCCGTTATCGACCAGGACCTGTAGCTTTTCACGCGGTCCTACCTCGTAGATTCCCAGCATCGTATCGTTTGTTCCGGTAAGTCTCACCTTAAATGCGATCGAAAGCGGGAATGTCTCTTCGTTTTCAACCGTCATCTTGAAGCTGTTATATCCGCTCCAGTTTTGAGGCGTAGTGAAACTTTGGGCAACATTGCCCCAACTGTTGAGGGTTACATTTAGAAAATCCTTACCCCCAATATTCTCCACGCTTCCTAGCGTAGAGTTGTAATTCGAAAAAGTGGGATCGCTACCTACCGATGTAACATCCCACACAGTTTGCTGAGCGAACGCGCTCCCCATTAGCGCGACTAAGCCAAAAACTAAAACACCCTTATGCCATTGCATGACCGTGTGGTTCCATCCGTTGTAAGTTGATTTCACAGGGCAATTACGGGGGTATACGTTTCCCCGTACAGCGTTGTTACCTGCTTTCACTCAAACCCCAAAACGTTTACCGGGGAACCTAAAAAGTGTGCTAGCTAGTGATTTTGTTGGTCTTCTGCGGCCAGCGTTGCGAGGTCTCTTACTTCTTGGCTACGGGATAGATCAATGACTACCACTTCCCCATTGGAAACGATCACACCAAGGCCACGAACGCCCAACAGATTCACCCTGACATCAGAACTCGTGGAATACACCACGTTGCCGCTCGAATCAATCTGGGTGAGGCGACCGACCACCGAGTTTGCTTCATCGGGGAATGTCCTGAGCAACGAATCCCAGGAGCCAATGTCATCCCACTGGAACGTTCCCTTTACAAACTTGATGTCCGATGCCTTCTCTAAGACGGCGCGGTCGAACGCGATTGACGGCAAATCCGCAAAAGCATCTTGTCCTTCAACCATTAGTTTGTAGATCACATAGAGATCGGGGTCGACGCTATGCAAGGTCTCGCGCAGCCCCGTGAGGGTCATGATGAACATGCCGCTGTTCCACAAATAGTTTCCAGCTCGCAAATACTTCTCGGCCGTTTCCGAATCGGGTTTTTCTTTGAACGAAATCACGCTAGAACCTTGACCAGTTTCAAGGTAACCGTAACCAATTTCCGGGCGTGTGGGAGGAATTCCAATGATGGTGATTGAGCCCGTTGCAATTGCGGTATCAAGCGCCTTTTCGACATCCTCACAAAATGACGCTTGCGGAGAAATGAGATGGTCGGCCGTCGTGATCGCGAGCGCCACTTGATCGCCCATTTGACGCTCAATCTGGGCGGCGGACCATAAAACTGCACCAAGCGTGTTTCGCTTCACCGGCTCAGCGAGCACTCTTTCCGACGGCACAATTCCCGATTCAACCAGCTTTGGTTGCAAGTGACGGGACGTTGAAACAAAGACGTTGTCTTCTCCCGTAACAGGAGCCACTCTTTCTATCGCTTCTTCAAGCAGAGTTTTGCCTGAAGGGGTGAGGCGCAACAGTTGCTTAGGTTCCAATACCGTGGAAACCGGCCAAAACCGCTCCCCGGAACCGCCTGCCATGACCACTGCAACTTTTTTCATGATTGGATTATGCCGGGGACTTGCTTTTTTCGCTTGTTCGCCCCATAATGAACTATCTTACACGGCAATCCCGCGAATCCATACTTGGTTTCTGGCGACGTTTTCTCGTCACCGCAGGTTGCTGTCCGTCGTCGTAGCCGTCGTCGTATCTAGGGGATTTGCCCTGGACGACCGTAACGAACGCTGAAGTTCCTCAGGTCCCGCAAATCTCCGTTCTCTGCACAGTTTTCACTCTGCCCAGCGCTGGGCCCTAGTCCAAACTTCAGGACGGCTATCCATGTTACAACAAGCTTATCAACAACTCATTACGAGTCACCACAACAACCATCTTTCCACTACACCGGGGGGCAATGGCAAGCCAAAACACGTGCTTGCCGCCAACGATCTTTCCAAAGAAGAAATCAGATTAATCCTTGACACGGCAAAGTTTGTCAAAAGGCAGCGACTTTCGAATCCCACGCTTGTAGCTCCCATCGCCAACCGAATGATGGCGATGATCTTTGAAAAGCAATCTCTGCGAACGCGGGTGTCCTTTGAAACGGGATTTCACGAGCTTGGCGGACACGCGATCTATTTGACCAAAGCCGACATAGAAATGGGCAAACGAGAATCTATCGCTGATACCGCGCGCGTTCTCTCGAATTGGGCGACCATGATCGTCGCTCGCCTTTATCGGCAAACCGATATCGAGGAGTTGGCAAAATGGTCAACTGTGCCAGTCATCAATGCCCTCACTGACAAAGAGCATCCATGCCAAGCTCTCGCCGATTTGCTCACCATAGAGGAAGTTTTCGGGACGGACAAGCTCAAACTCACCTGGATTGGTGACGGAAACAATGTTTGCAACAGCTTTGCAACATTAGCCGCAAAACTCGGCCACGAAGTTGTGATATGCACACCCGCAGGCTATGAATCAGATGAAATCGCCTACACGTTTCCGAATGTCACCCAGGTTTACAACCCGGAGCTTGCAGTTCAAGGAGCCCATGCCGTGTACACCGATGTTTGGGTGAGTATGGGGCAGGAGGAGGAATCTGAAGAGCGGATGCGACGGTTCGCAAAGTTCCAAGTCTCTGAAGAATTGATGAAACATGCAGACCCGAACGCCATCTTCCTCCATTGCTTGCCTGCAGTTCGTGGCTTAGAGGTCACCGAGGCCGTCATTGATGGTCCCCAATCCGCGGTCTTTCATCAGTCAGATAACCGACTCCACGCCCAGAAGGCACTCATGAGTCTCATCCTTGATGGGGTGATCGCATGAAGACCGCCATTGTCATTTTTAGTGGGGGGCTCGACACCACCGTCTGCGTTCCAGTTCTGAAGGAAGAAGGTTTTGAGAAGATCTACACGGTGACGATTGATGTTGGTCAACCCTCCGACGATATTGCCCAGGCTGAGCATCGCGCTTCCCTGCTTGGTACGGATCACACCACGATTGATGTGAAGCACGAGTTCGCCGAAAACTATTGCGTGCCGGCCCTCAAGATGAATGCTGATTACTTCGGCTATCCCCTTTCCACGGCCATTGCCCGCCCGCTAATCGCCCGAAAAGCGGCGGAACATGCCCTCTCGCTGGAGACAACGGATGCTTGCTTTGTGCATGGCTGCACGGGAAAAGGACACGACCAGTTTCGCATCGAATTTGGGCTCCGTCAGCACGCGCCTCACATCCCAATCAAAGCACCGGTAAGGGAACGAAATTGGACCCGGACGGCGGAGATTGAGTATGCCGCGAAGGTCGGCGCGCCGATCGGTCAGTCAGCCGACAAAATATGGAGCATTGACGAGAACTTGTGGGGGCGGTCAATTGAGGGCGGAAAGTTGGAAACTCCAAACTACGCTCCTCCAGAGGAAATCTTTGCTTGGACGGCTTCAATCTATGAGGCAAAGTCCGAACCGACCCTGGTAGAAGTTGATTTCCAGCAAGGCACGCCAGTTGCAATTGATGGTGTTGAAATAAACCCATTCGATCTGATCACCCTGGCTAACAAGATTGCGGGAGAGAACGGCGTCGGTCGGATTGACATCATGGAAGACCGAATGATCGGGTTCAAGGTTCGCGAAAACTACGAGTGCCCTGGCGCCGTTTTGCTTATCAAAGCTCACAAAGAACTCGAGGGGCTTGTCACAACCGGCGAAGAACGCAAGTTCAAGGCTTTGGTGGATCAACAATGGGCGGATCTGACCTACAAGGGACTCTGGGGCGACCCGCTTTTCCGAGCTCTTACGGCTTTCTCGGACTCAGTTCAGGAGCGCGTGACCGGTAAAGTCACATTGAAACTCTACAAGGGAGCAATGCAGGTCATTGGTCGGGAAAGTCCTTATGCACTTTATAACGAAGCGATTGCTAGTTTTGATGATAGCGAAGCTCTCGTTCAAAGTTCTATGGAAGGGATGGTCCGGGCTCACGGGCTGAGTAGCCTAATGCTTACGGCGGCCAAGCATGGTTGACCAAAAAATCAAACTCTGGGGTGGAGCCTTCTCGAAGAGCCCGGCGGAAACAGCTTGGAAATTCGGCCAGTCAACGGTTTCAGACCTCAATATGCTTGATGAGGAAATTGACGTCTCAGTCGCTCATGCAAAGATGTTAGGAACTGTTGGAGTTGTCTCTCCAGAAGAGGCCGACCAGTTGGTTTCGGCGCTCCTGACGGCTAAGAGCGCGGTTCTCGAGCAGCCCTTGCTTGTTGATCAAGCCGAAGACCTTCCCGGTGCCATCGAATGGCTTTTGCATCAGGCGTTGGGAGACACGGCCCATAAACTGCATGCCGGGCGAAGCCGAAACGATCAAGTTGTAACGGTGACGAAGCTGTGGATGAAAAGGAGGTGCAACCACATTCAGTCGGAGTTAAGCAACTTACTTGGAACGTTGTTGGAACTCGCGGAGAAGCACCTAAGCGATCCGATGCCAGGTTACACGCACCAACAACCAGCTCAACCCGTAACACTGGGGTTTCAATTCCTCGCCTATTTCTGGATGCTAAAGCGTGACTTTGACCGTTTCAGCCAAGTAATAAGCAACGCTGATAGCTGTCCCCTCGGAGCGGCGGCTCTTGCCGGTACAAGCCTGCCTATTGACCGAGAACTGACAGCTTCGCTGCTCGGGTTCTCGAACTTGGTCCCCAACGCGTGCGATGCAGTGAGCGACCGAGACTTCATTGGAGACGCCCTTCATGCCCTGTCAACGCTCATGCAACACCTCAGCCGGATTAGTCAAGAAATCGTCTTGTTCTCGACCTTTGAGTTTGGCTATCTAAGGCTCGACGACGCGTACTCAACGGGCAGTAGCATCATGCCTCAGAAGCGAAATCCTGATTTCGCTGAACTCATTCGGGGTCGTTCGGCACGGGTGATCGGACATTGGACGGCTTTCATGTGCATGATGAAGGCCTTACCGTTGGGCTACAACCGCGATCAACAAGAGGACAAGCCGCCCCTTTTTGATTCGGTTGCGCTCGCGTTAGATTCACTTGTGTTGACGCGCGAGATGCTGGCGACGGCAACTTACCAACTCGAGAACATGGCTGATTGTGCGGGCAAGGGCCAGTCGACTGTGACGTCGGTAGCGGAGGCACTGGTGAAGACCGGGGTTCCTTTCAGAACCGCTCACGAAAGAGTCGGCAAATGGGCAAAGAGCGGCCTACACGGCGATCCAGAGCTTGACTCAATCCCGATGACAGTCAAAGACTCGATCGATGGACGCGAATCAATCGGCGGTACGGGCAAGGTCGCCCTCCAGAATCAACTTAACTTAGCAAAGGCAACTTACCAAACGGAGATTTCACAATGAACAATATTCTAAACAATATCGAATCTATGACCGATGCGCAAGCCATCGAGATAACGGAAAAATATGGCGCTCACAACTATCATCCCCTGGAAGTGAATATAGTTCGCGCCCAAGGCATTTACGCCTGGGACGGCGCGGGCAAGAGATATGTGGACTGCATCGGCTCATATTCAGCCGTCGCCAATGGGCACCTTAGCGAATTCATCGTCGACACGCTGAAGCAACAACTCAACAAGGTAACCCTCACCAGCCGCGCGGTTTACACTAGCGAACTCGCAGCCTTCCTTAAGAAGCTATGTGACTTTGCGGATACCGACATGTGCTGCCCCATGAACACAGGTGCCGAAGCCATCGAAACCGCCATCAAGCTGGCCCGGAAATGGGCTTACACCGTAAAAGGCGTACCCGATGGGAAAGCGGAGATCATCACCGCCCAAGATAACTTTCATGGCCGAACCACGACGATCGTTGGCTTCAGCACCGAACCCCAATACAAGGAGCACTTTGGACCATTTACTCCCGGCTTCTTGAGTGTCCCGTTCGGCGATCTTGACGCCGTCGAGAAGGCGATCACGCCAAACACCGCCGCAATCTTGTTCGAGCCTATCCAAGCTGAAGGTGGAATCATCTTCCCTCCCGACGGCTTTATGGCGTGCTTGCGCAAACTTTGTACCAAACACAATGTGCTCCTCATTTGGGATGAAATCCAGACCGGATTCTGCCGCACGGGCAAAAAGTTCGCCTGGCAACACGAAGACGCCAAGCCAGACCTCATGTGCCTGGGTAAAGCCCTCGGTGGAGGCATCATGCCGGTTTCCGCTGTAGTTGGGTCGGAGGAAGTTCTGGGTGTTTTTAAGCCCGGTGACCACGGCTCTACCTTTGGAGGTAACCCCTTGGCGGCGGTTGTGGCAATCGCGGCACTGGAGGAAATGGAGTTCCTTGACCTTGAGGCTCAGTCTGAAGCGATGGGTGATCTCTTTATGGATGAGCTAATTAAGCTGAACAGCCCACTTGTCGAAGATGTTCGCGGTCGGGGCCTTTTGGTAGGATTGGAAGTTAAAGAGGGGACAAACACCCAAGCTCTATCAAAAGCATTTCTTGATCAAGGCATCCTGACGAAAGAAACACGGGCCCGAACATTCCGGTTCGCTCCGCCGTTGACGATGACGACGGAACAGGTTCTGGACGTTACCGCCAAGATTGGCCATGCTCTGGCCGAAGTCGCAACTCCAGTTTTGGTCTAGGATCCCGAAAAATACTCCTCCAAGCGCAAACAACTTGCCTTGGAGGGTGTTTTGTAGATTTCGATTGCCCGGGCAAGGGCGCCGGCAGTGTCGATGCTAGTGACAATTGGCACCCCGCTCTCGATGCAGGCACGCCGGATTCGGGCGGATTCGGCGCTGGCAGCTAGGCCCTTGGAAGGAGTGTTGATCATCAGGCTGACGTTACCACCGCGCAGAAGATCGAGCAAATTTGGCTCCCCGTCTTGAATCTTCTGAACCACGTCGCAAGAAACGCCGGCGTCTTGAAGGGCCCGAGCGGTTCCAGCTGTTGCAATGATTTTGTGTCCTGCTTTCGATAGTTCGCGAGCAATTTTGACGGCCTCGTCTTTATCTTCGCCGGCAACGGTGATTACGACGTCACCCTTTGAGCGAAAGTGGATTCCGCTGGCAACCAGGGCTTTGTAAAGTGCGGTCTCATACGTAAAGTCAACGCCCAAAATTTCTCCGGTCGACTTCATTTCTGGGCCAAGACTTGGTTCCACGCGGCTCAGTTTTTGGAAAGAGAATACGGGAGCCTTAACGGCGTAGAGCGGAGATTTCGGAAGGACGTAGCCCTCCGACTTCAGCGTGTCGATGGATGTTATCCGGCCCTTCGCATTTGGCTTAACGGGCGCGTCATCATTGAACTCAAGTGGTTCTGAGCGATCCAAGACCCAAAGCCCACTCTCGAACCCCATGTCTCGCAGTGACGTCCCCATCATGCAGCGCGTAGCCAAATCAACCATCGGGACACCGGTCACCTTGCTGATGTACGGCACCGTTCGGGAAGCCCGGGGGTTTACTTCCAGAACATACGCGCGGCCATTTGTCACGACAAACTGAATGTTCATCAGCCCTTTAACCTGGATCGCCTTAGCAATTCGGCAAGCGATGTCCACCATCTCAGCCTGAACTTCAATAGAAAGGGATACCGGTGGGTATACCGCCATGGAGTCGCCGCTGTGGACTCCAGCGCGCTCGATATGCTCCATGATTCCCGGCACCAACGTGTCTTCTCCGTCGCTGATAACGTCAACTTCGGCCTCGATCCCGCTGAGATACTTGTCCACCAAAACCGGCTGACCCGGATTTGCACTTTCGGCTTCTCCATAAAAAGCCCGCAAGTGAGCCTCGTCATGCACGATCTCCATGGCGCGCCCGCCTAAGACAAAACTAGGGCGAATAAGAACGGGATATCCGACTTCGGTAGCCACGATCACGGCATCTTCGAGGTTTGAAACTGCCCGACCTCGGGGCCGAGCCACGCCAAGCGATTCCAGCAAGTCGTCAAAGCGTCCGCGGTCTTCTGCCATCGAAATCGCGTCGGGAGACGTGCCCAGGACGTTTACGCCGGCTTGGGCGAGGGGCTCGGCTAAGTTTATGGCCGTTTGACCGCCAAATTGGCAAACAACACCAATCGGCTTCTCGTGGCGCACAACCGCCAAGACATCCGTCAAAGTTACGGGCTCAAAGTAGAGGCCATCGCCGGTATCGAAGTCAGTCGAAACCGTTTCGGGGTTGTTGTTGATAATGATCGCGCGGTAGCCCATGGCTTCCAGGGCCCAAACGCAGTGAACACACGAATAATCAAACTCAATGCCTTGGCCAATCCGGATTGGGCCGGAGCCGAGCACGAGTACAGTGCGGTTCATTCTAGGTTCAGATTCTACCCGGAGCGCGCGCGATTAGTGGGCCGGTAAAGGTGGAGTACAATCGCGTTTATGGACACCGCACCTTACGCTCGGCCCGAGAGTTTGACTTTTACCCACAACAAGTATCTGCTGAAGCGAGATCTCTTAACTTTATTCGGTGCGAAACTCTATGTTTACGACTCCGATCAGAACCTCGCGCTCTTTGTGAAGCAAGCCGCATTCAAGCTGAGAGAGGACATCCGAGTGTATTCAGATCAATCTATGGCGAAGGAGGTTATGTCGATTAAAGCGCGCCAAATTATTGACTTTTCGGCTGCGTATGATGTGGTCGAAACCACCACCGGTGCAAAGCTAGGCGCTTTTCGGCGTAAAGGCTGGTCTTCCATGATTCGGGACAATTGGCAAATCCTTGACGCGTATGACGTCCAAATTGGCGAGATCACCGAAGACAATATGACGCTCGCGCTCGTGCGTCGATTCCTGAGCAACCTCGTTCCACAAGGTTACGATGCCAAGTTCGGAGCCGAAAAGACTGCTGACTACCAACAGCGGTTCAATCCATTCGCCTACAACTTGGACATTGATTTTTCAATGGACGTCAATAAGCGGATGGATCGCAGGGTAGGACTGTGCGGCGCGATTCTTCTTGCAGCAGTTGAAGGTCGTCAAGCAGGCTAGCTCAGGGTAGCGTAGAACTCTCTCGCCTTGGCGAGAAGTTCAGCTTCAGTGAGATGGCTTTTATCCACTTTCACAGTTCCAACAACCCGAGCAGCTACGGGCTTCTGCCGCTTGCCTAGCCATGCTACGAAGAGCTCCATTGCGCTGCTGGAGCCTGTTCCGGAACCAAAAATCAAGATTTGGTCTGCGCCAACTAGGCTCTTTGCGACGTGCTCAAAGTAGACGTAATAGTCAGGCTGACCATTGCTGTCCTTAAAATCATGGGCGCTATGAACGTGACTGGTCGTTCCATCCGAGTGGTGATGAGTCACAGTTTGGGGAATGGTGCCCTTCCTTTCGGCCTTGAAAATTTGAGCTTCCTTGTGATCAATAAGGAGAATATAATGCGAATCTGTTTCCGACGAAGTTGATATCAAAATAGGTGTACTCGTGGGTGCTACTCCAATCAAAGACTTTTCGTTCCATTTGAACCAAATTCATTCTAGGCAGCGACTTTAAGTTCGAAGGCGTCCGCGAGTCGCTGCGTAAAGCTTTCCGTACTCAAAGGCTTGTCGAACAAATAGCCTTGACCCGTCTTGCATCCTAGCGACCGAATGATTTCTGCTTGGGCAGGCGTTTCAACGCCCTCCCCTGTAACATCCATTTTCATTGTGCGCGCCATACCCACTATGGCCTCTACGATCGCCATTGCTTCGTCTTCCTCGCCGAGGCGGCTGATAAACGCTCGGTCGATCTTCAGAGTATCGATCGGAAATGATCTCAATGTTGACAACGAGGAATAACCGGTTCCGAAATCGTCTAGCGCCAAATCGATCCCCAAGTCTTTGAGATCGCGCATCTTCTGAATAAGGTCAGTTCGATCTTCCATAAGAACCGACTCCGTAAGCTCGATCTTCAGACAGGCGGGACTTAGACCTGTGCGCTCAAGTATGCCGTCAATCATCGAGATTGCATCTGGTCGCTGAAGTTGCTTGCCCGAAAGGTTCACGCTCATGACAAATTGCGACAGGCCAAACTCGGTACTCCAAGCCCTTGCTTGCTTGCACGCCTCTTCTAGAATCCAATAGCCGATCGGGACAATGAGACCGGTTTCTTCGGCGATCGGAATAAACTGGCCGGGCGATACAAATCCGCGCTCAGCATGGGACCACCGAGCAAGGGCCTCACACCCAATGATCTGACCAGTTTCCAGGTCAATCAAAGGTTGATAATTCACGTAGATTTCGCCGCTTTCGACGGCTCGGCGAAGGTCGGTCTCAAGTTCCAACCGCTCCATCGCCTGGTCTAGCATGGATTCCTCAAACACGACGTACCCAGTTTTGCCATTGGCCTTTGCCCTGTACATGGCGATATCAGCATTCTGAAGCAAATTGGCAGCACCGAGGCTGGGGTCAGTTGTAAACGCGATTCCGATGCTGGCACAGGCAAAGGTTTCCCGGGTTCCAAGTTGAATCGGCTCACGTAGACTCGAAAGAATCCGTTCCACGATGATGACAGTGTCCTCGGCGGACTCAATGTCCTCTAGCAGAACCGTAAACTCATCACCACCAAGGCGGGCAACCGTATCTCCGGAGCGGACCGCCCGGCAAAGGCGAGTCGCGACTTCCACAAGAAGCCGATCCCCCATGTCGTGGCCCAAACTGTCATTGACCAACTTAAAATTATCGAGATCAAGGAACAGCGTTGCCGTCCCGAATGGAGAGCGTTTCGCCTTTTCCAAAGCGATCGAGAGCCTGTCCATGTAAAGGGCTCGGTTTGGGAGCCCGGTGAGCTTGTCATGAAACGCTTGGTGCTCAATTTCGGAGGTTCGTGCCGCAACCATGGCCTCCAAATTTTCATTGTGGTGCCTTAGCGCCTCCTCGCTCGCGCGCAGTTTCTGGGCACCGGCTTCCAAGTTTGCGAGCATCACGTTGATTTCGTTACCAAGCAACATGATCTCGTCTCGCCCGGTGGGCTCCACGCGCATTCTTGAGTTGGGTAAGTCGTTTACTTCAACGACTTGCTTGGTCAGGTTGAAGAGACGTGACATCACATTCCGCTCAAGCACGAAGAGCGTGACCACAATGAAGATCACCGCCACCGCAACGAGCCCCTTTATCAAGAAGTGAATGCTCCTTTGACCCTCGGCAAATGCGCTCCTTGTCTCCTCGGTTCTCAGCACCCGGAGAGGCTGGTCATACAAATCCGTTAGCAGCTTATAGCCTGATATTGCCGTGTCCGAAATCGGCCGAGTTGTTGAAGCACGTCCAGTTAGGTCGCTCATGACTTGCTTTGCTTCCAGGTCAATGGAAGAACCATTAATTTTGAGGAATCGAATGTCCAGATGCGTTGCCTGTGCTACATCCTTCAATTCGACGGAATCTAGATAGCGAGCGAATATCAGCCAGCCGGGAGAAACACCTTCACCAGAGGTCTTGGTGATCGGTCGTATTGAGATCATCAATGGCACGCCTTGGTGCGATATGAGACCCGAAACTGGAGTGCCCTTCCCTGGCCGATTATTGACCGATCTACTAAAGCCCAATTCTTTTGCCAGCTCAGCGCCGTTTACCAGCTTGAGGCCTTCCTTTTGGGCGACTGGTCGAGAGTAGAACACCTTCCCCTGGCTGTCGATATACAGGATTGCATCTAGTTTGAGATTGACCACGGATAAATTAGAGTCGATGTAGGCCTTGTTCTTATCCTTCATGAACTGGTACGTATCGTCCCAAATCGCCCAATCCAAGGTCTTGCCGTGGAGTTCGGCAACCTTTTGGCCAATAGCATCGCTTGCACGGGCAACGTTCTTGGAGACATCGCGACGTTCCAATTCAGCAAAGCTCGAGCCCATAACGCGAGATGAGAGCCAGGCTATAGCGAGAATGAGCAAGGTTGCGGTAGTGGCCAATAGTGCCAACACGCGATTACGCAGCCGCAAGTTCGCCACCTTGCATTGAAGAATCCCTTAAAACCCCGATCATCGTCTCATCCCCAGCGCACGTTGCGCTAGGCGATCTAACTTTTTGTTAGAACACCCTAAGTGCTCTTTCCACAACATGAGGGCTATTTGTCCCGCCTAGAATACGGGTTCTAGAGGTGCGGCTGTTAGGCTGCCTTTTGCGCACGTCCTGAATCGTCTTCGGCTGAGCGGAATCTCGCACCAAACTCCTCGCTGGTGAGCGGTTTGTCGTAGAGATAGCCCTGTCCCGCCTTACACCCAAGCGAGGTAATCAAGTTCGACTGATCTTGGGTTTCTACGCCCTCACCCGTTACGTCCATTTTCATGGTTTTTGCCAACCCTAAAATGGCCTCGATGATCGCCGTAGCGTCCTCCTCTTGACCCAGCAAACTAATAAATGCGCGATCTATTTTGAGGGTATCAATAGGGAACGCACGAAGCGTTGAGAGCGATGAGTATCCGGTTCCAAAATCATCGAGGGCAAGATGGACGCCGAGTTTGGTGAGTTCAAGCATTTTCGCCACAACTCCCTCGCGATCTTCCATCAAAACCGATTCCGTGATTTCGAGCTTTAGCGATTGGGCCGGCAGCCCGGTGCGTTCGAGAACTTCCTTAACGCGAGCCACAACATCATCACGTTGAAGCTGTTTTCCGGATAGATTTACATTCATGACGAAATTCGGCTCGTCGAACTCAACAATCCACTTCTTTGCCTGTAAACACGCTTGCTCTAAGACCCAGTAGCCAATCGGAATGATCAAGCCTGTATCTTCGGCGATCGGGATGAAGCGCCCAGGGGGAACCGGTCCGCGGCTTGGATGGTTCCATCGTGCCAGGGCTTCTGCTCCGATCAATCTCTCGGTGGGCAGGTCAACAATCGGTTGGAAGTGAACATCCAATTCTTGACGATCAAGCGCTTGCCTCAAGTCAGTCTCAAGTTCCAAGCGCTCGATCGCATGGTCGAGCATGCTCTCATCAAAAACGACGTAGTTTGACTTTCCATTCGCCTTAGCGCGATACATCGCTGTATCGGCGTTTTTCACAAGTGACACGACTTCGATGTTCGAGTCATTCGTATAGGCGAGGCCAACACTTGCGCAAGCGAATGTCTCCCGGCTTTCAAGTGATATTGGCTTGCGAAGCGCAACGAGAATCCTTTGTGCAACCGCTTCTGCTTCGCTCAAACCCGGAAGGTCTTCGAGCAATACTGTGAACTCATCACCCCCAAGCCGTGCAACTGTATCGCCGGGTCGTACAGCCTCAACCAAGCGGTCAGCAACTGCAATAAGCAACTGATCACCAACATCGTGGCCCAAGCTGTCGTTGACGAGCTTGAAGTTGTCCAAGTCTATAAAGAGCGTTGCCGTTCCTATTCCCGTTCTCTTCGCTCTTGTTAGAGCGAAGTTGACACGATCCATGAAAAGAGCGCGATTGGGCAAGCCCGTCAGCTTGTCGTGAAACGCTTGATGTTCAATTTCCTGCGTTCGCTCAAGCACGGTCTGCTCTAGGTTTTCATTGTGTGCCCGCAACTTCTCTTCGCTCTCCTTGAGTTTAAGGGTAGCGACTTCCATCTTGGCGAGCATTGTGTTCATTCGATCGGCAAGGCCACTGAGTTCATCATGACCATCAAGCTTGACTCGTTCTCCGCTCGTGTTGTCTCCGATCCCTTCAACCTGTTTGCTTAGCTTGGATATTCTGGAGAGAGCGAATCGGTCCACAACCGCAAGGATGACCACTAGGAATAAAGCACCAAAACCCAAGAACTGATAGGTTGTGACGGCCACCATGGCGCTTCCTTGAGCGGCAACCCGCCGTGATATCTCGGTTTTCAAAATTAATGCCGGATTTCCGGCGATATCACGCACGAGCGAGTATCCCAGCATCCGATCCTCGTTCACCACTCGTAACGTGACCACCTGTCTCCTGAACGTAGGCAACAAATCCTTTGCTTCGCTACTTCTTACACTGAGCGGAGAAACCGTTTGGTTTGTAAGGTTTTGGAGGGTGGCAAATGCGCCTGAGTCAAGGTAGCGGGCAAATATGAACCACCCTCGACTCGGTTGATTCACGTCGCTGTTTCGTATAGGTCGAACTGATAACGCGACGGGAAGTCCGCCAACCAAAATGACACCAGCCCGGCCGTCTCCCTCTTTGTCAAGTTTGCCTAACCATCCATTTCTGGTGAGTTCGCTTTGAATTGAGTCTGTGCTCAACATTGGTAGCTTCTTTAACCGCGGGACAGCAAAGGAATAGAACGGCTTCTCAGTTGGAGTGAGCATCAAAATGGCATCCATCTTCAGGTCCACAAGACTTTGGGGGACCATGTTTGACTTGATGTACGCTTGATTGCGGTCGGCCATGAACTGGTAGGTATCGTCCCAGTTTGACCAATCAACTGACTTTTCGTGAACCTGCTGAATCGCCTGATTCAACGCTTGACTCACTCGCCCAACGTCTTCTCGGGCACGCTGGTCCTCAAGAGTGACAAAACTGGCCATCAAGGGGCCAGCCGAGAGCGAATATACGCCTAAACCTGCGCCGAGGGTCGTTAATCCGATCGCTAAAATGACTCTGTTTCTTACTTTCAATTCGTCGCCACCAAACCTTAAGGAACGATCTCAAAACCCAATACAATTGTCGGGCCCATGGGGTCGTAACTTAAGGGACAGACCAAACTGGCGTAGCTCAAAACTTGCTCATAATGAATCGTGGTTGGACTTTGCATACTCGCCGCCTGGACGCTAATCTTGGAAACACAGTCACTAACGAGCCGCTGGGAAATTGACCCCGCCGGGGGAATCTGTACGACTTTAGCTCGGCTGACTCGGAACCGAGCCCACTCCGATCACCTGGAGATGGGGGGAAAGAGCGTCAACGCCATTGTGAGTTGGAAAGTTGATGCCGCCGGCGTGGTAACCGTCGATCGGTTGGTTCGTTGGCCCACGCTTCGAACAAAGAAGGACGACACCCACTCCTCACTATCTGTTCACTTTGAATCTGCTAACGACAGCCCTTTGCAGATTGACGGAAGGGCGTACAAATCTGGACCCGCAACCACATTTCGCATTAATGGAATGCTTGAGTGGACAGAAATTGGACCCGACGTATCAGTTAAGCGAACCGTGTTCCCTTCCGTCGGCTCGCCATGCTTGATTGAGCGATGGCATGTTACGAACACATCTCAAAAACCCATCAACGTTGATGTTCCAGTTCAACCGTCTGAAATTCTCTTGCCGAAAGAGCAGTTTGCCTGGGCCGCTCACCGAACCAGATCGGAATGGATCGGAGCGGGACGACATCGCCTCATGCCCGGCGAAAGCATCGTCACTGGCATGTCTTTTTCCGCACGAGAAGATGGGCAACCCGCCGTGTTTCCTGATGTTGATGCTGAATGGTCGGCGAGGTCATCCTTCTTTGCCAGCTTGCAATCATCCCTCTCTCTAAAGTCGGGCGATCCGGTTGTGGACCAGCTTTTTGAGTTCTCAAAGTTGCGGGCGGCCGAGAATGTTCTCGCTACCCGCGGCGGACTGATGCATGCGCCCGGAGGTTTCAACAAGTATTTAGCCGCTCTTTGGTGCAACGACCAAAACGAATATGTCAGCCCGTTCTTTCCGTACCTCGGAAACGACGCGGGAAACGAATCGGCCCGAAACGCTTACGCCTGGTTTGCCAAGTATATGAACCCTGAGTACAAGCACTTGCCAAGCTCAATTGTTGCCGAAGGTCGAGGAACGTGGCAAGGAGCTGGTGACCGAGGCGATGCGGCGATGACCGCGTACGGCGCCGCGCGCTGGGCTCTCGCAACCGGAGATCCGGCCATGGGGCGCGAAGTCTGGCCATTGATAGAGTGGTGTTTGGAGTACTGCGAAAGGCAAAAAACTCCCGAAGGAGTCATTGCATCGGATAGCGACGAGCTTGAAGGCCGGTTTTCATCTGGCAAAACAAATCTGGCGACTTCGTGCCTCACCTATGATGCGCTCATTTCCGCTGCTTACCTCGCGGAAGCTCTTGATCAGCCCGGAAAAACGGACGGGGTGTACCGTGAAAGGGCTAAAAAGCTGCGAGAAGCCATCAACCGAGTGTTCGGAACTGACGATGGGATGTTTAAAACATATCGCTACCATGAGGGTCTTGAAAAGCTGCGATCGTGGATTTGTATCCCCCTTGTTATGGATATTCACGACCGGGCCAACGATACCGTAAAGAAGTTGCTGTCGAAGGAGCTTTGGACCGAAAATGGCTTGCTCACTGAGGTCGGAACCTCGACCTATTGGGATCGCTCCACACTCTATGCGCTCCGAGGAGTTTATCGCGCGAACTTTCCTGATTTAGCTTCAACCTACTTGCGAAACTACGCTGAATCTAGGCTATTGGGCGATCATGTTCCCTACTGCCAGGAGGCGTATCCCGAGCAAAATCAGAGCCACCTCTCCGCCGAATCCGGGCTCTATTGCCGGATCCTCACGGAAGGTGCATTTGGAATCCGTCCAACTGGCTTTGACTCCTTTCGACTCAAGCCCCAACTGCCCCAATCCATCGCGAAAATGTCGTTGAAAAACATCCGCGCATTTGGCCGCTCTTGGGATTGCCTTGTCCGTCGAGACCGCAAGAATCTCGAAGTGCGAATCCTCACGGGAGGCAAGGAATGTTACCGAAGGTCTTTGCCGCCGGGATCGGAGCATGAGATCCGACTTCCCTAGGTAAATTCTGGCGATGCTCGGCCGACTGTTTGGAAAAAAAGAAACCAAGAAATCTGAAAAATTCATTCTGATGCTTCTTCTGGGAAGCGTTGAAACACTCAATATTTCGGCCGTTCAGCAGGCCATGTCCGAGCTTTTCCCGACAGTAGCTTGCGAACTTGAACCTGATGTCAACCCACTTTTTGGAAAAGTGAACGGCATTCAAGTAATGGCGGCTCCCATGGGCGTTCCGATACCCACTAACGAGGTTCATGAGTGCGCTCAAATGTGTTGGCAATGGAAGGTTTCGCCTGGTTCAACGGATCATGCCGACCACATGATTGCTATGGCTGTCTCGGACGCACCGATTGCCGAACAAATGCTCGCCTGCACGCAACTTGCCATCGCAATCTCACAGGCCCACAGCGTGGTGGCTTGGTACTATGGCGACGCGGGGATCGTGGTTTCGCCCGAGTTTGCCCGTTCAGCATTTGATAATCCCATATCCAAGTTCCCCTCCCAACTTTGGGTGGCAGTCATCACCAGCACGGATGGCCCCGGAATCTACAGCCTGAGCACGATTGGAATGAACAAGCTGGGTCACCGCGAGTTTGAAGTGGTGCGGACCCGCTCGAATGAGTGGTTGCTAAGGCTCTATGATTTTGTCAACTATGTTCTCGAGCAAGGCCCAGTTTTGAAGCATGGAAACACCGTCGGAGCCGATGCGCACGAGAAAATCCGCGTCGAAGTTGGGAAATCCAAACTCGGAAAACCGGGTGAAGTTATTCGATTCGTATCGGATTAACCTTCTAAACTTTCCTCAACGTGAGGTTTGCGCCATTGGGCACATTGTCGACTCTCTCGCCGCCATCGACTTTCACATAAGCCAGCGGGGCCTCGCCGTGGTACATCATCCGAAACCGACCTTGTTCGTTGGTGCGTGCATAAAGCATGCCCCCCATCAAGTTGCCAGGGGGGAACGCCACAACACGAGCATGCGGCACCGGATGCCCACCCAGAGTGATCACTCGACCCTGAACCATTCCCATATGGCTATTTTGTCTTAATGTTGGCACGCCCTGACATTTGGAGTCGGGTCGTTCTGCCACACTCGTTGAGATTGCCGTAAACTTAAGCTTCCGATTAACACACCATGGCGGATTCAAAGCGATATTCAGAGCGCGAAGTGGCCGAAATCTTGCGGCTCGCTTCAGAACATCAACCGTTGGCAACTACCGAGGGGCTGTCGCTTGAGGAGATTAAAACGGTGGCGGGCGAACTTGGGCTCGATATCGCGGCCATCGAGTCCGCCTCTCGAGTCGTGGATCGGGGAGGTTCGGCAAAGAATTCTGAGACCCAGTTTGAGTGCCTAAGATCCTTCAATGGCGAACTCACCGATGACGGTTGGGAAGAAGTCATCGCGAAAATGAGGCAGCGAACCGGTCTCCAAGGAACCGTGACCGAACGCGGCGCGACGCGGGAGTGGACCGGCAACGGCGAGCTCCGAACCACGTTCCTAACCGTAACAACCCGCGACGGTGTCAGTCGGTTTCGGCTTTACACCGAGGCCAGCGGGTTCGTCGCTCTTGCCTGGGTCATCGCCTTCGTTCCGCTGTTCCTCGGTGGAATCATGACGGGGGCGTTTATCAAGAAAGGAGCTCCCTTAGCCATCGTCGGCCCGATCTATGCCGTAGTGGCGCTGGTGACAATTTTCATGGCCATGCGGGCCATACGGAACCGGAAGCGAGAATCGCAGGAGTTTAACGGACTGCTTGACGAATTCGAACCCTTCATCCAACCTGCCGCGACGGTTCTTGAAAGCAGGCGCGTTGAATCTGAGGAAAGCGTTTCAGTTCAGAGCTTGAGCGTCAACTAATCTTCCCCCTCGTTTTTCTAGATGTTTATTCCAGAAAAACGAGGGGTGGTGTTTTAGGCGGCCAGGCGTAGCATCGCGTTGGATGCTCCAGCCGGGTAGATCACCGATTCGGGCGAGGCTACGGTTACTACGCCACGGTTCGAGGCTTTAACGCGGAAGCTGGTGGTTACTCCGGGGGTGAAACCCTGGAGCATGATGCTCTTTCGCTTGGTGGCGAAAACTTGGATCCAGTCACCTCCGTCAATCGAGGCTTCCACGAAGTAGGTCACGCCGTACGGATTACTCGAAACCCACTTGAGTTCGACCGTACCGTTCACATGCGGCTGAGTTGTTAGCGCGGTCGGGGCCATCGGAATAATCGGCGTCTTCTTGGCATCATGCACCGCCAATCCGGCGTTTTGAAGTTGCTGACCCGTAATCCCCGGCTTGTTGTACGCCTGGTTGGCGAGGGTGCGAACTTGGGCGAGCAAAGCGGCCTTCTCGGCGGCTTGCTGCTGAACCCAACCGTGATAAACCTCTTTGGCATTCTCCAAACTCGCGGCCGTACCGCCAAGCGTGGTGTTCGCCGTGGTCAAACTTGTGATTTGGGCCGCGGTAGCGCCGTACGTACTAGGAGAAAGCCCCGCTACTCCGGCAAATTGGGTGGCAAGCGTGCGCAACTGGTTCACGCTTAAGTTATTCAGATCGTTTTTCATGTCGTTCCTCCTCATGCAAGTTGTGCATGTGATTAAATTAAATGTTCGGAAACGGCTTTTTTAATCCTTAGTTATTTGTTGTTAATTGTCTAAATGCAAGTTTTTCAAGGTGTTTGAGGTCCCGCTTACAAGAGCGCCGGACCCTTGCCCCTGGCCGGTTGTGGCATTGCTCGTAATTTCCAGGTTAGCGGCTGCATGGAGCTCCCTGTCGCAGTTTACTCCCGGGTAGTTGCAAGCGCATGAGACACCCAGGCTGACCGTAGCACGGACATGTGCGACGCTATTCAACTTTGCAATGTCGATGTTTGTCTTAATAGTGTTCTTGAAAGTGTTCCACCTGCTCTTGCGAGACTTTCACCTGCAACTGGGGCCCCCTCCCTTGCTCTTGCCGGGCATTTCTGTGCTCTTGCGTGGCATTCCTCTGCAAGTGAACGTGTGCTACTTGCAGGTGGAAGAGCTTCGCAAGCTCAGATTTTGAGTATTTTGCCACCACCTTGAACCCTTCACGCTCGGAGAATGCAAGAGGAGCAACATTACGAATGTTGCACGGGGACCCGCAGGTGCCATAAAGGTCCGTTATAATGGAGACATGGACAAAGAATGCGGGGCCCGATCTAAATCGAAGAGAGACGCAACTGCTTGTTTCATTGTTGCCGCGATTGTTTTTTGCGCTATAGTTGCATGGGTCGCATCTGGAACGGGCCTTCCAAAAGGCTCGTTGTTCTTCTCGGCTGGCATTCCGGAAGGCATGTGGTTCTTCTCTCTGACCGTTTTCCTAATCTCCTTTGCCATGGGAACTATCAATCTTGCGGATTCGAAGGGCAGAGCGAACTGGTTCCTTGGGGTGTGCTGTGCCCTGTTTCCTGGGCTCACATTGCTGTACGTATTGCTTGTGCCGCCCAAGGCACAAACCGCGACTCAGTGAAGCCTTGTCCTGGCACATGCCTAAAAATTGCGAGGAACGGCGCGAGGTGCGGCTTAGCTTCCGACAGGAGCGGAAATTCTTACAACTTGGCACAGGATGCTGTTGTAGAATATGCTGGGCGGTTGACCAACCATGAGCTATGACTTCGACGTGTCTAAGGAAAGGGACTGTAATTGGGCTGGCGGTGTCGTGCGGTGGATGTTGGCGGTTTCGCCGAAAACGTTTGCGCAGTTAAAAGCTGATTTGGCTACTCATATGGGAGTGAGGGCATTCGAGGGATGGATAGAAGTTTGGCGCATTGAAGCCGAAATGGGCCGCATCGTGCCTACAAAGGCGAGGCTCTTTTCGAGAGCAAATGACGTGTGGGACCTGCCCCACACCCTGGCCCCAACGGGGGGTAGGACTCCCTCATCTGGCGCGCCTGCTCCGCTGCCAGGACCGGGGCGGGATATCGCATCTGATGCCGATTTCAACTGGGGACGGCTCGAAATGCGCTACCTTAAGATTAGGGGATGCCTGACGTGGAATGAAGCCCAAGAACTCCTTGATCGCGAATACGGGGTCACCAAATTTGATAATTGGAAAGTAGCTTGGGACACCGCGAACGCCGCAGGCAGTCAAGGTGATTCATCCAGTTTTGGGTCAAATTTTGGATGCATGATTTGGTTCCTTGCAGTTGGTGCGTGCTCAGCTATTGGACGAGCTTATAAGAGCTACACAGATCCGAATGATCGACCCGACACCAGCATCCCAATAGAATCGCAGGTCGGAATGGCCGCTTATGACTTCGTAGCGATGGCGGTTGCAGGGATATTATTGGCGGCAGGCACTGTCCTCCTCTACCTCGCTAAAAGAACGCAGGGAGGGGCAGCTAAGCCTTACACGAGGGATCCTTTCGTCGTTGGCATAGTGTGGAGCTTGCTAATCGTGGTTGGGATGACTCTCTGGGGCTTGCTAGGGTCCCCTCCACTCGCTTACTATTCGATACTAAAATGGTCTATCGTTGCTGTTGCCCCCTGCGTTGTTTATGTTGGGATATTGAAGTGGAAAGCGATATTGCCATTGTGGATTTTGACTGTCGGGGTTGGAGTGACTTATGGCGTTGCGAACTTTCCGCGCAGGGACTGGGAGACGGTGAATTGGATCACGATCGTGCTGTTTACGTTAGAAGCCGCTATCTTCATCTCTCCTTGGTTTTGGGGCGATCCCCGTCGCCTCAAGTGGGGCGGCATTATGTGCCTCGCGAGCAGCATTGTATTTTTGATCGTTGGCCTAAAAGGGTAATCGGCGGCAAGGCAAGCTAAAAAGGAACACCCGTGATATGGAGCAGGTGGTCGGCCATCGCCGATTTAAGGCACCTTCGGGTCATCGCGCCATACGCTCCCTTTCCCACTGCTTACTCCCGCCGGTGGGATCACGTGTGGCGTTGCTGTCGTTTCCAGGCGATTGCAAGAGCGCCATGCGCCCAGGGGATCGTATGGCACTAGTTGCGCGAAGCTCATTCAAATTTCGTTGGAGTTCTTCAATCGGCAGAGCGCCACATTCTCAGGGGGAGTGTATGGCGCGAGTGCGCGCAGTTCAGTGAAGGCTCGGTGAAACGGATACTCTCTTTGAAGATTGTCAACTAGTGAAAGGAGATGAGCCTCTGCCTTTGCGGCTTGAATCCCCAGGTCGAGAATTGCGAGGCGGGTTGGCAACTTGGTTTTGCCAAGAATCGCACCCGTTTCGGTACAAGGTTCGAAAGTGTAGCCCATGGCCTCCATGGATCGAGTCCGCTGTGCGCCCAAATAAACGGTACCTACCATGTAACGCATATTGCGATTTAGAGCGAGTCGAAGGAAATGGAGGCGCAAGAGGGCATTGAGCGCTGAACGCCGCAATTCGGGAATAGTGGCCGCGCGAAACAGGGTCAAGCAGGGGGTACAAGCCTCGGGGTCGGGTTGAACGATATACGGCAAGGCGCTCGTAGCTTGGCCGGGGCTGAAGCAGAGGAGCCCGTGCATCACAGATAGAACCCGCTGACCGTCACATGCAATGAAAGCAATCGATGCGGGCGGTGGATTTAGGCATTGGTTTCTGAGCGTACTGGAGTCGACCACCTCAAAGTCCCCAGAAGCCTCGTATGACGAAACAATGAGATCAGCAATTGCCTCCCGGTGCTCTGGCCCAGCAACAGTGACCCGTTTCATGTGTTGGCAATGTCCATGTTACTTTGAAAACCGGCGCGAGTGCGCGCAGCTCACTTAATGACAGGATGTGACTCAGAGACCATATTTGAATTTGCTCTTGCCTTCAGTTCGAGGTGCTTGCCGGCATACATTTTCCAGACAGCTTTCGTTCGAAGCGACATAGGCATAATCATGTTCCAAAACTCGGTAACCCTTTCATTGGATTCGGTCGCACTTGGCATCATGCACGCGATTTCGAAACAAGCTAGGGCCCCAGAGAGATAACTTACAATGAAGGCTTCTGTCGTGTGCCGTTCGATGTAGTTCGCCCTCATTCGTTCTTCAAGCGACGGCATTGCGTGCTGGATTTGATAGCCAAGGATCTTCTGAAACCCACAGTGAACATAGCCTGAGAGTGGATCGAAGAATTCGTCATGGAGATAGCTTAGGCTATCACGAAGATCCCCGCTCTTAATCTCCTCGAGGATTTTGTTTCCCGTCGGAAACTCGACGTAGTCGTTCCTTAGTTCAGCCGGGACCTTGCCGCTCTCAGCCTTGGCTTTGAGTGCCTTACGTTGATCCGGGGTCAACTCGAGTTGATCCATGATAGTGTCGAGAATTACCTTCGCCTTGGGGAGTTGTTCTTGGAATCGGCCAAGGCGCTTTGTCGATTCTTCGGCTCGCCAATGATCGCGTAGTTTTTTCATGGAGGCGTGGCTCATATAGGCCGAGCACCACTTATCTGGGTCGGAAGAAAAGAGCCCCAACAGTAGCGCCTTTTCGACTTGCTCTCGGCTCAGAGAAAGGGCATCTACGATTGATCTCCATGGTCGTTCAGTTTTCTTATTGGGCCTGACGAGTGTATGAATACTGTCGTGAGTGTAACGAAAAGCAAAAATGACTGATGAAATAAGGCCCCCATGAGTGGGGATGAGCAGCTTGGCATCTTCCGACACTCTTGTCAGCATCCGAAAGAATGCCTTGTTGGAGGTGTTGATATCGAACTCGCCAGTGGGATCAATATCCTCGGAGTATCTCGTCGGATTTCTCAAGAGAAGCGGTCCCTGGTCATAGCTTTTATGTAACAGACGGATATTGGGCACATATCGAACCCGACAATCCCGACAAACCGTCAAAGGCTTCATAATAAGACAATGCCCCAAAATATTCGAAACGTTGGTATCATTGCCCACGTTGACCATGGCAAAACCACCTTGGTTGATGCCATTTTCCGCCAATCTGGCACTTTTCGCGAAAATCAGCATATGGCTGAGCGCGTGATGGATAGTAACGACCTTGAACGAGAGAAGGGGATTACCATTCTTTCTAAGGTCGCCAGCGTTCGCTATAAAGACTACAAAATCAACATTGTTGATACGCCTGGTCACGCTGACTTTGGCGGTGAGGTTGAGCGCGTTCTTAGCATGGTGGATGGCGTTTTGCTCATCGTGGATGCCAACGAAGGGCCGATGCCGCAGACGCGCTTCGTGCTGAAGAAAGCCTTTGCCAACAAGCTCAAGCCGATTGTTTGTATCAACAAAGTTGACCGCGAAGGCGCGCGCCCGCTTGAGGCATACGATAAGACGATTGATCTGTTTATTGACCTCGGCGCGAGCGAAGACGATATCTTCTTCCCTCACCTTTACACGAGCGGGAACGCCGGTTTTGCCCGCGTTTCGCCCGATGGCAGTGAGCAGGATATGCGCGAGCTTTTGGAGATGATCGTGAACTCGATTCCTCCGCCCGATGTTGACCCGAACGGTCCTTTCCAGGTTCAAATCAACAACTTGGATTACAACGATTACGTGGGGCGAATGTTCGGCGGCAAGGTTTTGCGCGGCGGGGTGAAAGTCGGCGATCGGCTGGTTCACGTAACGCCCGATGGCAAACAGAACGGCTTCAACGTTTCAAAACTTTGGAGCTACGAAGGCATCACGCTAACGGAAGTCGATTCTGCCGCGGCGGGCGAGATTATGATGCTGGCGGGGCTAGACGACGTTCACTTGTTCGATTCGATCTGCTCGGCGGACAAGGTTGAGCCGCTACCCGCCGTCGAGATCGAACCTTCGACCTTGACGATGAACTTCTACGCCAACAACTCCCCGCTAGCGGGCAAAGACGGCGGTAAGTTCCTTACGATTCACAAGATTCGCGAGCGAATTCAAAAGGAAGAAGCCGTCAGCGTGAGCATTAAAATTGACTCGGAAGCAGCTTCGGATTCGGTGAAAGTTGCCGCGCGCGGCGAACTTCAGCTCGCGATTCTGATTGAAACCATGCGACGCGAAGGGTTCGAAATGCAGATTTCGCGACCACAGGTTATTTTCAAGCGTGATGACAAGGGCGCGGTACTAGAACCATTCGAATCGGTCACCCTGGAGCTTCCGGATGACGCCGTTGGCGGCGTAATGGAAGAGCTCGCCCGCCGAAAAGGCGAACTGCGCAACATGGCCAGCGAATCGGGCACCTCTCGGTTGGAGTATTCGATTCCAACCCGCGGCCTGATCGGCTTCCGTTCAACTTATCTAACGCTCACCCGCGGTCTCGGAATCATCGGTTCAATCTACGATGGCTACTATCCGTACAAGGGCGAAGTTGCTTCTCGTGTTAACGGTTCGTTAATTTCTAAGGACCCAGGCAAGCTCACGCGCTACGCCTACGAGAACATCCAAGAGCGCGGCCAACTCTTCTTCCCAATCGGATCCGAGCTTTACGGCGGCATGATCGTCGGCGCTTGCGCACGGGACGAAGACATGATTGTGAACGCCACCCTTCAAAAGGCGGCAAACAACATGCGCTCGGCGACGAACGAAGCAACGACAGTTTTGGATGGACACAAGGAGTTCTCACTGGAGCAAGCGCTGGCTTGGCTTCGCGACGATGAACTGCTTGAGGTGACTCCAAAGCAGCTAAGATTCCGAAAGAAGATTTTGGATCACAGCGAGCGAAGAGTTGCCGAACGGCGAAGCGAAATCGTGGTGTAATCGGGTTCATTAGCGGTCGGCTAGCGCTCCGTTGCCTCCCCTAAGTTCGCTGCAAGGTAATCTAGCTTCAATGCCTGTGACAACTCGTGTTTTGCGGCGCTCCTTTAGTGCGTTCGTCCTGGTTGCATCTTTGCAATCAGGCGCCTTCGCTCAATGGACAGTGACACTCTTGCATCCCGCTGGGGCCGCTGATTCGGCCGGGTACGGCGTGGCTGGTTTGCAGCAAGCGGGCCAATGCACCGTAAGCGGCGCGTATAATGCGTGCCTTTGGAACGGGACTTCAGCAAGTTTTGTAAATCTGCATCCGGCTGGGGCCGTCGAGTCGTCTGCCTTTATGACCACGGGGTCGAAGCAAGTGGGTCAGGCCAAAATCAGTGGATTTGCAAAAGCAGCTTTGTGGACCGGAACGGCCGGCTCATTTGTGAACCTGCATCCGACTGGCGCCGTCGAATCGGCAGCCTTTGCAGCGGCCGGAAATCAACAGGCAGGGCAAGCCAAGATTGGCGGTGCTTTTCGCGCGGGAATATGGAGCGGCACCGCAGCGTCTTGGAGCAATTTACATCCAGGTTCGGCGACTTCATCGTCAATCCTTGATACGGATGGCACTACCCAAGTTGGCGAAGCATTTGTTAGCGGGGCATTTAGGGCAAGCAAGTGGAATGGCACTGCCGCATCATGGGTCAACCTTCATCCAGCCACGGCCACAGAATCTCACGCTTACGGAGTTAGTGGCTCCCAACAGATGGGGACAGCCATTGTGGGAGGTCAATATCGGGCTAGCGTTTGGAGCGGAACGGCAGCCTCATGGGTTGATTTATCGCCGACTGGATCCACCGACTCTGAAGCTTTTCGGGGCGGAAGTGGCATGCAAGCCGGATATGCCATTTTTAGCGGAGCCGAACATGCGGGCATTTGGACCGGGACCGCCGCCTCCTGGGTTGACCTTCATGCATTTTTGCCGTCCTCCTTCAACTACTCTTACGCACAAGACGTATCGTCCGATGGCGTGAATATTTACGTCGTCGGCTATGGCTTTAACACGGCTTTCAATCGGGATGAAGCGGTTCTCTGGTCAAAACCAATCGGAAGCGGATTTACTTTCGCCCTCAACAAGTCGAGTGTTGCCGGTCAGAACTCGGTGTTGGGGACGATTACCATGGGAGCGACGAGTAATACCGACACGGTTTTTACAACCTATGACAATAGCGGCCTGATCACCACGCCCCCAACGGCCACCGTTTCGGCTGGATTACTCTCGAAGAGCTTCCAAATCACCACAACTGCGATCACCAGTACAGTTGTGACAACGGTGTATGCGAAGCTAGGCTCGCTGACGAAATCAGCGACGCTTACCCTCACGCCGCTGGTGCCAACGGCTCTGTCATTTGCTCCGACTCAGGTGACTGGCGGTCAATCAACTTCTTGCCGGGTCGTTATCAACGGAGTTGCCGGTCCAGGAGGAAGGCTTATCGCCATGCTCGACGACTCCGCCAATGCGACCGTACCTTCAACGGTTACGGTGCCAGCAGGAGCAACAAGTGTGACCTTCCCAATCCCTACAACCGCCGTAACAACTTTGAAGACCGTTACGGTCACGGCCCGAGTTAGCGCGGGGGAAAAGACGGGAACGTTTAGGATTGCCCCTTAGCCGCCGAAAGCTTTTGTGGCTTCTTCAAGTGAGAGCTTCCCATCGCCATTAGCATCAGCTGACTTAAGCCGGCTCCAGGCGGCTCCAGCTTCGGCTTCGGTCACAAACCCGTCTGCATCCTTATCCATCTGCCTGAAGATGGTGGAAATGAAGGCTCCGACTCCAGGACGCGATGCGCCCGCAAGCGGCACACCCGGTTTTGCACCTGGGACCATGAATTCCACGTATCCAAGGTGCATTTCGTCGTATGTCTGCGAGCCCCAGCGCACTCGTTTGGTGGGATCGGGATTGGCAGGATTTTTATCGCTGTTGTTGTACCAAGCGGTAAACGTCAGCTTACTTCCCTTCGGAGCATCAACGAAATCAGCGAAATCGTATCCAAGTTGCCAGTTGAAATCGTATCGGGGGATATCTAGAAGCGACTTCGATTTGCCATCTGGGGTCATCAAATCGTAGCGAGCACCCGCGCCGCGAACGTGCATATGAGGCAAAAGGGACATGATCTTCGCGTCGAACGGTACGGGGATTGATGCGCTCTCGGGATGCCATTCAGCTCCCGGAGGGATGTTAATGAGCAGGTTTGCGATTCCAGTTGTGTGGACCTCGTGCTCAACCGGCTCTTTGGCAAAGTGCAAACCGAGTTCGGTCTGATCTTCGGTGGCGGTTCCGTTTGGTGTGTAGTGGATCTGGAACTTGAGGCTTGCGCCTGCCGGAAGTAACTTTCCGTAGCCCTTCGGATAGAAGCGATTGTCGTTTCCGGGAACATAGGCGGCAAAGAAGCTTGAAATCTCCTCCCCGGGGTTTGAGTTCCTTTCTTGCCCTTTGAGTCTGATGAAAACCAACACGTGATGGACAACTTGGCGAGCACTCGGTCTGACTTCCATGCCTTGAACCCAAGTGTCATGATCGAGGCCAGTGGGAACGACAACCTCTTCATAATTCATGAATCCTGTCGCTTTGACCTTGATTGGCTGTGGCAACTTGATGATGTAATCCGGCTTCCCTGCGTGCCAATTTGGATCGAAGGCAGGCGCTTTTGGAGCTGCCGAGGCATTACCCGCCGGAGTTCCATTATCAATCCATTCGTTTATCTTTTTCTTTTCGCTTTCGCTCAGCGAAATGTCGTTTTTGAACGGGCTCTTCCCTTCAGTCTTTGCGAACCACGGGGGCATGATGCCCTTTTCGATGACGTACTTGAGCATCGGTGCGCGGCTCTTTACGGCCTCGTAGGTATCCAGCTTGAACGGCCCAACTCCACCATCGCGATGGCAGGGAAGACATTTGCTTTGGATGATTGGAGCGACCGCCTCGTAATAAGTGGTGCTCATCTCTTCCCCAGCAGTAGAATTCAAAACACAACCGGGTGCCCAGGTGGCGGGAGTCTTGGGCGAGTTGCCTTTCAGGACCGCTTCCAGCGCATCCGACAAATAACGGTTCTTGGGTTGTTCAAGCGAGTAACCGATCCCGTACTGATCATCCACCGCGCCGCGGTAAGCAAGGTTGCCCTTCGAATCAAATAGGAACACTTCCGTGGTCGACTTGGCACCAAGTGAATCAACCCAATCGGGTGCGACGACATACGAGCCATCAAGCCCTAAGCGTTTGGTTTCCTTTTGCAGCTCTTGGGTCGGTATGCCGGATTCCGGGTTAAGGAACAGGAACTGAACGCCTTGAGCGCGGTATTTGTCTTCGAGCTTTGCCAGGGTTGGCGCAAACTTCTTGGCGAGGGGACAGGTCGTGCTGGTGAAAGCCAATACCAGGGGATTCCCCTTAGCAAGCTGCACAAGTTTGACGGATTTGCCATCAATGGAGCGACCGGTTAAGGCAGGGATCTTGGTGCCAATGTTTGCCTCGATCGGAGAGATTGCATGGGGCTTGTTCTTGTCATCCCCGGTGCTCATCATTGTGGCTCCCAACGTTAGGGCTGCGATACCGGCGATCATTGCGCGAATCATGATTCTATTATACGTGGGCTGGTTGGAGAGATTGCACTTTCTACCTACAACTGTTAATGAACAAATTGCGCCACAAACGGCACCGAAGCGTGCGTATTGAATACTTGCATCATGATCCACACACTTGCGGCCATCGCCGCCCCAATTACATTCCTATCACTCATGAGCGAACTGGCCGACCCCGGACGACTTGCCCAATGGCCGACCCCGGAGTACCGGTCTTTGCAAGCCACAAGCTACAACCGTGAATCCACTCACCGGGATAAGCCGGGCTGGTTCGCCGATAGCGATGGAACGGGCTTCATCCGTGAGGAAGGCGGCGAGTTCGTATTGATGGAGCACTCCGGACCCGGTTGCATCACGAAGATGTGGACGCCCTTTTTCTATTACGGGTTCGATGACCTCGTTGGCGCGAAGGTGCGAATCTACCTCGATGGAAATTTAACTCCCGTTATGGATGAATCGTTGATCAACTTGGTTTGCGGCAAAGGATCGGTCCAAACCCCATGGGCGGCCTACAGTGCTCGAGCTGGAAATCTGTACCTTCCAATCCCATTTGCTAAGAGTGTTCGGGTGACCACCACTGCCAAGCCGTTTTACTACAGTATCAACTATCGCGCCTACGCGCCGGGAACCAAAGTCGAAACCTTCGAATTGACGATGCTTCAGAAGCAGCTCAAAACGATAACCGCATTGGGCAAAGCGATAACAGCTCCGCTTCAGCCCTCCCCGATGAAACCCAAACTCTGGTCGATCGGAAAGGGCGCCGAGGGGGTGATCAATCTTCTACCCGGCAAACGCGCCCTGGAAAATCTCACCATAAGTTTCCCTGAAGCCGCCCGAAAACCTGATCAACTCCGATCAACGGTGCTGGTCGCCTCGTTCGATGGAGAAGAAACAATTTGGTGCCCACTTGGCGATTTCTTTTGCAGCGCAGACTCAGTTCATCCGTTCCAAACACTGACGCGATCCGTTAGTGCGACGGGTCAAATGATTTCGAAGTGGCTTATGCCTTACAAGAAATCGGCTCAGCTCAAGATAGTGAACCTGGGACCCGATACGGTGACGCTAAGTATCAGCCAAACTACACGGCCATACCCTTGGACCGACAAGAGCATGCACTTCTACGCGCGGTGGCGACCCGATGAAATCGTCCCAGGCACCCCCTTCTTGGATTGGAATTTCGTTGATATTGCGGGCAAGGGCGTTTACGTTGGTGATGCTTGGACCGTGGTGAATATGCGCCAAAACTCATGGTGGGGCGAGGGTGACGAGAAGATCTATATTGATGGCGACTGGGCGCGAGGCTTCCCTTCCCACTTCGGCACGGGCTCGGAAGACTATTACGGCTGGGCAGGTGGCGTTTATCCGGTTGTTGCCGATCAGTTTTCCGCCCCGTTTCTATCAAATGTGAAGGTGGGTGGACTTGACGGGCACACTCTTGGTTACAACATCCTCACACGCACGCGGGGACTTGATGCCATTCCTTTCGGCTCTCGCCTTAAGTTTGATATGGAAGCCTCGTTTGGCACCGATATGCGGGAGAAGTGGGATTTGCTGGGATATTCGGCCACCACCTTTTTCTATGCGATGCCGGGGGCCAAGCATAATCGACCGCGAATGCCAAATTCGGCCCGCGCAAAAATCCTCTCTGGCTACGAACTTGAGCGAGAATCTGATCGAATAAAGGCTGGGGGCCTCTGACCGCAACCATCATGTGCCGATAATTGACATGGGATGAAGCGCATGGCTTTTACTTTGGTTGAGCTACTCATCGTCATTATTATCATTGCCATCTTTGCCGCCCTTGCCATTCCTAAATTCTCAAGCTCAACTAAGCAAAGCAAAGAGGCGAGCCTTCGGGCTAATCTTAAGCTGATTCGCGAAGCCGGCGATCGTTGCGAAACCGATACGGGGCAAACAGTTGACTTACCCTTTCTTGCGAGTGCTACTCCACCGGCCACCGGTTGGGTACGCGGCCCGATGGGCACGAACTGGACTCAATAACCGTTGGTTGCTTCAACCTGGCGCGGACCTTACTTATCCTCCGTGCCGGTTAACCCAATCTTGGGAACCAACCGATATGTAACTGGTGGAGGCGACGCGGCAACAGCGTGGACTCACCTCTCAAACCAGAACTTTAACAAACACTACTTCTATTATCCATCCGCCGAGCGCGGCTCCGATGGAACTCAGTATCGAACTTGGTGAGTTAGGGCGAGGGCGGGATGCGCGGACGATAACCCGAATCTCGCGGGCTAAACTGCTGGCTGTTCGTAACGCGGAGCGACTGACCGGCTTGCTTTATGAAGTCTTTCGGTAGTTCATCGAAGGTTAGTTCTTTGGTGCCCACGATCTGTACATCTTGGAGATAGCCAATCGGAGAGAGCTCGGCCTCTCCGATCGTGGGAATCATATGGTCAGACGTGCCTTTGGCCATACGATAGGTCTTGTATTTTGTTTTCATCGCGACAACCGAGTATGCGGGCAAGAACGCGTGATTTCCTCTCTCGTCCGTTGCGAATGCTAGATCTATCAACTGGCGACTTACCTTCATTTGGAGTTGGGTAGTGTCCAGTTTCCCTAACACTTCCGTAATTTCTTGATGATCAATTTCGGTCGTTCCGGGAAAGTAGGCCCCGCCCATGTTCCTCAAAATCTGCCGATAGACCGCAGGAACGAGTTCCTTAGGCCACGAGGCACTGGGTGACACTGTCACTTTCCCCACGGGCATCTTTCTTACCCCTAGCCCCTTGTGGGCCATGAATGCGGTCGGCGTGATGCCGCCCAACATACTGATTAGCCGACTATTGACTGAACCTACGTATGAAGCATCAAGACCACCGCCTTGAATTGAACCGAACGCTCCCGACTTCTCCGTGAACTCTTCTAGGTCGGAGAAGTTCGCATATCCCTGACTGTGCATTTGGCGCATGAGAGTTCCTAGCGCAGGGCGGGAAACCTCTGAGCTCCCGTAGATACCGTTGGCACTTATCTCGATTAAGTCCGACTCTACTTCGTAATCCGCACCAGCCACATTGAAGTTGCTCGGGTAGGCGGTCCCTTTGGATTGGGGGAACCACGAGGCGACCAGTGGAACCATGTTATCAGGCGGGGCTGCGATCAGTTGCTTACCTGCGTTCGTGGCAAAGGCGAGCAAGACTTCGGAGACGTGATAGCTAAGTGGCTCATGACTCTCGGGGCTCAGTAGAATTTCCTTAGCGCGAGAGCTGAGCTTCGGAGCCGTCCAATTCGCCACCGGAAAAATCGATCCGCTTGGGTCCGAGTAGTCAAATCGAAGCGCTTGAACCAGATCCCAAGATTCTGGCGAGAGGGTTACTGTCGTCGGTCGAAATCCGTGATCGTGAGCCATCGGCTGCGGTGTAACGCCCATGCTAAGCTGATCAAGCACTTCGCCGGATTCGCTAACGACAAACAGGTCCAGATAGATGTAGTTTTGATACAGATTTCGTGCACGCAGCAAGAACTTTGCGTATTTCCCCTTCGCTTTCTGCCCCGGCCCCGAATAGGAATTGCCGACGTAATAAGTGAACAGATCGCTAGGCGGCAGTTTCTTCATCACCGTAGCGAGCTTTTCCCTAGCCGCAAGGTATTGCCCAGAAGCTTCTGGCCGGTAGGGCAAGGCGTATTGAAATCTATTTGGTGCACTCGAATACACCTTCATCTCGTTGGGTCCAAGCGAGGCAAGTTCCTTGGGTGAAAGCTTTTTCATCGCTTCAAGCAGGAAGTAGCTGCATGGGTTCTTGCCGTCGCCAACCTGAATCGCAACGCTACCACCTTCCGGCGGATTTGCAACGTAATAGTCACGAGATCTTAAGGCCGATGCAATCATGCTCTTGATTGAACCGTCGCTGAAATCCGTGCTTTGGCTCAGGAGACGCACGTTTTCGGCCATGGATCTCTCGAGGCTTTTTGCGCGCGCCTCAATACCAAGGATCTGCAACCGTGAGGCCCAGTCTCCGTCGCGATCTAAAACCAGCCACTCGCCATCCTGCTTCCACTTGCCATGAACAACCTTTGCCACTTCATCTAGGAAACGACGGGTATGCATCTTGTCCACCTTCAGCACAAGCGGTCGCTCCCCCACCGCGCGAGCCTTCACTTTGATCCCAGTCTCTTTGGAAAATTCGGCGAGGACCGCGTGAATCGGCTTCGCCTTACAGGTATACGTGAACGTGATTTCGGTTTGGGCTAACCCAAGCACGTAGAAAGATAAAACGCCAAGCATGACACAACCCCAATACCAATGTGACGCGCGAACCTAACAAATCGTTACCTGAATTCGCTTACGGCTTGATTCGAAAAGTTCCAGTATTGTCAGTTTCGCTTGGGCGAACAACCAAAACCCCCTCGCCCTCTGTTCCAAATTATTAGGTTCGCTCAATAAATTTCGCTAGTCTGAACCTAAGTTTTTCGAATAATCCTCGGTGCGATTCGAATAGTTTGCCGTGCGATGCGCGAAATTCTTCGTGCGATTCGCGAAATTCACAGCGCGATTCGCGATATACACGTCGCGATTCGAATAACTTGTGTCGCGATTCGCAACAGATTGCTCGTTGAGGGAGCTCCGCGCACCTCGTGCCATGCGACGCCCCTCCGCAGTGTCGGAGCAGGCTGGGCCGTATGGCGCACATTGGAATCGGGAGTAAACTCGCAATCGTAAGGTAATCGTGAATGAGGGATCTGCACTCGGATTACAATAGCGCCACACGTGATCTGATCGACAAGTGTAAGCCATCAGCGGGAGATCGTATGGCGCGAGAGACCCGAAGGTGCTCCACCGCACAGATAGGAGCTTGACATTATGCAAACCCTTGCGGTAATCCTCCTCTTTCAGACTAACGTGAGCTTCGCCGGAACACTCCTCGGGGCTTGGGTTCGGGTGCAACGGCCCCGATCTCATCATCCCCGGCTCTTGCGAGCCCAGGTCGCGCTCTGGGCCGTCACGTTGGCTGTAGTATTAGCGCCACATATCTCAGGGGATCCCGTTTTCCTGCTTTACACCTGGGTTGTGTGTAACGTCATTTCCTTCTTTATCTTCGTCGCCCAGTTGTGGCATTGGCGCTATCCACGACAGGAGGTGGGAATTGTTGCGCAAGGTAATTTGAATCAGATGCTTGCGTCCAACCGTGGGCCGATAGATGAGGACCGCCTGTGTGCAGAATTCGGACCCGACATGGATGAAAGGGCCAACAGTGTTTAAGAAAGAAAACGGGAAACCCCTCAACATTAGCCATGAAACAAATTACTTGGACGCTTCGTTTCTGTTCACTCCTTCTCGCCCTTACATGGCCACCTCCGGGCATCATCTTTCAAGGTGCATCATCTGAAGCGAAGGTTCAGATTGCATTTGACAAGGCTCTGCGAACCAGTAATGGTCGCCTGTTTCTCAGTGTTTTGAAGGCGAAAGAGGCGAAGGGAGTGACCCCCGAAGCGTGCTCAAAGTTTCTGGCGAAATTTGTGACGCCGTGGTACGAATCCACCGTAGTCGCCCGCGATCACAAGGGCACCAGTTATAGGCTCGCAGATAGGAAGTGTCCTGTGACGATCTCATTCAACGAAACGGGCGGTTCAACCTTCGTGATCACAGATGTTCGTAAGATTGTTTTCAAAACTCCCGTGATCAAGGAAAACGGCGGGCTCAAGGCAAAGGCGGGGTTCGCCCAAATCATGTTTTGCTATGCAACTCAGCTTGCGCGATCCAAAGCGAAAGGACGATCTGAAATCGCCCGTGAATGCCAGAGATTGGTTGAATCATGGATTCCTTTTGTAAGGAAGCTCGGAATCAGGGGCTCTATCGAACCGGAGACCATGGAGTTTCAATTGTGGGACAAGATCATCAAGGAGTCGAGGGCCGAGATTAAGCGGATGGGCGGGTAATCCCTTTTGAGTGATACGCGCACCTCGGGCCATACGACGCCCCTCCGCGGTGGCGGAGCAGGCTGGCCCGTATGGCGCACATTGGAATCGGGAGTAAACTCGCCATCGTTAGGGTAAATCGTGAATGAGGGATCAGCACTCGGATTACAATAGCGCCACACGTGATCTGATCGGCACGAGCGAGCCATCGGAAGGAGATCGTATGGCGCGAGGTGCGCGGAGCTCACGCAAATACGATCCCCCTGGGCGTATGGCGCAGATTGGAATCAGGAGTAAAATCGCAATCGTTAGGTAAATCGTGAATGAGAGATCTGCACTCGGATTACAATAGCGCCACACGTGATCTGATCGGCACGAGCGAGCCATCGGAAGGAGATCGTATGGCGCGAGGTGCGCGGAGCTCACGCAACGCCGGAGGATTCGGTTACCAAGAAGACCCCGATCATGGGCTCAAGCTACTTGGGCATCGTTACTATGATTCTTCAACCGGGAGGTTTTTGAGCCGAGACCCGGCGGAAGACGGGCGCAACTGGTACACGTATTGTGGGAATAATCCCGTTCGCTTCTTTGATGATTTCGGGCTGGATCGTCATGATGCTCTCACACTGTCTGTAGATCCCGCGTTCAAAGGCAGAGTGACCGCTATCGGGGAAACGGACGACACCGAGGAACAGACATGGATTGAAGTTCCGGGAGGGCACAAAACCGTGCCATGGATGGATGTTGACTATGTAATTGTTGAGCATCCGGACGGAGACACCAAGCGCTATTTTATTGCCGGGGCCCAACCCGCATGGGATAACATGGATACTCATCAGTACGCGCTCATTAGGGACGACGGAACGTTGAGCGCGGACGGCATTGTAATTGATCTGGATATCGAGTCAATGACTTACAAGAAAGTGTTCGGGCCGAGATTCAGGAGAGCAAACAGGAAAGTGAAGAAAAAGGACAGACCTCGCTTCGCAAGCGAGTATTATGGAGTTCAAGGGCCACCGCGCCCTCCGCACCTGCAGGCCCCAAGGATGCATACATGGCTCTGAGAACCGAATGCTTCTATTATTCGTAAATCCCTGCCTTATTGGAACTTTCCTGTCATGGCATTACTTGAGGGTGCACAAGAGCAGTGAAGCTAAGGACACGGCAGAATCACGGAGGTTCAAGTTTCATGTAGTTAGTTGGCTCATCATCATCGGTACGAGCGTCTCAGCGACATCGCCTTGGATTTGGCAGAACATGCTTGAAGACAACTTCGTTGACATTTTGGCCCTGTTCATTATCCTTAACGTTATCTCGCTCTTTCTGATTGGAACTACCCTTCGAGACCATCATAGGCGCAATGGCGACAAAGTCAAGCTGCCCCCTACAGAACAACGGGGTGAGGATTATCCCACTTGACAAAAAAAATTGTTGTTAAGGACAAGTACACAGTCCGTCTGGAAGACAAAGAAGCGAATCTCATTTCTGTAGTGTGATACTGGTCATAATAATATCATTGAGGCCACTGAATCGAACAACAAGCCAATGAAATATATTACTCAGATGCTTCGATTGGTTCCCTTACTTCTTGTCCTTGCTTGGCCGAGTCCGGGCATCAGCTTTCAAAAGGCCTCCGCCGATGCCAAGGTTCAAGACGCATTTGATAAGGCTCTGCGAACCTGCGATGGTCGCCTTTTTCTTAGCGTTCTCCCTTCGAAAGAAGCAAAAGGTGTGAGCGCTGGAGCATGCTCCAAGTTCCTAACCAAGTTCGTGAAGCCATGGTATGAATCCACGGTAATCGTGCGCGACCAGATCGGCACTAGCTTTAAGCTTGCCGACAAGAAATGTCCCGTCTCGATCGCGTTCAAGGAACCGGTGGATCAACTCTGGTCGTTACGGATGATCGAAGGCGTATCTTCACAACCCCCGTGATCACGGATAGTGGGGGATTAAAGGCCAGGGTCGGGTTCGCTCAAATCATGTTCTGCTATGCGACTCAGGTTGGACGATCAAAGGGAGTGCGACGAGCAGAAGCCGCTCGCGAATCCCAGAAGCTGGTTGAATCATGGATTCCCTTCGTGAAGAAACTCGGCATCAAGGGCTCCATCGAACCGGAGACCATGGAGTTTCAATCATGGGACAAGATCATCAAGGAGTCGAGGGCCGAGATTAAGCGTATGGGCGGGTAATCCCTTTGAGTGAGTGCGCGCACTCGCGCCGTACACCCGCCCCGTTTTGAATGAGCTACGCGCATTTCGCGCCATACGATGCCGCTTGGGCAGTATGGCGCAGATTGAAATCGGGAGTAAATCATTCAGTGAGCTCCGCGCACCTCGTGCCATACGACGCCCCTTGGCCGTATGGCGCAGATTGGAATCAGGAGTAAAATCGCAATCGTTAGGTAAATCGTGAATGAGAGATCTGCACTCGGATTACAATAGCGCCACACGTGA
>JBEBHJ010000125.1:0-2654 GCA_040081075.1 Fimbriimonadaceae bacterium | reverse complement strand
AAACTATGTGTGCTCGGTGTTGGAGTTTTCAATCGACTCCTGTGCCTTAGCTAACGCGGTAAGCACACCGCCTGGGAAGTACGGTCGCAAGACTAAAACTCAAAGGAATAGACGGGGACCCACACAAGCGGTGGAGCATGGGGTTTAATTCGATGATAAGCGGAGCACCTCACCCAGGTTTGACATCCCGAGAATTTTCCGGAAACGGAAAAGTGCCGCAAGGAACTCGGTGACAGGTGATGCACGGTCGTCGTCAGCTCGTGCCTTGAGGTGTACTGTTAAGTCAGCAAACGAGCGCAACCCTCATCCTATGTTGCATTTTCATAGGAGACTGCCGCCTCCAAGGCGGAGGAAGGTGAGGATGACGTCAGATCTGCGTGTCCCTTATGCCTGGGGCGACACCCGTGCTACAATGGTCGGTACAAAGGGCAGCCAACCCGCGAGGGGGAGCCAATCCCGATAAAGCCGATCTCAGTCCGGATTGGAGTCTGCAACTCGACTCCATGAAGTTGGAATCGCTAGTAACCGTGAATCAGCCACGTCACGGTGAATAAGTTCCTGGGTCTTGTACTCACCGCCCGTCAAGTCATGAAAGGCAGGGGCACCCAAAGCACCCTTACTCTTCGGAGGGGGTACCACGGTGAAACTGCTGATTGGGACTAAGTCGTAACAAGGTATCCGTAGGAGAACCTGCGGATGGAACACTTCCTTACCAGGGAATATTTCTCTGAAGCGTGCTCTGGTCGTAGCCAGAAACTATCACGCCTAGAGATTGAACCGGGGGCTACCCTCTATGTTGTGCACCTTGCCTCGCAAGGGCGCAGAACATAGGGGCCCGGAATGCTTCTCTACTCTGCAATGCTGTGAATCACTTCGCTTCTGAAGACGCCGCGGCGTTTTTTTGGTGTGACTGAATACCGTTTTTCGGTATTCACGCCGCGCTGCTGTGAGGCAAGCCGCCATGAATGGGTGCATGCGTCACTCTCACCTCGGAGCCGATGACGAAAGCCTCCCCTTTTTCGATCGTCTCGCCGCATTGGGCGCACGCAAAACGAAGACGGGAGCCTTGCTCGAGTTGCCCGATGAGCAGAGTGGTTTCTGCGTCGGGCACATTGGCGCCGAACAAATCACGCAAAGACATTTTGTGCATTTGAGAAATGCGCATGACACCTTCGATCCCCATTCGATTGATGGGAAACATTTCCTGCCCCACTCCCGCGAATACGTGCCTTCTTTCTTCGGGCAAATCCAAAATCGTATCGCTCACATGTGCGCGCCCGAATGACAAGAGCACCCGTACATTCTCTCTGATGCCGGGAACAGGGTATGTGAGCACAATGGAGAGCTCTCGATGTTTTTGCGGCAACAAAATGCCCTGTGTATCCGCCACCACACTGGTATCGGTTGCCAAGCAATACGCGGCTGTCTCGTCGATACGAGGAAGCTCCGGCTCTTCAATGCTGCCCGATGCGATGCGAAGCATAGGGTTCATGATAGGTTCGCCGCTTCGCCTGTCAATGACTTTCGGCGGACACTCCAACACCCCGTACCTTTCGATACGGGGCGTTTTGTTGCCCGAGAACCTTGCGGCTCTCGGAAGGGTAGAAATGTGTTCAGGTCGCGTCCGGCTGATCCGTTGGGCCAGAGACAGACCCTGATTCTGCTTCAGAAGCGCCGCGGTCTTCACTGAGCACCATGTAGGTGCGCCAACCGGCAAAGATCGTGAGACCTCCGCCGATCAGGCCGCACAGCCACGCCGAGACCGACACTTGAGCGCTGTCGATCGAATTTATCGCAATCACGATAAACGTGGCGATGAATCCGATCGACTGGATGGAATCGGTCGGCCCCAAGGACCTTCGATTCTTGATCACCCATGCAACGATCAGCGCGATCATGGCGATGCTAAGGCCGCCGCCAACCGCCACTCGAACGTGGCCGCGCAGCTCGCTTGCGACGAGCTTGAGGGACTCGGCGGTCTTGGCGATCTCGGCAGGATCGGTCTCGGCCGACACGGACAAGCGCAGCACATCGGGGGTGCAGCGAGTGCCCGACCAGAGAAAGAACACGCCAACAAAAAACATGACACCGGAAACGACCAGCCAGATCACCTGACTCTTGGTGAGGGTTTTCATGCCTCGACCTCCTATTTTCAAGGAACAGACAGTGAATGCACGAGCCACAAGGCCCATGCGACATTTCTTTGTAAAGCATAGAATATTTTACAATAATGTCAATGTAGCTTGACTTCGGCTTATGTCAGCCTAGGATTTGCCTCCGATGCCAAGCGAATCTTTCCGCAGGCAATCACCCGAAGAGAGCCCGAAGGCGCAACTCGATGCTCGCCTACCCGAGGTCACTATTTGTGAACTCGACGCACTGGCATCAACCATGACAACGCTCTTTTTGGCGATGAAAATGCATTCGGATAAGCGCGATGATCCGCAACTCGACGCACACATGCTCATGGACGCCTGGCGCGCGGGCTGCCGCATGTTGGAGCGCGACGGGCGAGACGGCTTTGCTTTTACCCAAGGATACAACGGTGTGCGGGCCGATATCGCCGCGCAGGCGAACATTGCCGTTTCGCAAGCGCACATCGATGACGTTCCCGCCGAGCGGCTGGATTTCATGGATGCCGCCGGCCACGGTCT
>JBEBHJ010000039.1:0-35285 GCA_040081075.1 Fimbriimonadaceae bacterium | reverse complement strand
CGCCGACGGGACGATCCCTGGCGATAACCCTTTCGTTAACCAGGCCCCAAAGAGACCGGAAATTTGGGCATATGGATTTAGAAATCCGTTCCGTCTCACCGTGCGACCGGGAACAAACGTGCCGTTCGTTGCCGACGTGGGAGAAACAACGTGGGAAGAGTTGAACGTCATCACTCCGGGCGGCAACTACGGTTGGCCACTAGCAGAAGGCCCAAGTTCGAACAGTTTGTTTGTTAATCCGGCCTTTAGCTATGATCATGTAAGCGCGAGCAAGTGCATCTGCGGCGGCGTGTTCATGAAGTCCGTGAAGTTCCCATCCGTATATCAATCGCGATACCTTTACGGAGAATACAAGCAGCACCTCTTAAACTACGTGGATTTCAATCCAAGTAACATTGTGATCGGTCAGGGCACATTCGCTGCATCCGCCACAGGACCGGTTGACTTTACGTTAGGCGCCGATGGCAGTTTGTACTATGTTGCTCTCATCTCCAAGACCGTCCAAAAAGTCAGCTATCAAGCCATCCCGATCGCGATAAGTATTCCGACTTTGATTGACGGCGGAACTACGCTGGAGGCGAGTATCAGCCTTAACGCCGTCGCCCCAGTTTCTGGACAGCGAGTTTCACTCGCAAGCTCATCACCCTCGCTGACCATGCCAAGTTCGATCTTCTTACTCTCTGGAAGACTCACCGCGCCATTTGCGGTTTCCACCTTGCCTGTCACCAGCGACACAGCTGTTACGGTTTCAGCTACCGTGCCCGGAACCACCCTCACAAAGGTGGTGACCATTAAGCCCAACGGGCTCAGGGGCCTCTACTCGGCGGTTTCGTCAGTCGCTTCTGGGGTGAGCTTTAACATCACGATAGGACTCATAAACCCGGCAAGTCAGCCTGCGAATGTGAACATAACCGCCAGCAGCGGATTACTCAGTGTTCCCGCTCATGTGACAGTAAGTGCGTTCTCTTCCAGCAAGAGCTTCCAAGCTCTTGCGCTGCCCGTTGCCGCGGCTACGTCTGTAGTCGTTACGGCAAATTGGGCCGGAACAACAAAGAGTCACTCATTTACGATTTTGCCCTCCGAACTAGCTTCGATCACCGTTACTCCCAACCCGATTCAGGGCGGAACCAACGGTATCGGAACGGTCACCCTAACAGGAACGACCGCAGGAGCGACCGTGTCAATAAGCGATAACACATCTCTTATCTCGACGCCACCCACCGTGACGATTCCGTCCGGAAGCAGTCAGTCAAGTTTCACCTTCTCAACGCTGCCGGTGAACTCAACTGTAACCCGAACAATGTCGGCCGTCTTAGGCTCCACTACTCGCACGGTTCAAGTCACGTTGGTCAGATAAAGCAAAGCGGGCACCTTCTCAAAGAAGGTGCCCGCTTGATTGTCTCTGAGAGACCTACTCCTCGTCGTTATCTTCAACCGTGATCCGCTTGCCGGAATCTGCTGGGTTCTTCACCGCGACCGTCTCAGGTGCTGGCAAAGCTCCCGCTTCCACGAGGCCAGATGCCATCGAGCCGCGCTTCGACCACCAGATCGAGAACGTAAGGGCTCCTAGACATACGACGGTCACGCCGATCTGCACAGGTAGTTCATGAGGAACGATGATGATTGGGGCGAGCAAGAGCGCTACCAAGTTCATAACCTTGATTAGCGGGTTCATTGCTGGTCCAGCCGTATCCTTAAATGGATCGCCAACAGTGTCGCAAACGATAGCGGCTTTATGGGCGTCGCTACCCTTACCACCGTACATTCCATCTTCGACGAGTTTCTTCGCGTTATCCCACATTCCGCCGGAGTTTGCGAGCAGAACGGCGAGCAGCTGACCGGAAAGGATAGCGCCTGCAAGGAAGCCACCCAGAGCCTGAGCTCCAACCAGGTTGTATTCATGACCACCGAGGTTGACCAACGGTTGACCAATGCTGAACCCGAAGCCAACGGCAACCGGCAATGCAATCGCGAGGATTCCTGGGCCCATCAGCTCCTTCTGGGCAGCGGATGTTACGATAGCAACACAGATGCCATAGTTCGGCTTGCTTGTTCCGGCCATGATCCCTGGGTCCGCCTTGAACTGTCGGCGAACTTCATTAATGAGTTCGAACGCCGCTCTTCCAACCGCGTTGATAGAGAACGCTGAGAACAAGAATGGTGCCGCGCCGCCGATCAAGAGACCAAGGAAGATCTCAGGGACCTGCAAGCCCATACCCACGGTGTTCAGATGCGCATCCTCCACAAACGAGTGGAACAAGGCAACAGCGGCTACAACTGCGGTCGCAATGGCAAAGCCCTTAGTTAGAGCCTTCGTCGTGTTACCGGCCGCGTCAAGACGTTGAACCGCCTTTGAAGCTTGAGGGTTATCATGACCGGCTCCCGACATCTCGAAGACGCCTTGGGCGTTGTCCGAAATGGGGCCGAAGGTGTCCATCGCGAGGATGTAACCGGTGGTTGTTAGAAGGCCAAGGCCAACCAGAGCGATTCCGTAGAAGCTCAGGATATAGCCACCATACAGTGCGGCGGGGAAGAGAATCAGAGGCATGATCAACGAAGCTACAATCGCAACAACGGAGAAAACGCTCGATTCACACGCCAAGGCGAAGCCACTGATGATCATCGGGGCTGGGCCAGCGCTCGAAACTCCCGCAACTTCCCGTACTGGCTTGCCATTAAGGGAAACATAGTAGTCGGTGAGTCGCTCGATGATGAATGCCATCAAGATTCCGAAGATGATACAACCGGCAAACATGAACCAGGGCACTTCTTTGTGCTCAAGCGCTCCCGAAGCCAGCGCAATCGGCTGAGGTCGCTTCATTGAGGCGGCCTCGGTGCTAATCTTGTTAGCCTCTTCGCGCTTCTTTGCTTGAGCGTCGCCCTTGAGCTTGTCGGCTTCAGCGTATAGCTTCTGAACCTTATCGGTAACTTCCTTAATCGCTTCTTGGCCCTTCTTAAGGTCTTCCATGCTCAATGCATAGATGCTATCAGTCGCTCCTTGCGGTGCCTGGAATTCAAGAAGGGATTCGCGCGTCGGAATGTCCATTCCAAGTGCAATCAACTTATCCTTGACGTAAACAGCAACGTTATTGCCTTTCTCATCGAGAATCTTGCCACCCATTGATCCAAGTTGGGTTTTAAGCCCATCCAAGTCGTTCGAAAGGAACCAGAGACTTCGCTTTGGTTGCTTTGGAGTTCCTTGCTGAGCCGGCGGATCAACTTCGGTTCGATAAACTCGATACTTAGAAAGAACGTCTTTGGCCGACTTGTACTCATTAGGAGCGCCGGGCGTAAAGGACTGCTTCATCGCCGAGAACTGGAGGAGTTCAGGGGAGTCTAAGGAAACCTGTTTGAAGCCTTCTAAGCTCGGCAGCGTGTTCAGCTGCTCAGCTTCCGCTTCAATCAGATTTTGGAGCAAACGATTGTCATCCGCACCAGCTTGGCCGGCAGGGAGTTTTAAGGCTTTGATGCGTTCGTCGAGAACAATATCCTTTGCAGTGACCTCTTCGGGCTTAATCCCCTTTCCTTTCGCATACTCGTTACGAACCTTGTGGACTTCCTTCATGAGATCAATGGCGACCTCGCGTTGCGAAATCAAGCGAGACGAACTAATCTTGCTTCCTTGTCCACCCATCATGAAGTAGGCGAGGATGAGCGTTCCGATTGCTGCTACCACTGCGGACTTCTTGAAGCCGCCGCTAATGGGCTTGAGCGGATCAGAGTCGATGTCATCGCTTCCCTTCACCATCAGGATCCCAATGATCGAAGCAACGATGCCAACACCACGAGCCATCAACGCGAACAGAATGAGCTTCATCCAGGTCGCTTGATCAAAAATCTGAGCAGTTGCTGCGCCAAGGACGATGGCGGCAACAAGGGTTACTTCGTAGGATTCAAAAACGTCGGCAGCCATACCTGCACAGTCACCAACGTTGTCGCCGACGTTATCAGCAATCGTGGCTGGGTTTCGAGCGTCGTCTTCAGGGATTCCGGCTTCTACCTTGCCAACGAGGTCTGCACCTACGTCAGCGGCCTTCGTGAAGATTCCACCACCAACCCGCATAAAGAGGGCAGCAAGCGATCCACCAAATCCAAAACCGATCAGCAGTTTCATTGCGTCGGCGGAGAAGAAGAACAGGATAGCAGTTGCACCTACAAGGCCCATTCCAACGGTAATCAAACCAGCGACGGCACCGGCTTGGAAAGACACCTCAAGTGCCTTTGCGTAGCTAGAGAGCGCCGCATGCGCGGTGCGCATGTTAGCCTTAACCGCCATGTCCATTCCGACATAACCAGCAATGTATGACGCCGCAACACCGAGCATAAAGCTCGCAGCGGTGAGTCCGCCCAAGGCCCAGCTGTCATATTGCCGTCCATAGATGAACGTTAGCAAACCTGCAATAGCCAAGACAAACCAGATCATTGTGCTGATCTGTTGCTTCAAGTAAGCCATCGCACCTTCATAAATGGCGAGACCTACTTCCTGCATCTTTTCATTGCCGGGTGATTCAGCTGTGACCTTCGCCCGGAACATAAAGCCGGCGATGAGCGCAATCAGACCTAAAGCAAACGAGATGTACAAATAAATCTTGTCGCTGTTTGTGAAGTTCAGGACGACGCTGGCTTCTGCGCCAGCCGCCATGGCCCAACTCGGAACGAGCGTGAGCAGGAGAGTTAAAAGCGCGGGCAACAAGCCGCGGCGCGTATGCTGGAATATCTTCATGATGTGAGTTTGGTTCCCCCTAAAGGAATCTCACGCTTCCATGCCGCAAATAGCATTTGGCCGTGACCATATATAGATTTCAGTCGCGCAGTTTACCCGATTCTTGGGTTCCATGGAGGGAGAGAGTATCCCCCTCGTTTCAGATAAACTTCTTACTTGCGAGCCGACCCCTTGTCCACGGAGCTCCTCAAGATGGCCTATGAACAGGGCATCTTCCCAATGGGGCTAGAAAACGGAGAAATTGGCTGGTTTCGTTCTGATCCGAGAGCGATCTTTGAGCTCAACAACTTTCACACCTCAAGGTCGCTTCAAAAATGCATTCGAAATTGTGGATGGCGAATATCTTTCGACGAATGCTTCGAAGACGTGATGCGCGGTTGCCTTCGCCCAGACGGCAACTGGATCACGTCGGAGCTGATCGATCTCTATTGCGAAGCCCATCACGAGGGCTGGGCCCACTCATGCGAGGTTTGGGATGATAAGCAACTTATCGGCGGTGTTTATGGCCTCGCCCTTGGGTCCTGTTTCTGCGCCGAGTCCATGTTTCATCTTCGCACCGATGCATCGAAAGTGGCCCTCTGGGCGCTTGTCACACGATGTCGCGACCTTGGATTCACGCTCTTTGATGCGCAAGTCATGAATCCACATTTGGCTTCGCTCGGGGCAATCGAAATCACGCTTTCCGACTACTTTCAACGTCTTGAAAATGCTTTGGCCCAAACAACCGATTGGTCGCGCGGGTAGAGTCTTCTATTCATGAAAGGGAATGCCAAAATTGGTGTCTGGATCGCGGTTGGCCTACTTTTCGTCTGTTGTGGAGGTGGCTTTTTCTTTGCCTATCGCTCTATCCAAGGGGCCAGCGCAAAGATTGCGGGGGCGAGGATGTGGGTTGGTACCGCTCTGGAAGATATGTCCAAAGATTGGAGCGAATCAAAAGCGAAGAAGTATTTCGCGGAAGGCGGGCTCCCCGTTTCAGGTGGTGCGAAGCAACTTCAAGAGTACAAGTCAAAGTTTGGTCAATTTGAAAAGCTGGGTACGACCTTTGAGATGATGAGAGAAGAGGTTGAGGGCCAGCCCAGACTATCTCTCGGACTGAGAGGACGATTTGAGAAAGACGATGCACAAATACGCGTCTCCCTTACCGAAACCGAAAAGGGCTACCAGATCACGCGCCTTCAAATAACTCCGGAGACAGACAAATGAGAACTCTCGCCATTTACCCTGGTTCTTTCGATCCACCCACCCTCGGGCATCTTGATGTAATCGAGCGTGCAACGCGGCTATTCGATCACCTGATCGTCGCTGTCGGTGTTAATTCGTCCAAGCATCCGCTGTTTACGACCGAGGAACGCGTAGAAGCACTCAACCGCTGCGTCTCGCCGTTGAAGAGAGTCCAAGTTGAGAGTTTCTCTGGGCTGCTCGTGGATTATGCGCGCAGTAAGGGCGCAAAATCGATTGTTCGTGGCCTTAGAGCGACGGCCGATTTCGAATATGAGTTCCAAATGGCCATGGTCAACCGTCGTTTAGCTGGAGACGTTGAAACTGTATTTCTCATGACCAGTTGGGAACATAGTTATCTCAGCTCAAGTATTGTTCGCGAAGTTGCCCAATTGGGCGGCGATTACGCGCCGATGGTTCCACCCTCGGTAGCAGATTTGATTGCGGTAGCCTTAGAGCGCCGCGCCGGAAAATAGCTGTGGAAATCCTAAAACTCTTAGACGAACTTAAAGAAGCGGCCGTTGATCGGCCCCATACCTTCATTGGCCTAACAATTGGCCTCGACAAGGATGAAATCCTTAACAAGATTTCGAAGGTGAGAGCCGCGCTCCCCACCGAAGTAAAACAGGCCCAGCAAACGGTCCGCGAATCGGATCGGATCGTAGAAAGCGCTCGCGAAGACGCAACCAACACGCTCGATGCCGCGCGCCGTGAAGCCGAAAGACTTATCAGCGATGCCCGCCAAGAAGCGGACAAGGTGCTCGCTCACGCCCAGGCTCAGCAAGACCGTATGACCCATGAAAGCGAGATATTGAAGCTGGCCAAGGCCCAAAGCGAAGAAGTTCGCTCCCTCGCCGAGCGGGACTCAATCCAAGTTCGCCGTGGCGCCGAAAGTTACGCCCTGGACGTGCTTAACCAGCTCGAAACCGTTGTTGGCCGACTGATGACCGCCATTGAACGCGGAAAATCAGAGATTCAACCAAGAGATGATCGCCCGGTCGTACCGACTGTCCGTGACAAGCGCTAGAAGTCTTGCTGATTTGGAAGCCAACGGCGCCACTTACTGCTTCGTCGATGAACCGTACATCTGCCGCATGGGCATACTCGATGAGCCTGACCCGACCGGGCGGATGACAATCGTTGCGGGATAACTGCTACCGCTCAAGGGCACCGTCATCAGCGCAAATCGTCGTTTTTCGCCCGCCGCCAGCTTGATCTTAGCAACCAAAACTTCCTCTTTGGGTTGCAAAAGCGGGGTTCGTTTCACTTCGCCATTCAAAACGAATAGTGCACCTGAGTAGCCCGCGCTCGCCTCGAAAACGACTTCTAAGTCGGCCGATTCGCTTCCGGGGTTGGCACAGTTGGCTTCAATCGAGTAGAAGACGCCAAAATTCCCATCAAGTCCTTCCCCGTTCACTGTCGAGATGGGCACTTGGCCGATTCGAACGAACGCGTGTCGTCCTCCAACCGAATAGTCGACACTTTGAGTTTTGAATGGCCAAGGATAAACAAACGGGCTCTTGGCCGCTATCCCTAGTCTCGCATCTAGTGGTGCCGCGCCAAGCCGTTGCCATGGCATTGTCGTTTGCATCGCCAGGGCTGACCGTCCATCGGCAGGCGAAGAAGCCGCAGCGTCGGTGCGAACTGTAATCTCAGCCGGCCCATCAATCAAGCGTAAATAGCAAAGGCCACTCGCCGTTTCCTGTGGCGCAAGGCGTCGCATGGATATGGGGATCGAACTCATGGGCGGGATAGTGACGACTTCACCCGAAAACTTCACCCAGGATTTCAAAAGTTGCTCCGCGGCAACAATACCAGCGAGGACCGGATTCTTGTCGGGTTTGCTATCACCTGGAATAATCAAAAGGCGAGCCGGTTGCATGGTGGGGTTCACGGCTTGAACCATCAAAACAATGCCCGCTGGAGAGTCGTTAATATGGTGATAAAGCATTCGAACGGCTTCGCCATTTCGAAGGCTAGCCCCAAACAGGTTTCCGGGCTGCTGAACATTTTCTGGATGGTTCGAATACCAAAGCTCCGACTCAGCCCGATAGCTGATTGATTCGTTCTTTACGATGACATTCACAACACCTTTAGCCGGAAGGGCATTTGGAGCTGATGCTGTGACCGACACTGGAATGGTCGTGTGCTGGGAAAAGCCCAGGCCCGGAATCGCGGGCACTGCGAACTCATATGCCGCCGAATCAAGCACCTCAAATCGGGTCCACATCGCGCCTTCAACGGCGCTCTTAATGGTGTCCCCGTTCGCGGGGTCGCCTGTCACCGAAATCGTGAGCGTTTGGGGAAACTTTGTCGCCACAGGCAAGACTGAAACTCGCGCCGATTTTGAAACTGAACCAACCGTCGCGGTGATTGTGGTTTGGCCTAACTGGCGTCCAACGATCGAAAGTTCATTTGCAGATCGTGTGAGGGAAACTAGGTCGCTGTCTTGGATTGTGACTACCGCTTTTGCCGCCAGGTATCCCTCAAGTTTGACGGTGGCTTTACCGTCCAAACCCACTCTGACGGAGGTGTCGGAAAGGGTCAAAGCCGGCAGGGCAAGCGCCGCTCGTAATCTTCCTAACCACAAACCCGCCAAATCAGCCGCTGAGGAATCCTGCGCCACAGACTCCGCTTTCGTCACAGTCAGAACGACCCTCTCTCCCTCAAAGATTTCGTAGGTGTTCTTGTCCCGCTTTTTGAGAAATAGCGTTGCTCCCGCGGCGATCTTCCGAAACGAGTTTGCCACGACTTGAGCTCGTTCCTCGTTACGCCCTGCTTTCAAAGTGAGCACGTGCTGTTCGTTTACGTATACCGCCGCTCCGACAGCTTTAACAGATAATGCGTTGCCAAGCCCTGCGGTTGCCATTAGCAACCATAGAACCACGCACCGGACAACGCAACCTCTCATAAGAAAAACCCATTACAGGATAGCGCAATTGGTGTGCCAAAAGATCAGGCGTAGGTCTCGAATGGATCGGGCATGTCGATATACCTTGCCCTTTCTGGCGCTACTCCGCTCCAATCAATTGCGTAATTTTTGGGAGATTTCCTCTGCAGGATTTCTTTGATAATCTGGCTGCGACCTAGCGCGCGGGTGTTGCTCGGAGCACTTGTTGTCGCATCGATAATATCAAGGTTGCTAACGTGCTTTTGGGTACGGCCCATGTCCTGCCATGCATGAAAAAGCGATTGCTCAGGGTTAATGTTGTGATACTCAAGATCGACAGAATGAAGCGCATCGTCTGACCAACTTAGATTCCCGTCTCTGACATAGTCTTCAAGGATCAGCTTCTTCGCCACCCAGTCGATCCGGTCTCCACATTGCATGGGATCAGCCTCTAGGTCGTCCAAAATGCGGCCCCAATGCAAAAGCACCCAATCAGTTTGTTCATCTTCACCCGCGTAGGATTTGGCTGCTTCCAAGTAGACCCGCTGCAACTCGATGGCGCTAATCGGTTGACCACTTTGGAGTTCAACCATCCATTGATAGGACTCATCGCGCGAGACTTGACGCAAGGCGACCAAGGGACTTCTCAGGATTACATCAACCGGAACCAGTTGAGCTTCCAACAAGCGCAGAACGAGCGCCGTCGTTCCAACTTTAAGCGCGTAAGCAAACTCGTTTTGATTAGATTCGCCGAAAAGCATATGCAGCCTCGTGAATCCATCGTGAGTGTAATAGTGCTCCCACTTAGGATTGATCAGCGCACGATTGAAGCGAACACGACTCGCTACGGTCTTGATAATGTGGTCTGCCCGCTGGCTTAACTGAAAGTTAACGGAAGTGTCGGGCAAAACGCCGTAAACCTGGTCTTGACCTATCCAGATCCAGTCAACCGGGTTCTCAGCGACTTGCTCGTAGCTCGGCAAGAAGTTTCCTCTTGCGAGTAAGTGACCTCCAACCCGACCAACCCCCGCGAAAATTTGCCGAGTCACCAAGAAGGGGTAAAGCCGGTGGAGCTGCTCGTTGAAAAGGTCATCGCTGGCAGAAACCAGATAATTTTCGTGACAACCGAACGTATGTCCACCGAAATGATCAATGCTATTGTTGTAAACGCTTACAACGTCGTCCAGGCCGAGTTCCTTGATTGCGCGAACAATGAGGCGCTGACCAGCCCGATCATTTGCAACCAAATCTTTGAGAGATCGGCACTCTGCCGTTGCGTACTCCAAGTGCGAGCCAACCGCATCGATGTAGAGCCTGCCACCATTGAGTAGAAAACCACCACTTTCGGCTGGCTCAAACACTTCATCCCGAGAGTGTAGGTCAAGGAGACCAATCTTCAGGTCACGAAACAAGTAGTCCTTTATGACCTCGACGATGCCTTCGGGTGGACCCAGCGTCTCGTCCGCTACTAGCGTTCCAAACTCGGTTTCGACGCCAAAGATGCGCTCACCCTTAGCGTGAGGCACTTACCTTCCGCCCGACGCTTGCCCATTTTTGGCCCACTCAATCGTGATCAACTGAACTGCCTTTGTAAGATCCTGGTCAGTCGGTTTGAGAGCCAGCGCAAGAATTTGACCCGGAATTATCTTCGTGGTGTAACTAAACGGGTAGGTCTTATCCTCGGGAGAACGATAGGAATTTGCAAACTGCACATTAAGGAGATACTGGCCCGCTTCATTGGGATCAGAGCTTATCGACGGTTTAAGTATCAGAGAATATCCCTCGCCTGTCTTTGCATCACCGATGGAGACGTTAGCGGGCATTCCCAACAACGTTTTCATGTTCGGTGCCGACAATAGCTTGAACGCGGGCGTTTCTCTCGCGAGTTCGTAAATCATGCCAGCGTAGGCATTGCCATTCATTCGGGCCAGGCGAGCTTGAAAGGGTAATCCGAGCTTTGCGTCCTTGAAACTCTCTGTCTTTCCCGGCAACTTCGACCAGTCCACAACCCGATCAAAAGCGACCAGCTGGCACTTAAGCAAGACTTCCTTGGGTTCAGGTTTGGGCGCGATACCCGTTTGAGTGGCAAGCAACAGCAATAATGAGGTCATGATCAACATTACCCCAACACTTGGCGACTAAGTTCCGGCCAGTCCAAGGCGTTTTTTCGCCTCATCGTAACGGGCCTGGGCGTCCTTCACGCTTTGTTCTGCTGCTCGGTATTTTTCGTCAGTTTCGCGCAACTTCTGCTTCACATCTTCTGCGGTTTTGCCCATGGCCTTGCCCTGATCAACGAGTTCGTTCACTCGGTCCTTAGCTTGCTTCAACATCGCCTGGGCATCCAGCTTTTTAATACCGTTCTGTAGCTCATCCATCTGCTTTTGAACTTCGGGGCTCGGCTTCGGAATCTTCTTAAGCTGCTCTTGAAGCGTTTGTAATGCAGACTTAGAAGCGGCAACCACGCGCGGACTTGCGTCGTCCGACAGCTCTTTGGCTCTCTGCATCGCCGATGTAAATCCGATGGAGATTGCCTTTCCCGCGCTCTCCAACGCTTTGCCTCCTTCCTTCGAGACTTGCTGCCGGGCATGATCATCGCAACCAACAAGGGCGACGCACAAAATGAGAGCAGAAATCAGTTTCACATAATGATAAGCGTTTACGAGAGTCAAAACGTTGCACAATTGAGCGTGCGTATTTTAGGGATTGATCCCGGGCTAGAACGGATTGGTTTTGGTTTGGTGGAGCGCGAAGGCTCGCGGCTCACCGCTATTGAGTTCGGGATGATCCAGAGCCCTCGGATTGTTCTCACCGATCGCCTCAAGTTCATCTATGAAGAGGTCACAACTTTGATTTCCAGAACAAGTCCCGACAAAGTTGCAACTGAACGGTTGCTGTTTGCGGCCAACAAGACTACTGCGATGGACGTATCCAAGTCCCTTGGCGTGATTCTCCTTGCAACTGCTCACCATAACCTTGCCTGGACCGAGTATTCGCCGCCAGAAATTAAGCTTGCTGTGGTAGGAAATGGCGCCGCGGACAAGAAGCAGGTCCAGTTTATGGTGACCAAGTTGCTCTCGCTACACGAGACGCCCAAACCCGATGATGTTGCCGATGCTCTCGCTATTGCGATATGCCATGCATTCAAGAGCAGGCTCAGCGGGGTATAACTTTAAGCTCACGCCGGGGTGGCGGAATGGTAGACGCGGCGGTCTCAAACACCGTTGTGGGAGACTACATGAGGGTTCGAGTCCCTCCCCCGGCACCAAATTTGACCAGCATTTGTTGAATCACTTATGAAATCTTCGATCATGCTAAAGCGAGCCGGCCGAGCAAGTATCGTGACCATTATTGCAACCGTTTGCGTCTTGGCGTGTGTGGGCGTTGTCATGTTTTCGAATTCAGACCAGGGGCCGGAAACAACCGTAAACCGATTTATGAGCGCCCTTGCCGAGGTGGATGCGAAGAAACTTGCCAAACTTAGCTTTATTGATGGAGCTGATGAGGGTGATATTGAGAAGAAGTGGACTGAGTGCCTCGACAATACGAAGTATTTTCAGTTCAGATGGGCCTTTGATGGTACAGAATCACCGTCAGCCGAGACGGTGACAGCTCGAATAAAAATGCAACAGGCCGGCGAGAGCGAAGCCAACCTCAACCGGATCCCGCTTGTCAAAGTTAAGGATGAATGGAAAGTTGATGTTGGCGCGATCAATCGCTCCTTCTATCCGTCCTTACCGCGATGATCCCCAACCTTTGGAATGCCCCCGCGCTTTCCGCCGTCGACCTCCTCATTTATCGCTCAAACCTTCTTGGTAGCGATCCCAGGATCACAAATTTTGGGGGCGGCAACACATCGGCAAAGGTTGACGAAGTTGATCCTTTAAGCGGCGAAACGGTCACTGTTATGTGGGTAAAAGGTTCTGGTGGCGATCTGGGCACGATGAAGCGCGCCGGTCTAGCCTCGCTTTACTTGGAGCCGGTTCTTGGCTTGGAGTCCCGATACCAGGCAGGCACAACCGAGGACGAGATTGTAGGTCTTTACCAACATTGCAACTTTGGCCTTAATCCAACCGCTTGTTCGATTGACACACCCCTTCACGCTTTCGTGCCGTTCAAGCATGTGGATCATGTTCATGCCGATGCTGTGATCGCGATTGCTGCCTCGGCCAACGCCGAAGCGCTTACAAAGGAGATTTATGGAGATGAGGTCGGCTATGTTCCTTGGAAACGCCCTGGTTTCGAGCTTGGCCTGATGATTCGCGACCAAATCCTTCAAAGACCGGGCATAAAGGGCATCGTAATGGGGAGCCACGGCCTCATCAACTGGGCGGATGATGCCAAAGAGTGCTACGAACTTACATTACGCCTCATCAATCAAGCTCAATCTTTCATCGATTCTCGTTCTACATCAAGCCCGTTCGGTGAGCAAATGATGTTCCCTCAGTCTGGTGATCTCGTCGAGACGACGGCTATCCTTCGCGGCCTCACGACCTTCAATAACCTCTCCAACATCGCGCACATGGAAACCAGCGAGGCGGTTCTTGATTTTGTTAGTCGCTCCCGATTGAGCGAGCTTGCCCAAATGGGTACGAGCTGCCCCGATCATTTTCTACGCACTAAGATTCGGCCGATGATTCTTGAAATGGGACAGCCGATTGAGCCCGCTTTAGAAGAATATAGGAAGGGCTACTCCGAATACTACGAGCGGTGCAAGCACTCGAATTCGCCTGCGATTCGAAATCCGAATCCCAGCGTCATCCTGGTCCCCGGTCGAGGAATGATCACCTTTGGCAAGACAAAGAAGGAAGCGATGGTCACCTCCGAGTTCTACTGCCGCGCCATTGAAGTGATGCGTGGAGCCGAAACGGTTTCCAAATACACCGCTCTGCCCGAGCAAGAGGCGTTCGACATCGAATACTGGCTCCTTGAGGAAGCCAAACTTCAACGGATGCCCGCCGAAAAGGAGTTCAGCCGCAAAATCGCTCTCGTTACGGGTGGCGGTCAAGGCATCGGCCTCGCCACCGCGAAACAACTCCATTCGAAAGGCGCGTGTGTCGTTGTTCTTGATCTCAACGAAGAAAAGATTGCCGAGATCAATGCACCTGGTTTGGTTGATTTTGTTGGTATCAAGTGCGATGTGACGGATTCGCAGGCACTTCGCGAAGCTTTCCGATCCACGGTTGAACAGTTTGGCGGGCTTGATATCTGCGTGATCAACGCCGGAAACGCCCGCCGCGGAACCGTAGCCGATACCACCGATGCCGATTACAAGTTCCTCAGCGACCTCCTCATGAAAGCCTACTTCGAAGCGATGCGCGAGGCGACTCAGCTCATGATCAAGCAAGGTCTGGGCGGGAATCTGGTCGTCGTGGGCTCAAAGAACGCCGCCACCGTTGGGTCAAACGCCGCGATTTATTCCGCGACCAAGGCCTTCGAGCTCCACCTCATGCGCTCCGCTGCCAACGATCTCGCCAAGCATGGCATTCGCTGCAACGCTGTAAACCCCGACGCCGTGATACAAGGCAGCGGCATCTGGTCCGACGCCTGGAAAACCCAAACTGCGGCTAGTTTGGGAATCGCGATTGAACAACTGCCGGATTACTACCGAAAGCGCTCTCTGCTTGGCGTAGAAGTTCATCCCGAGCACGTCGCCGAGGCGATTTGTTGGCTCGCGAGCGATGCCAAAAGCTCGCGAACCACGGGCGCGGTCATCCCCGTTGATGCTGGTGTTCGCGAAGCATTCATGCGGTAACTCCGTAGCATGGTCAGGGGTTAAGTCTTTACCAGTCCTGTTCAACTGTGTAGTAAAACTGGCTCGCGGGAGAGCCGCCCCTTGGGCGTTCGTTCAAAGGCTTGCCAAGTAGCAAGTAGACGTACTCAAGGCATGATCCCTCTAGCGACTTGGTAACAACCTCGGAATACGCCATCCGATAGAGGATTCGTCGGGACCTATCGCTCAGATGCCAGCTTGTTGGCACGTGTTCGTTATCGAACTCGCCGGCACGCACGTTGCACCAAGCCCAGTTTTTCCCTAAAAAGCCGTAGACATACTCGCGAGGAAGTCCCTCCACGGTCACATTAAACATGGCCTGCTTGGTTGGAGCTCCGGACGGCCCTTGCATGATATCTCCCATTTCATCCACGAAATAGTCGAGCAGGCTCTGCTCCTGGATTCGTTCGACCCGCTTTCTCGTGTTGGACGCTTCTGTAATATTAAAGAAGAGTTGAGGCGAGGGACCTGGATTCGAGGGCAGTTCAGAAGTGTCAATCTGGAAAACAAATGCTTTGCCCATAGATGAGCCGAATTTACGAATCAATGCTAGCGCGGTGTTAGCTCCCGTGTTTTCCAGCACACCCCCGTCGGTAGAGCCTTCGGGCGCCTCGTTTGATCGCGTCTTGTCAGTAGTGGGCTGGAATTGATGAATTGGGAACCCATAGGGAAAGCCGCTACTGGCAAATACGGCATGAGCCAAAGTGGGGTCCCAATATTGATTGAACCAACTGTGGGTCGTCACCCGCCCGGGTGAAGTATTAAACCGCAAGCCGCCAAAGAGGTCCTTCTGGGCGGGATCGACACCGAAGTTCCTTCGCCATTTAAAGTGCTTTTGATCTAAGTTCGTAATTGCCATTCTTTCGCCATTTTTGGTCCGTGTGGTGTTGAAGATTGAAAACGGAATCACGCTCTGCTCCTCTGCGCTCTTTAGGTCACTGATTCGGAGTGAGCGAGAGTCGTGGTTCCACCCGAACGACCGCTCCCACATCTCCGTAAGCATATCAACTCTGGAAGAGCCGGGATTAAATGCACCGCAGATTACGGCCGCTAAGAAGTTCTTTTTCATGGCCGAAACGGTCGGATTCTTTTCCAACCGATCAGCCAGTTCTTGGGGCAAACGCTCACCACGAGAAAGGGCAATATCACCGTCCTCTAATCGGACATAATTTTCATCCGGTTGAAAGAACTTCTTTAGAGCCTGGGCTCGCCGTAGAAGGGAGTCCGATTGATCGTCATTGGTCGAATTCTTGTCAAACTTTGCTGTCGCCTGATTCCAGTAGGCAGCTGCCAAACTTCCGCCCGAAATTGAGCTAATAAACTTGGTGTCCAGAAGCAAAATCCGCCCCGGATAGAAGTAACTCGGTTGACCCTTGGGGGCACCTTCAGCCACAAAGGGCCGAATATTTTCGGGAAGTGACGCAACACATTCGTTAACAAGTTCCTGGCTGGGCATAGGGGGCCGAAGCCACCAAAGTCGCTCCAAAATGAGTCCGTTAAAGATCGCCGCCCGAGAGCCGCCCCCTCCCATGCACATTATCACGTTGGGTCGAGAACTTACGACGGACTTGACGGTAACAGGAATTGTCTTTTTGGTGACGTGGTCTCGATCTGTAAAGATAACATCGGACTCGCGCCACAAGTGAGGATAGACCGGGAGTAGCACAGGGATCAACAGGCCACTAATAACGGCCAGCCCAATAAACACTTTGGAGAAACGCAAGAACTGATGAACAAGGAAGAGGAAACCCCACCAGAACATCGCAAAAAGGATGCCCACAAGCAGAAGCGAGGTGATGCCCGTGGCACACAAGCCTACGATCAAGATCGCGAATGGGATCAGAGAAAAGAGTCCAGTCCAATGTTTGCCAGCGTTGAAAGAAAGGTGAAGAATTGAAAGGCTTGAGGCAACTTCGAGCACTAGAAGGAACGCGCAGTAGTAAGCAACCGAAGGCATCATGTTCACGTGGATCCGCGCACATGAGATAACAACCCATCCCGGCGGGATAATGAATAAGTTCTGAAGAACCGAAAAAAGCACGATTCGCATTGAGAGTGCGTGTTTGGCAGATGGTTCACTTCCGTGAAATGCTCCAATAAGCCCAGCTGTGCCGCGGTCGTAAAGGTTATTCTTTTTCAGCAACACTTGGCGCACGCGGCGCCAGAACTTAGCAGGGCTACGTCCCGCCCTCATACTAGCCAGGAATAGGTCCAGGAAGATGATCAACCTCCCCAGTACAAGCCACTGAATTATGGCGACCGCGGTTGCAAATACCCAAGGGAGCGACAGGTGAAGACCGAAAACAGGGTAACTGCCCACTCCTTCAGCGATGCTCGCGGTTGAGATCACATCGCTGAGTTGCTCGGGGTAATCAAAGTATAAGCTAAGAAATAAGCATCCTGGCAATAAGATGATCCACAAAACTGCCCGCGAGTACGGAGTCTGATACCATAAAGAAGTCCATACCTTCTGAAAGGGCGACCAAAGGTTCATATTGCCACCATACCCGACGGGCCAGCAATTGCGTAAATTTACCTTTGCCGAAACTTGCTTTACAAGCTCTTCAGAAACGCCGGTAACCTCGAGAAAAGCAGTCAAAACTTCCGCCCCGACTCTAAACAGGGACGACGATCCCTGCTTCCCCGCGACGGCAGCACCCACTATCCCGAACCTCGTCCGTTTGGGACTCATTCCGACTGCCGAACCACCGAACTTCCCCCAAACAACCCAACCCGGTATCCTGAACCCGAGATGTGGACAAACTTCCTCGTTGCCTGGAACAATATTCGAGAGCAGCGTGGGCGGTTTGCTTTGTCTGCCCTCGGGGTGACGGTCGCGACGATTGCGATTGTTCTGCTCGTCAGCATCGCGGTGGGAGTGAAGGGCGATGTTTCTAGCCAGATTGATGATCTGGGCGTGAACTTGCTCATCGTTTTGCCCGGGCGCGTGGAGGAAGGCAACTTCAACCCCAATCTCGGCGGGCAGAGTTTTCTGGCGGAGTCGGATGCAAAGCGAGTTCGACCGATTCCCGGCGTTTTGAGAACCTCCACGCTCACCTTTGCGGGTGGGGGAGTTAGGTTTGGCAAGAAGGAGGCCTATCCCATGACGGTGGCCGCGACGTCGGATTGGTTTATCATGCATCCAAACCCGATCCTAGAAGGCCGCAACATGACTCCCGCTGATGAAGATAAGGCGGTGGCGATTCTTGGAAGTATCGCGAAGGAGGCCCTCTTTGGCAAGGTCAGCGCGATTGGCAAGAAGGTCAAAATCAATGGGTTGGAATATGAAGTCATCGGGGTGACAGAAGACAAGAAGAAAAGCGAAGGCGGCTCTAACATGTTTTCGATGTTCGGGTTCCAAAACATGGCCTACGTTCCTTACACTTATCTGAAGGCAAGGCAACCTACTACCCAGATTGACCGAATCATGATTCAAACCGCTCCAGATGCCGAGCCTAAGAGCCTAAAGAAAGCGGTCGATAAAGAGCTGGGCACGCGGCTGAATCGGCAACAGTATTCGGTTCTCACCCAAGATGATCTACTTGGGTTGGTTTACAAGCTGATGGGAATCTTGACGTGGTTGCTCACGGGGCTGACTTCGATTGCCCTGTTTGTCGGCGGGGTGGGGATCATGACCGTGATGCTGATGTCGGTAAACGAACGTTCAAAGGAGATCGGAATCCGCAAGACGGTTGGAGCGAAGCAACGAGATATTTTTGCGCAATTCCTTTCGGAGTCCATTTTGATCAGTTCTGCCGGAGGCATCGCCGGGTTGATCATCAGCTATGCGGCCTGTCTCGCGCTCTACCGGCTTACCCCCGTGAAAGCGACGATGACAATCTCGATCGTGGCCTTGGCTTTGGGCGTTGGCATCATTGTGGGAGCGGTCTTTGGCTTGCTACCGGCGATGAAAGCCGGGCGTAAAGACCCAATTTCCGCGATGCGAAACGAATAGGCGATAAACTGTTGGGCACGAATGGTCCGAACTCACGCTCTTTCAAAGCAATTCATTGACCCGAAGCGCGGAGTTATCAAAGCCGTCGAGGATGTCACTCTCGAAGCTCATCCGGGCAAAATATTCGGCCTGCTTGGAGCCAATGGAGCGGGGAAAACGACGCTTCTCCGGATGCTATCTACTGTGCTAGAACCAACTTCTGGCTCCGCCGAGGTCGCCGGGTTCGACGTCGTGAAGCAAAGCGAGGAAGTTCGTCGAAGCATCGGGTTCTTATCGGCCTCAACTGCGCTCTACGGGCGCTCTACTGCTCGCGAAATCCTGTACTACTTCGCAGGCCTTTACGGAATCTTTGGCGGGGACGCCAAGAAGCGCGTGGATGCGACCATCGAGAAGCTCGGCATCACGAGCTACGCCGACAGCCTCTGCGACAAGCTTTCAACCGGCCAAAAGCAACGTGTTTCCATCGGCCGAACGATTTTGCACGACCCGCCTGTTTTGTTTTTCGATGAGCCAACGAGTGGACTTGATGTCCTTGTAAGCCAAAAGGTCATGGAGTTTGTCGAGGAAGTGCGCACCCAAGGCAAAACGATCGTCTATTGCACCCACATCATGAGCGAAGCCGAGCGCCTTTGCGATCAGGTCGCGATTATCCACGGCGGAACGGTTCGCGCCTATGGCACCGTGTCTGAGCTTCTCTCCCAATCCGGCGAATCCACCCTTGAGAAAGCTTTCTTGAATATCGTCGGCCACCAGGAGAACGAAGAATAATGCACCCGATCATTCACATCTATCTCAAAGAGCTCCGCGACATGTTTCGCGATAAGCGAGTTCGGGCAAACGCTCTCTTCATGCCGGCGATGATCATCATCATGACGTTCACGCTCTTGGGATTTGTCATCGAAGCCGTCAACAAGCCTTCAAATCAGACGATTCACGTTGTGAACGGTGACAGTTCATTCGCGAAAGCACTTGAAAAGGGCGACGTAAAGATCGTTAAAGTTGATTCTGTAGAGGAAGGAAAGAAGTTGATTGAGGCAGGGAAAGCAACCGTTGTTCTCGACTTTCCTATGCAGCCCCCTAACCGCGTTCCGCAGGTCAAGATTCAAGCCTACTTTGATCCAAAGGAGGAAAAGGCGAAGGTTTCGCTAGGGCTGCTCCAGAAGCTTTACGGAGAAGTGTCCAAGAAGTCTCTGAAGGAAATGCTTGCGTCGAAGGGGCTACCCCAAGAAGCATCAGATCCAATCGTAGTTGTAGAGCACGAAGTTGTCGTCGGCAAGAAAGAGTCGGCCGGTGCGTTCCTCATTTCAATGCTTCCCTACCTCATCATCATTTGGGCTTTCTTCGGAGGAATGTCCATCGTGAGTGACCTCGTGGCCGGGGAAAAGGAGAAACTAACGTTAGAAACGCTATTGATCTCGCCCGTCAAGCGAAGCCAAATTGCGATCGGTAAATTCCTCGCACTCTCAACGATATCCATGAGCAGTTGCACGTCCGCTATCTTAGGCGTTTTCATCATGAGCAAGCTCAAAATGGGCGCTACATCCAAACTCATGGAGGGTGGACTTGGGTTCGGATTACCCGAACTTCTAGCCGTTATTGGCACGCTCATCCCGCTGGTTTGCTTCTTGGCCGCTCTCATGATCGCAATCTCTGCCTACGCGAAGAATATGCGTGAAGCCCAATCGCATCTTGGTCTCGCTTCGTTCGTGGTCATGATGCCGATGATGATGACTCAGTTCATTGGATACTCTGATTTTGCCAAGTCTATGGCGATCAACGCAATTCCGATATTGAACTCGGCTTCGATTATTCGGGCAGCCTTGCAAGGAAAAACTGAACTCGTCCCCGTACTCATTTCGATTCTGGCAAATGGCCTCCTCGCCGCGATCATGCTTACCCTCGCGACCCGCATGTTCCAACGCGAGAAAATCCTTGTCCGAAGCTGAGGGTATACTAACCGGGTTACCGCGGGGTGGAGCAGTCCGGTAGCTCGTCGGGCTCATAACCCGGAGGTCGCAGGTTCAAATCCTGCCCCCGCACCCAAAGATTTAGCGCCGGTTGACTTCTAAAGTCACCGGCGTTGGTGTTTAGCTTCAGTGGTCTTGCAGCAACCACACTTCCCTTCTTCGTGCAAGTGCTGCATACGCAGGTTTAACAGGTGAAACGTAACAAAAGAGACCCCGCCGAGAACTGAAAACACGGTCTGCCACACACCGTGTTCATGAACATCTCCCGCGCGGTGACTCATGCGATCAAGGTGAGTTCCAACAAGGGCGACGATTCCGAACACAAAAAAGCTTGCTGGCCAATAGGAGTGGTGCTTGCGAACCCCGTGAATCACGGCCCAGACCCCAAAGAAAATCGCGATGCCGATGAAAGTGTAATCTGTTGAGGGGTTAGCTAAAAAGCCGAGCCCTAGCGTGCTCATAAGGCCAAGCGCTACTCCTACAAGCAGACAATGCACCGCACAAAGTGCGCTCGCGCATGCTCCCAACCGGTCTAGCCATTTTCTGCTCAAGGCGTAAGTATACTCGGGCGGAGTATCTTTCAAAACGCTTGTGACTCAAACGGCTGGGGATCGCTCCCGTTACGCAACCTCCTGAACGCCGCCATAATTTAGATATGCCCGAGAACTACCTCAGCGCCGGCGACTATATTCGGAACATCGGTGATTTCGCCGACCCGGTTGAGGTCCTGGAGGAGGTTGGGAAGTTCCGTATCGTGCGCCTACCGCCGCCCTTTTGCGAAGGTTGCGAGCTTTGGGTCGTTAACGAAAAAGGCTTCCTCTGGGAACCCGCACCCACTTTGGACCGCGCCTTCGCTTATCTGGATTCGGCCGAAGCGAAAGCATATCAAGCGGCAAACGACACCTAGTCGTCGTCGCCAATCTGGAACTTCGGAGGTTCAGGTTCTCTTTTTGGAATCGCCCGCATCCGCGGGCGATTCGATAGCTTGATCAGGCCGAGAAAGGTGAGAATCAATCCGATCGGACCGGTGCAAACGGCGGAAGCGAGCCCCATATAAACCAACCAGAAGAACACTTCCCAGAATCCTCCATTCACGGTTTGTCCGGTTGAGCAAACCAAGATGACGAGGCTACCGGCTGGGATGCCCATCAAGACCAAGCCCCAACTCAGTTGGATCCGACCTTCTTCTTGCTCGGTCATATCCTAACGTGACCTCATTTCCCTCCCGTAGTCGAGATACCCTGAATAAACGTCTTCTGCGCAAAAAAGAATAGGATAATAATGGGAAGGGTGAAGATGGTTGCCGCCGCCATCAGTTGCGCGTAGAATCCGCCGTAGTGCGAAACGAACTGTTGCAATCCATATGCCAGCGTGTATTTTGCTGGGTCGTTGATATAAAGCAACGGGCCGAGGAAGTCGTTCCAGGTTCCGATGAACTGGAATAAGGCACAGGTCGCCAAAGCTGGTTTTGAGAGCGGCACGATCAAGGTTCTAAAAATCGTCCACTCGCTCGCTCCATCAACGCGGGCGGCTTCCGACATTTCGAGAGGGATCGTTCGAAAGAATTGGGTGAGCAAGAATACATAGTAGGCGGAGGCGGTGAAGGCGGGGACAATAAGAGGCAAATAGGTTCCATACCAACCGAGGGACCGGAACAACCCAAATATCGGAATCATGGTGACCTGGCCCGGAAGCGCCATAGTTGCGATCATGAGAGAGAACCACACTTTCTTTCCCGCGAACTCAATCTTGGCAAATCCATAAGCCACGATCGCTGAGCTACATACTGCGCCTATCACTGTGCAGAGGCACAAAAGGAGCGTGTTTCGCAAGTAGCTCGTGAAAGGCATATATTGCAGAGCGTCCGGATAATTCTTGGTCACCAAAGGGGACGGGATCAGCGACTTTACCGATAGATCGCTATTGCCAAAAATTTGCTCGTTGCCCTTTAGGCTTGTGGAAACCATCCAAAGCAGAGGCAAAATCGCGGGCAGCGAAAGCAAGATCAACGCCGCGTAGATACCAACTTTAGGGGTGAGGGTTTTACTGGTCATAGCCGAGGGCCCTCCGTTTGTTTCGTTCTTCCACAAACTTACTTTCCAGTTCCTCTAGGGCGGCTTTAGGGGTAATCGCCCCCCGAACGGCCTGGTCCTCGGCGCGATAAACCAAGTCATTGAGAAACTGAAAATTTGGAATTGCCGGAGGAGCTTTGCAGTTAGGGCTGGCCAAAATGTCAAGAAAAGCTTGAAATTGGGGGTTTGTTTTGAGCCATCGCTGAAAGGTTGGAGAAGCTGCTACTTCAGGAGAGTACGGCAACCATCCGCCCAGATTGTAAAACTCGGCCGCGCGGTCAGGATTATTAAGCCCCGTCCAAAATTTCAAGAACTCCCACGCTCCCGCCTTCTGTTTAGCCGAGATAGGAACGATCATGAAATTCCCGCCGACTTGACCTCCTAAAGGCGTTCCACCATCTTTGGGAGGGGGAACCGGATACACGCGATACTCAAGGTCAGGTTTGAACTTCCGGAGCTCTTCTACTCGCCACTGCCCATCATAAGTCACGCTCAGATGGCCATTCATAAAGGCCCAAGAAGCAGCCCCCTCAATATCATTCAAACCGGCTTGAAATCGGACCGCATTGTCAAACCCCACTTTTCTTCGATAGTTGACAATAGACTCAAGAGCGCGCAGATTTTGTGGCGTGTTGAGATGCAGCCTGCCATCTGGATCAACATCAAAGCCACCCCCAAAGTAACGAGCAAAATAGGGCAAATCCTGGCTGAGGAAACCTAAACGAGTGAGGTTCCCTTTTGAGTCGTACTGATTCAGTTTGAGACCCATCTCCTCGAGCTCCTCGAGGGTCTTTGGAAAGTTATCCGGATCAAATCCGGCATCCCTTAGCTGCTTGCAGTTCACATAAAGGGCCATCAAGTCCGCGCCGATGGTTATCCCATAACAGCTCCCCTTGATCATCCCGATGTTTCGAATGGCGGGATAGCTATCCCTAAAGAAGCGCTTGTTCTCATCAGGCGTCATGAGCGTTTCGAGCTTTGTCAAAAAGCCGCTCGCAGCAAGATTTGGAACGGCGTTGCTCCCCATGGACATAAGATCCGGAGGATCACCCCCGATGACTCCAAGAACAAACTTGGAGTCGGCCCCGCTGCCGGGAACGCTCACGGCGTTAACCTCATATTCGGATTGACTTGCATTGAATGCGTCTACAATCTTTTGAACCTGCTTCTCCCAATCGCCCTGCCACCGATGCCAGAATCGAACGAGCTTGCGCTCGGGGAACTGCCGGGGCGTTGAGTGCCCCGAGGCGAAGATTACAATCGCGCCGACGAAAAAGGCAACAAGGGCAAGCCAACGCTTAACCGCCATAGTGCACCCACCGTTTTTGGGTTCGGAAAACGCCAGCAGTTAGAATCACAATAACCAGGAATAGCATCCAGGCCATTGCGCTCGCATAACCCATATCGAGATACTTCCAGGCCCGATTGTAAAGGTACAAGCTGTAGAAGTAGGTGCTATCTTGCGGTCCGCCGTTTGGTGTAATCACGTAAGCCTGCGTGAATGTTTGAAACGCTCCGATTATGCCCATGATTAGGTTAAAGAAGATGACGGGCGTCATCATTGGCAAAGTGATTCGCCTGAGCTTCTGAAAAGCGTTCGCTCCATCAAGCGTTGCCGCCTCATAAAGGTGAAGAGGAATGTCCTTGAGACCCGCAAGGTAAATAATCATGCTCCCACCCACACCCCAAAGGGCCATTAGAACCAAGCTGTAGAACGCCCAAGGGGCCGTATTGAGCCAAGCCGGACCCGTAATGCCCACCGCTCCCAGTATCCGGTTTATTAGCCCAACACTGGGATTCAGAAGCCAGATAAAGAGAACTGAGGTTGCAACGGTTGGGACGATCGAAGGCAGGTAGAAAATCGTTCGGAAAACGGCGATTCCCTTTACATTTGAGTTCAGTAACAGCGCTAATCCAACGCCAACCGCAATGCCCAGGGGAACCGAAATCAGCGCGTATTTTACGGTGACCCAAGCTGACTTCCAAAACAGCTCGTCATTCGTGAGGAGCATCTTGTAGTTAGCAGTTCCCACCCACTTCGGCTCGCTAACGATGTTGTAACGCGTGAAACTGAGATAGATACTGCGCAAGAATGGCCATAGCGCAAACACCAAGAAACCTATCAGCCACGGACTGATAAAGAGGTAACCCACTAAGTTCTGCTTGAGGCGATGCGCGTTTCCCCTCGCCATAGATTTAGAAGTATGCATCAGCGATACCTGTTGGTGCAGCGTTTGATGCAAGAATTAGGAAATGATCAAGACCCGTTGGCTTGACATGGTTCTCCTTTCGCTACAAGTAGTTTGCATGACGTGCCTGCTTGGTATCGCGGTAGATCTTGTTACCGCCCATATAGCGGTTGAATACTTCACGATCCATCATCCAAGGGTTGTTGACAGTAAGTCGCCATGGGTTATGGCTCTTGTTTGGGGGATCGGAGCTTCCTGGTGGTTCGGTTTGATAGCATCGATTGTGATCTGGGCCACCAATGCTCGGCGGGATCATCCCCTTTCCAGAAAGAGGTTGGTTCGAATGATCCCTCCGCTTCTCCTCGTTGTGTGGCTCGTCATGATGCTGATTCTCTCTGGCGTATATCTACTAGCCGGACAAATCCCCGAAGCAAGCCGTCGAGCCACGTTTGAATCCGACCGACGCTTGATGTCTGTTGCGATTTGTCACATGACCGAGTATGTTCTGGGTGTGCTTGCTCTTGTCTTCTTAGCGTTTCAAATCAAGCGGACATCCGAAAGCGACGTCTCAACATGAGACCGCCAAAACCTAGGGCGAGCACGGTGCTCGGCTCAGGCACGGCCCTCACATTGTCGAGACCCATGATCCCAGTGAAGTTTGGCTGGGTGCCAGAACCAGATGGCGCGCCAGGATTGTTTCTAAACTGAAAATTTGTTACTCCCGCCATCAGCGCTGCGTAGTTCGTGTTTGCTCCCACGGAGGTGAGTGCAGATTGAGCAAGAGAAAAGCTTATCGATCGCCATTGACCATCAGCGGCGATGCTAGTGGAAGTGGTGGACGTGTACTCAAGGCCTCCAACGGCAAAGAGGGCAACTCTCAACTCAATCACACTCGTGCCAAAGTTGGCAACATTCAAGGTCACGGCGCTAACGCCCGCTCCGGCGAAGTTCCCCGTCCACTGAACCTGATTTCGAGCGGCCATTTTGGGGGCGAACCCTGGTCCCGATTGCAAACGCAGATATTGATCGGAGCCACCAGCCGGACCACCAAGACCCAAAGCTGGCGATGATCCTGCCCAATTCTCAAGGCCGCTGGCGAACGTGTCGAGTTGTCCAAAGACCACAGCGCGGCCGAGAGAAATGAATCCAAATGCACTGATGACAAACCAACTTCGCATGTTTCTCATAATGCTTAGCGTGCCTGATTGTTCCCCAACCCTTGACACTTTGGCAAATTGTGCCATAATAAACGTTCGGAGCAATATCCTTGATCTACGTAATCGTTCAATCTAATGAGTCCATTGATTCCGCTTTGAAGCGGTTCAACCAAAAAATGCAGACCAGCGGTCTGTTGCGCGATCTCAAGGATCACTCTCACTACGAGAAGCCCAGCGAAAAACGCCGCCGCGCAAAACGCCGTCGCGTTTCCTCGCGAATGTAGTTCGCCTCGGGCCTAGCCCGAATCCCATGCTGTACTCGGCTTTCTCTCCGAATTTCGTTTCTATCTCGCTTCAAGCGGGCCCGTCCGGTCGTCTGCAAGGTTAGTTCGTTTCGTATGGAACCTCCCAGTTTGCAGTCACGCCTAACCTTTTCGAACTCCACTGCGGTTCGTGTTCCCCGCAATGTAATCTCGCGCGCCTACGACCAGTGTGTCCCCGCCCCCTACGAAGTTGCCATCAAGCTCGTGAGCGATAACGAAATTAGGGACTTAAACCGACAATACCGGGGTGTGGATGAATCTACGGACGTGCTGACTTTCCCGGTGCAGAGCATCCCTGGCTCAAACTTAATCGGGGACATTGCCATTTGCGTCGATTTTGCAGCACGTCAAGCCCAACTGAGAGGCGTGTCCCTGCGAACAGAGCTCGCGTATCTCGCCATTCACGGATTCCTTCATCTGCGCGGGTTCGATGACCACACCGACAAAGAAAGAAGCGCCATGATGCAAGAAATGGCCCGAATCGGCCAACTTGTTGGTTTGCCCGAAGACCGCGAATGGGTCTCAATTGCAAAGGAGCCAATCGCATGAGTTTGACCCGCAAAAAAGGACTCCTTGATCCATTCCGCGTCGCCGTTAGCGGACTCGTTTACACATTCAAAACTCAGCGCCATATGAGGTTTCACCTTTATGTCGTGCTGTTTGTGATGGTGTTGGGCCTTTTTACGAACCTTGGGCGTCGCGAAACGCTCGTTCTGCTGTTCATGATCAGCTTGGTGCTTGTTGCTGAGATGTTTAACAGTGCGATCGAGGCGACGGTTGACTTGGTATCACCCCAATATAGTCCCCAGGCCAAATTTGCAAAGGACATCGCGGCCGGAGCCGTGCTCATCACCACGATCATGGCCCTTGTTGTGGCCGCGCTTACGATGCTCGGAGACAATCGCTGGGAGCAAATCAAACTGAGCCTCACGGCGGACACTCCCAATTTGCCATTTGTGCCTCGGATGATCATTGGATGGTTCTTGCTCTTTATCATCGTCATCATCGGTAAAGGGCTCGGAAAGCGGGGGCAAGTGCTTAAGGGTGGATTGGTGAGCGGTCACGCCGCATTCGGTTTCTTCTTTGCGACCGGCGTGATGTTCCTCACCGATAACCTCCTAGTATCTGCGATTGCCGTCATTTTGGCCGGGATTATTGCCCAAAGCCGATACGAAGCAAAAATCCACTCGCTGTATGAACTCGTTTTAGGTGCCATTGTGGGGGTAGTGGTCGGACTTGTTGTCTTTGGCTTAATGCCGAAATAATCATGGAAAGCGATAAACGTAGGTTACAAGAGAAGAAACTGATGCAAGTTCAGAGAGGGCTCAGCGGTTTCATGGGCGCACTCTTACTTGGATTGGCATTGGCCGGAGAGGCCTCTCGAATCGGCTCGACTCAAATGGCGGCTACTTTTCCATCCGTCCCGGGCGGTGCCTATGTTCTTGTCCTATTTCTCGTCATTGTAATCCTCGTGAACGGTTGCTTTGTCTCGGCCGAAACCGCTGTAGCTCTTTTGCGGCCCATGCATATTAGGCACCTCAAAGAGAAGGGCGAGCGTCGAGGCACACTTCTTGAAAAACTCCTTGATAACCAATCTAACGCGTCGGCGGCATGCAGCCTTGGTTCGGAATTATGTGGCCTAGCCTTGGCGTTGTTGGTCTTCTTACTCGCACCAGGGTTTACGGCGTTTTTGTCGCAATGGACGCACTGGGATGAAACAAGCTATGCAAACGTTGGCCTAAGCGCTATCGTTCTTTGGCTGTTTCCTTTCAACTTACTTAAGCTACTGGTTGCCCAAGCGTTTCGGGGATATGCCATCATTCATCCCCACGGGATTGCACTCCGACTTTATGGGTTCATCCAAGTGACTTCCCTCATTCTTTCGGTGCCGGCACGATGGACGACCGTGTTTGCTAAACTCGTTGCTTCTCGGAGCGGAAAAATGGCAACGCCGATGGCCAATCAGGCGGAGAACGAGATCAGGACCCTCGTCGAATCAGCCGAAGAATCCGGCGAAATAGAAAGCGACGAACGCGAACTTCTTCACTCTGTCTTTGAGTTCGCCGACACGGTTGCCCGCGAGGTCATGACCCCGCGCGTAGACATGGATGCGCTCGATGTGAACAGCAACCCTCACGAAGTCATGGCCGTTATTCAAGAGTCTGGCCACTCCCGAATCCCTCTTTACGAAGGCACTGATGACCAGATCGTGGGAATCATTCACGCCAAAGACTTGCTACTTGCCATGATTAAGAATGGCGGAGACCCTGATCTTCGTCAACTGATGAGAGCGCCCCACTTTGTGCCCGAAAATAAACCGCTCAACGAGTTGCTGTCCGAGATGAAACAATCGCGAAGTCAAATGGCGGTGGTGAGCGATGAATACGGCGGAACGGCTGGCGTCGTCACGATCGAAGACATTGTCGAAGAGCTCGTAGGAGATATTGTTGATGAGTATGACAACGAGATGCCAGAGATTGAACCGAGCGGCTCTGGTTGGTCCGTTGATGGCCGCATGCACATTGATGACCTGAACGAAGCCATCGGCACTGAGTTTGAAAGCGAAGAGTTTGATACTGTTGGGGGATTCGTTTTCGGACACTTCGGTCGTCAGCCCCGACTTGAGGAATCGATTGACATCGACGGCTGCCGTTTTGTTGTAACCAACACCGACGGCCGTCGCGTCAACCGGATATTCGTGGAAGCCATCAAAGAGTAATATTTAGTGCATGTTAGTCGCCACGCTACTGCTCGCTCTCCAAAGTAAACCAGCAATCCCCCCCGCATCCGCATTTCAACCGACGGGGCCGAAGATTGTTGTGACAATGCAAGGGGGCAAGAGCTTCACCATTACGACCGATAAGGCTGGATCTCCAAAAACCGTCACCCATATCGCGGCGCTCATCAAAAAGGGTTTCTATGACTGTCAGAGGATCCACCGCGTAGAACCTTGGGTAACGCAATGGGGTGCGCCTGCCTCCAAAACCAAGCCGATGACTGATGAGGCAGTTTTGGGCGGAGGATCCGGCAAGGATATGCCCTTTGAGGGTTCGAAGTGGGACTACTATCGAGGCGTCGTTGGAATCGCCTCAGAGGGCCTTCAGCTTGGCGGAGATTCCCAGATTTTTGTGCTAAAGAAGGACGCCTTCCGACTGTTCGGTAGCTACGCGGTGCTTGGAAAGGTCACCAGCGGCATGGGCGTGGTTGATAACATTAAGAAGGGTGACCGGATCAAGTCCGTACGCATAAGCCGATGAGCTCAAACTACGACGTAGCCATAATTGGCGGCGGTCCCGCTGGTTCGACATGTGGATCGATTCTCAAGAAATATTCACCCAATCTGCGGGTCGGAATTTTTGAGCGTGAGAAATTCCCACGCGAGCACGTTGGGGAAAGCCAACTTCCTCCAATCGGTGCGATTTTGGATGAAATGGGATGCTGGGAGAAGGTCGAGAAAGCTAACTTTCCGCTTAAGATAGGCGCAACTTACCGATGGGGATCCAGCGAACTGCTTTGGGACTTCGAGTTTGTGCCTCTACAGAACTTTGTCAACCCCAAGCGCCCCGGGAAATTTGAAGGTCAACGCAAGCAGCTAGCGTTCCAAGTAAACCGGGCCATTTACGATCAGATACTGCTTGATCACGCCCAGGAGATGGGCTGCGAAGTCTTCCAAGAGACCAAGGTTTCCGAAGTTTTGAGAACCGGCGATCATGTTGACGGCCTGAAACTGGAATCTGGAGAAGTCATCACGGCGACGCATTACGTTGACGGCTCGGGCGGTTCCGGAATTTTACGCAGGGCGATGGGCGTTGAAACAGACACACCAACCAAGCTGAAGAACGTCGCGTTCTGGGATTACTGGGAAAATGCCCGCTGGGCAACGAAGTTTTACGACACCGCAACACGCGTTTTGGTTTTAAGCATCGGCAGCGGTTGGATTTGGTATATCCCTCTAGGTCCAACTACGACGAGCATCGGCTTTATCTGCCCGGCCGAGTTCCACAAGGAGAGTGGCCGAACGCCGAAGGAGCAATATGAATGGGCTCTCTCGCAAGAGCCACTCGTAACCGACCTTATCAAGGGAGGCTCGGCCACCGGCGACGTCAAAGCAACTAAAGATTGGTCCTTTGTATCGGAGAGGATGGCGGGGGGAAACTGGTTGCTAGCCGGCGAAGCCGCTGGGTTTGCTGACCCCATTTTGGCGGCAGGCCTAACGTTAACGCACACGAGCGCCAGAGAAGCGGCTTACACCATCTTAGCCATCGAAAACGGGGATACCGAGGGAGACTGGTTGAAGGAAAAGTACAGCGAAAACCAGGCGAAACGGATTCGACAGCACATTCGATTTGCCGATTTTTGGTATTCCGCAAACGGCATCTTTACCGACTTACAAGCCCACACTACGAAGATCGCGGCCGAAGCCGGCCTCGAACTTGAACCGGCCAAAGCCTTCCAATGGCTTGGAACAGGAGGCTTTACCGATGACGTCTTTGGCCAGGTGGGACTTGGCGGGCTCGATTTGGCTGGCGCCCGACAGGTTGCGGCCAGATTCCTTGATGCCGACGTCAAGTGGCAACTCAATCGTGTTAATGTGTTGCGGCTAAATCTCGAGGGAGCGACCGAAGAAACCGCACCCTCCTACAGTAATGGAAAGATTCATCGGCGGCTTGCCTACCGCCGTGGAAACAAGATTTTGCCTAACGCTGGCCTCTTCGCTCGCGTAATCGAAGCATTGAAGTCATCCAAAGACATCGGCACCATTTTTAATACCGTCACACACGGCCTTACAAAGTCTGAGGGGAGACCTCACTCGGAAGCCACTCTGCAGTTGATGCAAGTCATGGAACTCATGTTGCAAGACGGATGGATCACCGGAAAATTTGATCCATCTAAGCCGGCGATCAGTCTCCAGACCCCACGCGAAGGTGCGATTATTCACGAGAGTCTTGACCTCAACGCGACCATCAAGGAACTTCTCGAGAAAACCTCGTAATTTTGCTATATTGAATCTATCTTCGCACAATTCTTGAAAGTTTGTTGTACAATAGCTAAGTCAAATTCACGCAAGTGAAAATTTGGAGGAAAAAATACATGAAAAAGATTCTTATCTTGGCTTTGGGTGTTGCTAGCGTATCGGCAATGTCCCAAACATTCAGCGGCGGCGCAGGCTTCGCTATTCCCGACAACAACGGCACTGGCGCCGGTTCAACGATCAGCGTAGGCAATATTGGCTACATTACATCGTTGAACTCAGTTAGCTTTACCGTAACAACCGCTCACACATGGGTCGGCGACTTGATCGTTCAGTTCAAGAACCTCACGACTGGTACTAGCGTACACTTGATGAGCCGTTTGGGCTCAACAACTGCTACAGGTGTAGGCAGCGCTGGCGTTCTTCAGACTGGTACATTTAGCTTCGTTGATGGCGGCGGAGCTGCTCAGCCATTGACTGGCGCCATGGCCGCTGGCACTTACAACCGCAAAACCCACGCTTTTGGTGCCGGTGCTGGTAACAGTGGCGTTGGCGTTCCTCAGTTCAACGCAAATACATATGCTGCCTTCGCAGGTCAAAACCTCGGTGGTAACTATGAGCTTCGAGCGTGGGACAATGCCTCCGGTGACATTGGAACGATTGGTAGCTGGGAGTTCAATGTTAGCTCAGCTGTTCCTGAGCCAGCAACTATGGCTGCTCTCGGTCTTGGCGTAGCTGCTCTGCTCCGACGCCGAAAGAAGTAAGAATCGTCTAACGATCTTTACCTCCAAAAAGCCACGCTCATTGCGAGCGTGGCTTTTTTACGTTTTGACCGCACTCGTTGGCCCGGGATCCAGCATGCTCGCACCGGGTTTGCAAGGACCGGAGCGCGGGATGTTCGTGCCCCGGGGATATTTGCAGTGGCCACCAATCGCCCGTAAACCACCAGCTTAAGGCATCGGAATCCAGCCGCGATCCATCATTTCTAAGATGAGATAGTAGCTGCACGTAACAACGATGCTCCACAAGACGACGGTAATCAATCCTGTCATCAAGGGCAAGCCTATGCGGCGCGCGAACGCATTCTGAATTTGCCATGCTTCGCGGCGTTTCGCCTCACGCTTCGGACCGCCGATCTTCACCGCCGCCCACTGAAGCCTTTTCATCCAGCCGCGCCGCATGAACCAAAGCATGCCAAACCAAAGGCGGCGAGCAAGGAAGCGTGCGAGCTGGGTCACCTAAAAGGTCGTATCAACTTTGATTTCTTTGCCCGTTTCCGAACTCTTGTACAAAGCATCAAAAATTGCATTAAGCGTCATGCCGTTTTCGCCCGGAACTGGTGAAGGCTTGCCCGCCTGGATCGCCTTTACAAACTCCTGAACTTCCTTTACGTGCGAACTCTCGATGTCGGGCACATTGGAAGGCACCATCGTAAACATCTGTTTGTTCTGCTCAGTGAAAATTTCGACCGGCTTATCGCCCCAAGCTTTCACAATTGCCCCTGCTTTTGTCCCAAAGAGCTGAGTCTGGAAAGGGTCGCCCTCCATGTTGGCCATGAACGAGCTCTCTAGTGTCACCGCCGCGCCATTTTCAAACTTAATCAGACCAACGGCGAAATCTTCGACGGTATAAGTTGAGCGATCATAGTCGCCCCAATCATTGTAGAGTCCCGGAGTCTTGCCCAGCGTGTCCCATGTCTTTCCGAACGCGCTCACTGGTTTCGGATATCCCATGAGGTGCAAAGTGAGGTCTAGCACGTGAACACCAATGTCAATCAGGGGGCCGCCGCCCTGCTTTTCTTTGTCCGTGAAAACGCCCCAAGTAGGCACACCCCGTCGGCGAAGAGCCTGAGCCCGCGCATAGTAGATATCTCCCATTCCGCCGTTATCAATGAAGTCTTTAACAAAGCTCGCCGGGCCACCGAACCGAGTTTGGAGCCCAACCATCAACATCTTCTTAGATTCACGCGCGACTTTACACATTTCTCGCGCCTGCTTCCCGTTCATGGCGAGCGGTTTTTCGCATAAGACGTTCTTGCCCGCTTTTAAACAGTCGATTGTGATTTGGTGGTGAGAAACATTGGGAACGGCGACGGATACCGCGTCGATCTCCTTGTCGGCCAAAACTTCCTTGTAGTCAGTCGTCCAACGAGGAATTCCGAACTCAGCGGCCGTTTTCTTCGCCCGTTCTTCAATGATGTCGCACGCAATCATCATCTCACACAGGTCCGGAATGCTCGCATAACCCTTCAAGTGAGCCCCGTGGGCGATCATGCCGTTACCGATTACTGCAATTTTCAGCTTCTTTGCCATGCGCAATAGAATACCTGTGCCATCAGCTTCTAGCCGAAGTGCGCCTGCCCGAGCTTCCCCCAAAGCAAGGTATCTTTTGGAAATGCCCATTATTGTTGACATTGCCGCTCGAGAAATCCTGGATAGCCGCGGACAACCGACGGTGGAAGTCGATGTCACGCTCGAAACCGGATCGTTTGGACGAGCCGCGGTTCCAAGCGGCGCCAGCACCGGGCAGTTTGAGGCGGTTGAACTCCGCGATGAGGATTCCAAACGCTACATGGGTAAAGGCGTGCTTACTGCTGTAGAAAACGTTAATGACGTGATCGCGCCCGCGCTTCTTGATCGCGACGCCACCGACCAAACTGCGATTGACGAACTCCTTATCGAGATTGATGGCACACCAAATAAGGCTCGCATGGGCGCAAACGCTATGCTCGGTGTATCACTTGCCGTGGCCAAAGCTGCCGCGATTGAGTGCCGACTTCCCTTCTACCGCTATGTTGGTGGAGTAACGGCCAATGCGCTGCCCGTTCCGATGCTAAACATCCTTAACGGAGGCAAACACGCGGATTCAAACGTAGATTTCCAGGAATTCATGATCCTGCCCGTCGGCGCAGAATCGTTCAGCGAGGCGCTGCGCTGGGGATCAGAAGTTTTCTATTCGCTTAAGAAGGTTCTGAAAGGCAAGGGGTTGAGCACGGGCGTTGGAGATGAGGGCGGATTTGCCCCCAATCTTGAGGACCAAGACATGGCGTTCGATTACATTATCGAAGCCATTCAAAAGGCTGGGTATACGCCGGGGGAGCAAATCTGGCTCGGGATCGACGCAGCAGCCTCGGAATTCTATTCAAATGGCTTTTATGAATACAAGGCCGGTGACAATCGAAAGCGATCGTCGGCGGACCAAGTTGCCTATCTCGCGGCGCTTGCCCAGAAGTATCCGATTCTGTCCATTGAGGATGGCCTGAACGAAGAGGATTGGGATGGGTGGAAGGGCCTGACCGATTCAATCGGCGACCAGGTTCAACTCGTGGGCGACGACCTCTTTGTGACCAACGTGGAGCGACTACAGCGCGGAATTGAAGCAAAGACGGCTAACTCAATTCTGATCAAGGTGAACCAAATCGGAACACTCACTGAGACTCTCGCCGCCGTTGACCTTGCTAACCGAGCGGGCTATACCAGCGTGATGAGCCACCGGTCTGGAGAGACCGAAGACACAACGATTGCTGATCTGGCGGTTGCAACGAACTGCGGTCAAATCAAGACCGGCGCCCCGAACCGAACCGATCGCATCGCAAAATACAACCAACTGCTTCGAATCGAGGAGATGCTCGGCTCCCACGCCCGTTATGCCGGGGCAAGCGCGTTCGGCAAAATCGCGACCAGACTCTAACCCCGGGGAGCCCCGGTCTCAACCGGCCCCTTCAACCTCAAAATGGGCAAGAGAATTGATGTCAGCGAAATAAACCCCCAAGCGATCTTATCGCGAAGTGTGGCGATTATCGGCTACGGCAACCAAGGCCGCGCCCAAGCCCTGAACCTGCGCGACAGCGGCGTGAATGTGACAATCGGTCAAAGGGCCGGAAAGTCTTGGGATCGAGCGGTTGAGGACGGATTCCAGCCCGTCAACGTGAGGCTAGCGGCGGAGTGCGAAGTGCTTATGTTCACCTTGCCCGATGAGTACATGGGCGACGTTTTTGAATCTGACATTTTGCCGGAGTTAGTTGGTTCGGCCTTGGAAGCAAACGAACC
>JBEBHJ010000124.1:0-2677 GCA_040081075.1 Fimbriimonadaceae bacterium | reverse complement strand
CCACAATACCGAATGGAGTAAGGATGAGGTGGCTTTTCGGCCGAAGGCTGCCTCATGCACGGAGGGAATTGGACCTGACCACTTGGTGAAACTGACAAGGCTGGGTAGGTGGCGCTCTGTGATTTTATCTCGATAGTTTTATCGCGAGAAAACAGGTGTCGCAGTGAAAAAATGGACTCTGCGGTATTCCGTGCCCAAAGTTTCTTGGGATGTTGAGCGTCGGAATGTTGCCGGTGCTACTGATGAAATAAACGAGGTGAGTGTGAACAATGGGCGGACGGTAATTCTCATGGTGCGAACTAATGCGTGAGATGGACCATGTGCGGCGATCCGTCGGGCTGACAACCCCTGTGCGCAGATCTAATCATATCGCGCATGACTGCGCTGAGGGATCTTGGCGGGACAGTCGAATGCGTGAGCGATTTCGACGCTTTCGACTGAGTTTGCGCGCGACGATTGCAGGCGGAGCGCATCGGGTTCACTCTTGGGCCAATCGTCACTTCACGCCTTTGCGGTGTGGCTTGACGATTGCCGTGGGAATAGCCGCGAACCGGCCGAGGGAAAGCTAGCCTAATGACTTCAACACAATCGATCAATCAGCGCCGACGCAGGCTCATTCGGTGCGGCATCCTATTGCTGCTGATTTCAGTGCGGTGTGAACTCAGTGCGCAAACCGTGAACCGGAGTGACGTGGGTCCGTCTCGTGTCATCACCATTGCCCAAATGGGCGCGGCCGATGTGGTGGGCACCGATAGTGCAGCGCTCCAACGGGCCGCGAATCTTCTTCGAGTGGGCGATGCGCTGATGATTGGACCTGGCACGTATCGGATGGACAACAGTCTGTTCGTTCCGTCGGGCGTCACAGTGCGCGGAACGCCGGGGCTTACCGTTTTGCGCAAAAGCGCGGGCGTCGAGAGTCTGCTTGTTGAGGATGGTGACTATGGCGAAATCCGATTGGCGGTCGCAGAGCCGGATAAATTTCGCCCGGGTATGGGTATTGCTGTGACGGACGACATTCTCAAGAGTGACTGGGATGTGAGTGTGACTACGGTGATCGGGGTGCAGGAAAATGTGCTCCGCATCAATCCAATGACTTTGCGGGATTACGGTGCCGAGCGACACCACGCCAAGGTCCAGAACACTTTTCCGATTTTGTGCGCGATCGACACGGAGAATGTGACCATCGAGGATATCATCGTTGATGGCAACAAGGCGGAAAACGCCTTCCTTGATGGATGCCGCGGTGGAGCCATCTATCTCTACCAATCGCGCCACACGATCATCCGACGCTGCACGGCGCGGGACTACAACGGAGACGGCATTTCTTTTCAAATAACGGAGAACATCCGGGTGCTGGATTGTGAAGTCTATCGTAACACCAGTCATGGCATCCACCCCGGTGCCGGTTCGGCGCGGTCGCTCGTGCAGAACTGTCGGGTGTTCGACAACGCCCGAGTCGGGCTCTTCCTCTGCTGGCGCGTGAGTTTTGGTGTGTTTGCAGGCAACATCATCGAACGCAATGGTGAGCATGGCGTTTCGATAGGGCACAAGGATACCGATAATCGGTTCTTGGAAAACACCATGACTCGAAACGGAATCGCCGGTGTTTATTTTCGCCAGGAGACCTTTAAGAATAGCGGTCATCGCAATTTTTTCCGCGGTAACACCGTGACGGATAATGGCGGCGACGGTAAGGGCTATGGCTTCTATTTCGCACCGTGCGTCGAAGGAATCGAACTCCGCGGCAACCGGATTGCCGACACGCGTTCCGCAGGCGAGCGGACGCAACGCTACGGTGTCTATCGCGCAAACGGGGCAAATCCGGTGCGGCTTGCCGACAATCAGATGTCGGGACACCTAGCCGACGAATTTACAGCTCCCTTCAGCAAGTAGTGCCAAGTCGCGTGCCGCCTTCCCCTCGAAACCAAGAAACACCTTAGTCCAACCCATCTCCCATGTCTCGTTCTTCTCATTCGCTCGTTTACTCGTTCGTGCTGAGTCTCACGGTCTCCGGCGCGTTTGCGGCCCTCCATGCCGCCGCCCCCCGCGTGCTGGATTCGGGTCAGATGCCGGCCGATGCCCGGCTTGGCCAACTGAAGGATCTCAACGGGAACTTTCCGTGGGCTCCAGCAGCTTCGAGAGCGGCATGGGAACAACGCGCCGAACGGGTGCGTCGTCAGGCACTCGTTTCACAGGGGCTTTGGCCGATGCCCACCAAGACGCCGTTGAATGCCGTGATCCACGGCAAGCTCGACCTCGGCGACTACACTGTGGAGAAGGTTTATTTCGAGAGCATGCCCGGATTCTTCGTGACGGGGAATCTCTATCGCCCGAAAAATAAAACAGGGAAGTTGCCTGGCGTGCTTTCACCGCACGGACACTGGCCTGACGGGCGCTTCCTCGACAATGGAGCTAGCATCAAGAATGAACTCGTGGCCGGGGCGGAGCGTTTTGCCGAGGGCGGACGAAGCCATCTTCAGGCGCGCCAAGTGCAACTCGCACGCATGGGATGCGTGGCGTTTCTCTACGACATGGTCGGCTATGCCGATAGTCAGCAGATCCCGTTTCGTGTGGCGCACCACGAGGACGCTCCACCGCCTCGTCGCATGGAAATGGAGACGCTTGAAAACTGGGGTTTTTTTAGTGCGCAGGCCGAATCAAATCTGGAGAACGTCAT
>JBEBHJ010000085.1:0-10090 GCA_040081075.1 Fimbriimonadaceae bacterium | reverse complement strand
CAAGCAAGGCGTCCGCCCGAAAAAGATCCTAGACGTGTGCTGCGGCACCGGAATCATGTGCGAACTTCTAACCGACGAAGGGTTTGACCTCACTGGGTTCGACCTAAGCCCCGACATGATCGCCCAAGCCACCGAGAAGGCCAAGCACGCCATGTACAACATTCGCTACAAAGTTGCCGACGCCGCTAACTTTGAGTTCAAATTCCCCAATGGCGAGCGAGAACAATTCGACGCCGCCTACTCGTTTTTCGATAGCCTAAACTACATTTATGAACCCGATAAGCTTGCGTTGGCTCTCAAACAAGTAGGTAAGCACCTGCCCGCGGGCGCGTCCTTCATTTTCGATATGAACACGGCCTACGCGTTTGAGCAACGGATGTTCGATCAGCAACATCTCAAAAAGGATTCCCCCCTGAGATACCGTTGGCGCGGTGATTGGAACCCCGAAACCCGGATCATTAAGGTGACAATGAAATTCTGGGCCGGCCAGGAAGAATTTATGGAAACGCATATTCAGCGCGCATACACCGAAGAAGAAATTCGAGTCATGCTCGACGATGCTGGCTTTGGCCAAGTCGAGGTCTTTCACGCTTACTCGCTCGATCGGCCCCGCGAGAGCACCGACCGAGTTCATTACGCAGCGATCAAGCGCAACTACTAATCGCTTGCAACCGCAACCGCCGCCGCGTGGGTTCGCTCGTGCGTGATCGAAACGAGAATTCCCGTCTCTTTTCCCCGAATGCTCACAACCGGGCGTCCGTTTTTAGCGTTCAGAATTTCCACTTCTTGCCAAAACAGCGGCTCCGAAGAAGCCTTGGCGATGGCCTCTTTTGCCGCCCAACGTCCCGCGACAAACTGAACCGTCAAGTCATATGCTCGCTCGCGAGGCGTCAAAATCTTCGAAACAAATCGTGGGTTTCGCATCGCTTGCGCAATTCTTGCCAACTCCACAAGGTCAATCCCAAGTCCGGTAATCATCGATTCGCCTCCTGAAGCAATTCTGCCAAGTCAACCAGCTTGATCTCCTCATCGGTTTCCTGCTTTATGCTCGCATCCAACATGATTCGGCAGAACGGACAACCCAAAGCCACCGTTTTTGCGCCGGTCGCCAGGAGTTCCTTTGCCCGCTTGTTACCCGGTCGTTGATCGTTGGGCTCTTCCATCCACAATCGTCCGCCGCCCGCTCCACAGCAACGTGTTTTGGATGCATAAAATTCCGGCTCAAGCAATTGCGAGGGCCGAATCAAAGCGCCCAATCCGTCCGGTGAGCGTCCGTTATAGTTGGTCTTTTCGCCTAATAGGGCTCGAGGCGCATCCGCTTCGTCATTCACACGCCCTAAGTAGCATGGATCGTGGAAAACCGTTCCCGCCCCACTCGCCGACTTCAATTTTCCTGAAGCGATCAAATCCTGCAGAAGCTGCGTGTGATGAAAAACTTCCATTTTGCGACCCGTAAGCGGATCTTCCGATTTCGTTCCCAGCGGATTCTCGTATTCATTCCTTAGCGAGTTAAAGCAGTGTGGGCAGGCTGTAACCACCTTCTTCACCCCGTATTGCTCGAACACAGAAAGGTTCTCCATCGCCTTCTCTTGGAAAGTAAACTCGTCGCCCACCCGTCGCGCCGGATCGCCCGTGCAGGCTTCCTCTTGGCCCAAGCACGCGAATCTAACGCCTGCCTTCAGTAGCAACTCAGCAACCGCTTTCGTCGTCTTGATCGCGCCTGGATCCGTTGCTCCCGCGCAGCCAACCCAGAACAAGTATTCAAACGGCTTTCCATCGCGGCACAACGGGATCTCAAGCCCCTTCATCCAATCTTCTCGACTCGAACGAGGCGCGCCCCAGGCGTTCCCCGTGGAACCGGTTTGCCGAAGCATCACCGCCGAAGTCCCACTCAACTTCCCTTCCGCAACCAGGTTCCGCCGAGTATCAACGATCAAATCAACGTGCCGAATCAAGACCGGACAAGCCTCGGCACACGCATTGCAAGTCGTACATTGCCACAGCGCTTCCTCGCTAATCGCCGCCGCTATGTTCGTCCCATCCGCCATGGCAGACCGAACGTCCTGGACTACTTGCTTCGGATTCAGAGCCTTGCCCACATTCCAAGCCGGACAAACCTCAGTGCATCGCCCGCACTCCATGCAAGCATCCAAAGACATTAAGTGCCAGCGAGAAAGATCGGCCGCAGTTGAAGCCCCAATCTGACCCGTTTTCTCGACTTCTTCCATCGAAATGGGCTCTAGGTGCCCCATTGCCCGTTCGGGGGCGCCCGATGCCGAAGCGATCGCCATCAAAATATGCCGAATCCGTAGCCGTGGAATTATCGTAAAGAAAACGAAAACCCAAACCATATGGAACCACCACATGAGCTTGTATCCCGAAGCAGATACCCCTGCAAAAATCGGCGAAACCAAGTTACCAATCACCGACCACTGGTCCGAACTTGTTGGCGTGTTCCCAATTCGGGCCGCCTCTAAAAGATATCCCGTAACTCCAATAAGCAGGAGCAAAACCAAAACCAAGAGATCGCTCGTCGCTCCGCTGATCGGCCGCCGCCGATGATCTACCGCCTGTTTCGTGCGCTGAGTTGCATCCTCAGATTTCAGCCCCGCGTCTCCCAAATCCTGCGATCCAAGCTGTAGCCGCCTGAAAATCGCCCAACAAACCCCGACTACGAAGAGTAACCCCAACACATCAAAAGTTAGCTCGTAAAACTGATAATACGTGCCCTTGTGAAAGTTCGGCAAGCCAATCAAAGGCGCATAAGTCGCCAAAGCCAAAAGGGTGGTAGCCAAAAGAAGCGAAAGAAACCCGTAAAAAATGAGCAAGTGCATCGGCGCCCCCGATTTCTTGCGGCTCGATTTCACTTTCTTTTGAGCGATGATGTAGGTGTGAACTCGACCCAACCATCCCTTTAACTGGGTCGCACTAGGAACCCAATACCGCCACCCGCTCGCCGTCTCCCCAAGCGCCTTCCCTTTTTGCCAGACCTTTATGCGCTGAATGATCTGCCAGGCGGCATAGGCAAGAGAGCCAAACGCAAGCAGATAAAAGAGCACCTTCTCAAACTGGCTCAGATGCAAAAACTCAGGGCGCGTTGGCGTCACCACAATAGTTTGGCGAACCAATGCATCATCGTGCAATGGTCCATAATTTAGGAATGGGCAAAGTGGAGCTTAAAACCCCCAATCTCGGCCGCAATATGGGCGCGCCGCTTGATCTTGATTGGGTTGCCTCCGTTCGCGTAAACAAGAGCGCCACCGAGCGTCGAACCAAGTCCCTCCCTGGTCGCCGGACCGTCAAAAAGCAGTGGCAAGCCGCGTGGCTTGTGCGTGCCATCGAGTGCATGGACCTAACCACTCTGGGAGGAGACGATACACCCGGCAATGTCCATCGACTCTGCGCAAAAGCTCGTATGCCGCTGAAATCCGAACTCGCAGAAGCGCTTGGAGTGAAGAACATCCGAGTTGGAGCTGTTTGCGTCTACCACGAGCTCGTTCCCTACGCAGTGAACGCACTGGAAGGCACCGGAATTCCGGTTGCCGCCGTTGCGGCGGGCTTTCCTCACGGTCTCTCCCCCATGAAGCAGCGAATCGAAGAAATCGAAGAAAGCGTCGCCGCCGGGGCCCAAGAAATTGACATCGTCATCACTAGATCAAAAGTGTTGCTCGGTCAATGGGAATCGCTCTTTGAAGAAGTGCAGGCCTTTCGAGAGGCTTGCGGTGAAGCTCACCTAAAAACAATTCTGGCCACGGGCGAACTCGGAACGCTCTCCAATGTCGGCAAAGCCAGCCTGGTTTGCATGATGGCGGGCGCCGATTTCATCAAGACGTCAACCGGCAAAGAGTCGGTCAACGCCACCCTCGAATACGGCCTTGTGATGGCAAGGGCGATTCGGGAATACCAGGAGCAAACCGGTTTCCAAGTAGGCTACAAACCAGCCGGAGGAATCCGAACCGCCAAACAAGCCATGGAATGGCTCATCCTGATGCGCGAAGAACTAGGCCAACCCTGGCTAAAACCCGACCTATTCCGCCTCGGCGCAAGCTCGCTCCTGTCCGATATCGAACGCCAGCTCGATCACTTCGTAACCGGAAGATACTCGGCCCTAAACCGAAACCCAATGGCCTAACCCGTGGCATCGGCTTCTAGCCGATGTGCGCCAAGGGCATCTTGCCCGAGCCCCTATAGGCGGCCTAAGAACGCTTAACAACCCGGGTAGCCTAAGAAGGTGAAGAACTACTATCTGATCCCCGCCCTCTCTTCAAACCCAACCATCCTACGCCGCACCCTAGAGCTCATCACACCAGAAAAGATAACCATCCCCACCCACGCCGATCGCTTCTCCCCCCACGATGTGATCTGCCACCTCAACGATTGGGAGCCGATCATGCGCGAAGAGCGGATGAAACTGGCCTTTGCAAACCCCGGCGCGGCTTTTCTCGCCTACGACGAAGGCGAAATGGCGATCGAAAGAAACTACGCCGCCCGCGATCTTCAACAGCAACTGGCCGAGTTTGTCTCCGAGCGAGCCAAAACCATCGAGTTCGTCCAATCTCTCTCTGAGGAAGACTGGAAAAAAACTGCCTATCACCCCGAACGAGGAGAAGTAACTCTCTCCGACTTAGTTAACATGGTCGCGTGCCACGACATCTACCATGTTGACCAGCTCTGGGCGGTCATCCCCTGAAAATCCACCCGCAGCCCTACTTAATCAGCTTCTTAACCACGTCGCCCGAAACATCCGTCAACCGGAAGTCTCGGCCCTGATACTTAAACGTCAATCGCTCGTGGTCAATGCCGAGCAAATGCAACATCGTCGCGTGCAAATCATGAACGCTCACCGGATTTTCTGCAATGTTATAAGAGAAATCGTCGGTCGTTCCGTAAGTCTGACCGCCCTTCACGCCGCCGCCTGCCATCCACACCGAGAAGCACCGGGGGTGATGGTCGCGGCCATAATCGGTCTCGGTCATCGTGCCTTGCGAATAGACGGTTCGCCCGAACTCGCCGCCCCACACAATCAGCGTGTCATCAAACATTCCTCGCTGCTTCAAGTCCTTTATCAAAGCTGCCGACGGCTGGTCGATGTCCTTCGCCTGCCCCCGAACCGCATTCGGCAGGTTGAAGTGGTGATCCCAACCCATATGAAAAAGCTGAACAAATCGCACCCCACGCTCGGCTAAGCGTCGGGAAAGTAAGCAGTTATAAGCAAACGAGCCTTTTCGCGTAACATCCGGCCCGTACATTTCTAAAACTCCCGCCGGCTCCGTAGAAATGTCCAAAAGCTCCGGCACCGACATCTGCATGCGAAAAGCGAGTTCGTATTGCGAGATTCGCGTATCAATTTCTGGGTCACCCACAATGGACTTTTTGATCGTGTTCAGGCCCATCACTTCGTCTAGCATCTCTCGGCGCGTTTGACGATCAATACCGTGAGGGTCGGACAAAAACAAAACCGGATCGCCTGTATTGCGGAACTTCACACCTTGGTGTTGGGTAGGCAAGAATCCCGACCCCCACAAGCGATCATAAAGCGGTTGATCATCGGAGCGACCACTTCCAATGCTGGTCAAAACCACATAGGTCGGAAGATCATTGTTCATCGTTCCCAGACCATAGCTCAGCCATGATCCGATGCTGGGCCGACCCGCGATTTGATTCCCCGATTGCAAAAATGTCACCGCTGGATCGTGGTTAATCGCTTCGGTAAACATTGATCGGATCAAGCAGATGTCGTCTGAAACCGAACCGAGATGAGGCAAAACCTCGCTAAGTTCCATCCCACTTTGACCGTGTTTGTTGTATTTGAATATGCTCGGCGCCACCGGGAAATTCTTCTGTCCCGCTGTCATTCCGGTCAAGCGCTGACCATTCCGAATACTCGCTGGCAGTTCTTCGCCGCGCCGGGTGAGCAGGTGCGACTTATTATCGTAGAGCTCCATCTGGCTCGGAGCGCCCGATTGGAATAGATAGATAACCCGTTTGGCCTTGGCCGGAAAATGAGGCAAATCATCCAACCCACCAATCCGCTTTCGATCATCAACCAGAGGATTCGCCATCCCCTCGTTCGTAAGAATCCCCATCAGCGCGGCGAGGCCTACGCCCCCAGTCCGCTTCAAAAACGTTCGACGATTAAACTGGTCTTGTAGTTGATAATCCATGGTTATTCCTTTGTCACCGTCTCATCCAAGTTCAACATCGAACTTGCCGAAAGCGTATACGTCGCCAGTTCGATGCGATCAATGCCCAAATCAATCGGAGCTTCGCCGATGTAAGCGAGATCCTTTGCCGCGGCAGGGTCGGCCTTAAACCGTTCCAACCTCAACTTCACTCCTTTCACCATAATGGCAAGTTCCTGCGAGGTCGGAGCCCGCCCCAAAACCCGTCGAAATCCGTACGTCAAGCGCGACTCCGGAGTCGACCCACCTTTTCGAATCATCTGTTGAGCCAACACCCGCGCTGCTTCCAAGTAAGTCTCGTCATTCATAAGGGTTAAAGCCTGCAGCGGCGTGCTCGTACGAGCCCGTTGAACTCGACATGCCTCACGTGATGGCACATCAAAAAGCAACATATTGGGCGGAGCCGCGGTTCGCTTCCAAATCGTATAAAGGCTACGCCGATACAAGCCATTCGGCTTATCAATCATGTAATTGCGGAGGTTGCCGTAAAAATTGGTCTCGTCCCAAATCCCCTTCGGCTGATAGGGTCTTACTGAAGGTCCTCCCAGTTTCTCAACCAGCAATCCACTCGCAAAAAGCGCTTGATCCCGAATCACTTCACCAGGGAGCCGGTATCTGGGACCGCGCGAAAGCAACTTGTTCAGTGGGTCGGCTTGAATCTTCGCCACCGTGAAGTTAGAAGATTGACGGTATGTTGCACTCATGGCGATTTCCTTCATCATCGCTTTCAGATTCCACTTCAGGTCAACGAATCGCAGTGCCAAGTAGTCCAGCAACTCCGGGTGCGAAGGAAACTCAGCGCGGGTTCCAAAATCTTCAACCGTTGAAACTAACCCGAGACCGAAAAATCTATCCCACAACCGATTCACTGTCACGCGGCTCGTTAGTGGGTTGTCCGCCGAAGCAATCCACTGGGCGAAGCCAAGCCGATTGTTCGAGGAGCCCTTTGGCAAGGGCGGCAAGAATGAGGGCAACCCCGGCCCAACCTTTTCGCCCCGATGGTCATATTGCCCGCGCACTAAAAAGAAACAGTCGCGAGGCTTCTCCATCTCCTTCATGATCATCACGTCGGGGATTTGTGCTTCCACCTTTTCCATCTCGTCGCGATTCGAATCTCGGGACTTCTCAGCCGTGGCGTAAGTTGCATCATTTTCTCGCGACCACAAGCGGGTGATCTGAGCTTGCTGATCTTTCGTTCGCTCTTTTACCGGGATCGTTAAGAGGGCCGCCGCTGGGTGCGTGCTGGCCAGCAGGGCCGCCTCGTCCGGCTGCAATGCCCGATTGTAAACGAGAAAGTCGTCAACTTCGCCGATAAAGAAATCTGAATCAGTTCGCCGACCTATCTTGGTCGAAACTCCCGTCTTGATAGACTCCGTCAGCGCGTCATTATCAATGTTGACATCGGCCAACTTTCCGTTCAAATACATCTTGAATCCGGCTGCCTTCGAACTTCCGTCATAAGTGAGCAAAACGTGCGTCCACTGCCCCATCTTGATCTGCGTTTTTGACGAAATTTTGATCGCATTCTCGGTCCATTTACTGATGAGGTGGGCCTGTGGACGATTGCCAAAAACAGACATATCCCACCCGCGATAAGCATTGCCACTATCCATGCGCGAAAATGCGGAACCTTCCGATTGATCCGGCTTGATCCAAGCACCAAACGAGAAGGTCTGATCGCGCTCAAAGTCGGCCACATTGCCCAAGTTTAAGAAATTTTCTGGATTCGTCTTTACCGCACCGGTGGCGCGGCCATAGCTAAATCCAGGCTTACCGCCAATCGTTAACTCTTTCCCGTCCGCTGTCAGTTTGTATCGAGCAACTAGTCCATTCGCAATGCTGGGAACGCCGGAAGTAACTTTCCAATCCGTCGAGGCCCTTGAATTTTTGTCCTCACGGACCGACATTTCTGCTTCCAACTTCTTAATCGTGGTCGTCAAATCAGCGAGGCGTCGTTGTTGCTCCGGGCTGGGCGCACGCATCGTCGGCGGGTGACTCACCGGCCGCTCTTCTCCCGTTCCCGATTCGGGAACATTGTTGAAGTAGGCGAACATTTGGTAAAAATCCTTCTGCGTGAACGGATCGTATTTGTGATCGTGGCATCGAGCGCAACCTGCCGTAAGTCCGAGCCAAACCGCCGAGGTCGTTTCCACGCGGTCAACGACGGTCTCAACCCGCCATTCCTCCGCGATAACTCCGCCTTCAGTGTTGATACGGTGGTTGCGATTGAACCCTGTCGCTAGCTGCTGATCTAAAGTGGCGTTCGGCAACATGTCGCCTGCAATTTGCTCAATCGTGAACTCGTCGTAAGGCTTATTGTCATTAAAAGCATCGATCACCCAGTCACGCCAACGGCTCTGAAATCGCTCGTAATCGGCCTGATAACCATTGCTGTCGGCATATCGCGAATAGTCCATCCAATCCATCGCCATTCGCTCTCCAAACCGCGGCGATGCCAATAACCGATCCACAACTTTCTCGTAAGCATTCGAAGACCGGTCCGCCACAAAAGCATCCACTTCTTCGGGAGTTGGCGGCAAACCTGTGAGATCAAGCGTCACCCGCCGAATGATCGTCGCTCGATCCGCCTCTGGCTCAGGCTTAAGCCCGCGTTGCTCTAGTTTGGCAAGGATAAACCGATCAATATTTGTTCGAGCCCACTTCGAGTCCTTTACAGGCGGGATCGCTGGCCAAACTGGCTTCACAAACGCCCAATGCTCCTTGTATTGCGCGCCCTGAGCAATCCATTCTTTGAACGTTTCCCGCTCTTCTAGGCTCAGCTTTTTGTGCGAATCAACCGGGGGCATAATCGAGTCGTCGGTCGCAAAAATCCGCTTCACAAGCTCGCTCTGATCGGGTTTCCCTGGCACAATCGCCCACTTGCCGCTTTCCAGCTTTTTCGTAGCCGCGGCAAATGAATCCAACCTCAAGCCCGCTGCATCCGCCGTCGGCCCGTGACACGTGAAACACTTCGTGATCATGGGGCGGATGTCCCGATTAAAATCCACTGCCTGCGGCGCTTTTTGAGTTCCCGTAGCCCCAATAACCCCCGCCGAAAAGGCCACCAAGCCGAAAATGCCGAGCACTGCTTTCATCCACTGTAAGATTACTTGATCAGATGTAAGATTACTTGATCAGAGGCCGCAATGCTGACCGATTTACGGATTCTACGGCCTCAAAACCAATAATCCGGTTTTCGACCCCTCGGTTACACCTGCCGTAACCGTAACAAACTGCTGACTTCCTACCGCGCTGGTGGGAATATCGAATACCACTTGCGAAGCTCCTGCCGGAACCGTTACCGATGCCGGTGGGTTGGAAAATGCACTATTGTCAGTGATCGTCACCACCTTCCCGCCCGAAGGAGCCACCCCGTTCATCACCAACCGGCATGAAACCATTTGACCGCCGGTCGCTGGCGAAGGGTTGAATTGCAACGCGCTCGGGACGAACGGCACAAGGGTCAGACGCGCAGTTTCAGATTGAAAGCCATAACGCACGATTACCGTCTCATTGATCGTCGTCACAAGGGGCATAGCTTGAATCGCAAAGGACTTCGACATTGCTCCCGCGTCGATCGTGATTTGGGCCGGCATGATCAGGTGACTTGAGTTCACGATCGTAATGACATCCGAACGAAGAACGGCTGGAAAGCCCATCTGAACGGTTCCAATCGTGCGGTTCTCTCCCGCGAGTGTTGGCACGTTAATGGAAAAACCAACAAGTTCATTGGTCGGGCCAACCTCGTTCACGAACACATCCGGTTCGTTGTTAGTATCAGGTGAAACTAGGTTTTTCGATTCGGTTGTGAAGGACACAACCTTACCATCTGAACTCATGCACGAGTAGCTAACCCCACCCAGAAATTCTTGCCCACCCGACGTCGAAACTGACAACCTCCGAACGTT
>JBEBHJ010000038.1:0-35593 GCA_040081075.1 Fimbriimonadaceae bacterium | reverse complement strand
CCCCCGGCCCCCTCCCCGGCTGTCGCCATGGAGGGGGTGACCATCATCTGCGGGCACTACGAAGGAATAGATGAACGCGTTGCTACTTATTGGCGAGCAGAGAAGTTCAGCATAGGCGACTACATCCTCACCGGTGGTGAACTTCCTGCCCTGGTCATGGCCGACGCCATTTGCCGAAACGTGCCGGGGGTTTTGGGCTCGGTCGAAAGCTTGGAGATAGATAGTTTTGGAGACGGCCTGCTAAGCGCCCCGCAATATACGAGGCCAGAGGTGTGGAACGAGCTCGCCGTGCCTGAGGTTTTGAAGACCGGAGACCACGCTTTGATCGCGAAATGGAAACGGCAACTGTCCCTAAAGTTGACGGCTAGCCAGCGGCCCGACCTCTTGGCGAAAGCTCGACTAGACAAAAGGGACGTAAATCTGCTATCATCTTAACCTCGCGGGAACCCAGCGGTTTTTTCGCGTGTTTCAGGATTTTGGACCAATGAATAAAGGCGCGATTTTAGAGAGTGTTGCAAAAGATTGCATGAAGACCGATTTGCCGGAGTTTCGACCCGGCGACACCGTACGCGCCCACGCTAAAGTTCGCGAAGGCGGCAAAGAGCGAATTCAGATTTTTGAAGGCGTGTTGATCGCGATTAAGAACGGCGGAATTGGTCGCACGATCACACTGCGAAAAATCAGTGGCGGCGTTGGAGTGGAGCGAACATTCCCCGTGCACTCACCCATGATTGCCAAGTTTGAAGTTATTCGACATGGCGTCGTTCGCCGAGCCAAGCTCTATTACCTTCGAGATAAGGTCGGAAAGGCTGCACGAATTCGCGAGCGCAGATAACTTTTATGTGGCCGCTAGCCCAAGCTTCGGCAAATAATGAGTGGGCCGAGCGCATTGACGCATTGGCTCGCACCCCGCTAAGCCAGATTGTCGTTTTGGTAACGATATGCACGGTGTTGCGAATCAGCCTAGCGCCCTATCTGGCCAAGATTCCACCAAAACACAAGGTTGGCGGTGCCTACCGTGCTGCTCGATTCTTCAACGAGTTGTTCGATGCGATCATCTATGCGGGAATTTTTGTTTTCCTCCTGATTCGACCGTTTGCTTTGCAAGCATTTAGAATCCCAAGCGGCTCAATGCTAGAAACGCTTCAAATCAACGATTTTATTGTCGCGAACAAGTTCATTTATCGGATCAGCGATCCCAAGGTAAACGATATCGTCGTTTTTAGGCCCCCAGTCCGGGCGTGTGAACCCAATCAGATAGATTCCGATGGCCAAGTGAAAGCCGACTTCATCAAGCGATGTGTTGGAGTCCCTGGCAATATCATTGAAATCCGCGGTGGCAAATTGTATCGAGATGGCAAGTTGCAAGATGAGCCATGGGTGCGAGCTGATTCGCCTTCGGATTTCAAGCTCGTTAAATACAAAGGCGACTACTTTCCGGTGAGCATTTTCGGAACTTCGGTCAATCCAGCTGGAGCAACGAAGGAGCCCTACGTGGCGCACACGTTGGAAGAGCAGGAAGCCCTCATGAAATTGCCCGCAGCCCCAATTCCGCCCGGGTTTGTTTTGTGCGTTGGCGACAATCGTCCCAATTCCCTAGATGGTCGCTATTGGGGATTGGTTCCTCGGGAAGATGTCATTGGTCGCTCGGAAGCCGTTTGGTGGCCCCCCAAGCGCTGGCGCATTACCCGATAACGCTCGCGCCTTGAGCGGCTTTACACACCATAAACTGCCCGTCTATCCTGGTCGTTTCTTTGAACCGCTTTGCGCATTGTGCAACGAAGTCCTCTAACAGTTTGGAATCAACAAGAGCAACACATGCTCCTCCAAAACCGGCTCCGGTCATCCTCGCGCCAATACACCCAGTAGACCCCCATGCGGCGTTTGCCATGGCATCAAGTTCAGTGGAGGTGACTTCGTAGTCCACTTTCAAGCTCATGTGGCTCGCTTTCATCAGGTTGCCCATCTCTTCCCTCGAACTGCGATCCAAGGCGTCTGCGAAGGCCTCACACCGCGAGTTCTCTGAAATCACGTGCCTTGCTCTCCGCAGCCAAGTTTCGTTCTGGTCGCTTCTAGGTAAGTCCTGATAAGCTGCATCACGCAACGAATTTACTCCCAGGAATCGGCAGGCTTCTTCGCACTCGCTACGTCGTTCGTTGTATTTTGATGCGGCCAACTCACGCGACTTTGTGGTGTCGCATAAGACGATTTGGATGTCGGTTGGAATTGGGGCATAGCGAAGGGTGTCGGCACGAACGTCGTACAACATTGCATGTCCCTCGCGCCCGCAAGCGCAGGCCATTTGGTCCATGAGGCCACAGTTCACGCCGACGTAGTTGTTTTCGCACGCTTGGCCAAATCGGGCAAGCTCGGACGCGGAGAAGTTTCGGTTATCGAGATGATTCCAAGCAACACCAAAAGCCAATTCCAACGCCGCACTGCTACTAACTCCGGCGCCAACCGGAATATCACTCCAGAGATAAGCCTCGACATTGGATCCGCCCCCCATCGCTTGCGCCATACCTGCGGCGTACGCGGCCCACCCTCTGACATCCAACTCGGGGTTGTTTGCGTCAAACGAATCGCCGCTACCCAACTCGCCCGAGAAGAGGCGGGACCGACCTTCAATTTTTCGAACTGCAAGCCAAATGTTTCGATCAATCGCCGCAGGAAAGACCATACCGTCGTTGTAATCGGTATGCTCCCCAATAAGGTTCACGCGACCCGGCGCCCGAACCACAAAGTCTGGTTGATGCCCATACTCTTGGCGAAACCGGTCTTGAATATTGGCTTTGTTCATCTCTGAATGAGATTATGATGCAACAAATGTTGCTGGGTTTAGGCAGGCCTAGTAGGGATACGAGGGAGGCATCTTTTGCGCGATGGCATAAGACATATGTTCTGATCGCAGCCCATCTTAACCGCCCGGGCTGCGCCGGGACTTTTTTGTTTCAGATGGAGAATTCCGCCCAAACCGGGGTGTGATCGCTGGGTTTTTCCATCTTTCTGGGAGCTGGATCAATCTCGCACTTTTGACATAGCGCCAGTAACCCATCAGAGGCGTAAATGTGATCAATGCGCCAACCGGTGTTCCTTTCCACTGAAGTTAACACGTAGTAGTCGAAGTACGTGTAGTGACCCGGTCCTTCAGTGAACCGACGAAAGCAATCGTGCCACCCCCACCCCCTAATCGCTTCCAGATGTCGGAATTCTTCGGGGTGATGACCAACTCGTCCGTAAACTCGCTTCGAGTCATAGACATCATCGGGAGTAGGGGCAATATTGATATCGCCCAGCCATACGACAAGGTCTGTGGGCCGAAACCGCTCCGCGATCAGCGATCGAAATCGGGCGAGCCATCTCAGCTTGTATTCGAACTTGTCCGTGCCGACTTGGGTGCCATTGGGAACGTAGGTGTTGATGACCGAAAGGGGGCCGTATTGGCCCATCATGATCCGGCAGTCTTCGGGGAAGGAAGGATCCTCAAAACCCGTGCGGACCTGTTCCAAGGGCTCCCGCGAGATGATTGCCAGCCCATTATAGGATTTCTGGCCGTGGTAACTCACGTGATAGCCGGCTTCCTCGATATCGGCGAAAGGAAACTTCACGTCTTCAACCTTTGTTTCCTGGATCGCCAAAATGTCGGGCTCGTGTTCAATCAGCCAATCGATCACGATCGGCATCCGCATTCGGATCGAGTTGACGTTGTAGGTGGCGACTTTCATTCGCCACCTTGCTTCTGAGGTGATTCGACCGGCGGGATCGGCTCAACCTGGTTGCACATTGTGGTGCAGCCTCGCATGTAGCCAAACAACATGGGAATAAGGATGAGGAGTAAGTAGGGATTGCGTCGAAAATACGCCGTGATATCGGCGAAGGGGCGGGCGGCATCATGAGCAACCCCGCGCGCTGAAACTGCAACCTTCATCTTCCCGCACTCTCGGCATCGGATCCCGGCCGGACCCATCATCACGCACTTTGTGCAAATCGGCCGTTCACACTTACCGCAACTCAGATTAGTAGAAACCTTGGGGTGCTTGTAGCAAAACTGATCGCCTTCTTTAGGTGGTGATTCGGCGGCGACCTTTGCAAACTCCAGTCCGCAACGTGCGCAAAACTGATTTTCTTGATCATTGTCTTTGGCGCATCTTGGGCAAACCATGCGCTCAATTATAGTTTAAGGACACAATCTATGCGATGTCAAACATTCATGAGTATCCAGTCACCGTCAAGTGGGCCGGCGGCCGAGACGGTTCCGGCCAGTCTGTTTCCTCCCGGACCAACACGACGAACAAGATAAGCGTTCCACCTGAGTTCCAAGGCCCCGGCGATGGAACGAACCCTGAAGAGCTCTTGACGAGTGCCATTGCAAGTTGCTACAGCATCACGTTTGGCATCATGGCGAACATGCGAAAGCTGCCCTTTGAGGGAATCGAAACTCAGGCGGTGGGTTGCGTTGAACAAAATGGTGCGAGCTTTGTTTACACTAACATCACGCTATCGCCAACGGTAAAACTATCCGCCGGGGCGACCGATGAGCAAGTCAAGATGGCCGAAGAAATGGCGCACAAAGCTGACCTCTACTGCATCATCACGAACGCGGTGAGAGATAAGGTCAAGATTGCCGTGAATCCGACGGTTGTTGTTGGATAGCGTGCTACTTTAGAATGTCTTTTACAACGTGGCCGTGAACGTCCGTAATTCGGAAATCTCGACCCTGGTAGCGATACGTCAGCTTGGTGTGATCCACACCAAGCTGGTTCAATATCGTGGCATTTAAATCATGGATATGTACAGCCCCAGGCGTGAATTCATCTAAAGATGGTTCGATCACCTGGCCATTCTTGTCCACAATGTTGTAGCCAAAGTCATCGGTATCACCATAGACAATGCCAGGCTTAACGCCGGCTCCTGCCATCCACATCGTGTAGCAGCGTGGGTGATGGTCGCGACCGTAGTTTTCTCGGGTTAGTGGTCCTTGGCAATATACGGTTCGGCCAAATTCGCCACCCCAAACCACAAGCGTATCGTCTAGTAGGCCGGTTCGCTTGAGGTCCTTTATGAGCGCGGCACACGCTTGGTCAACGTCTTTGCATTGAGTAGGCAGGTCTCCACTCATGTTTCCGTGCTGATCCCAACCGCGATGGAAAATTTGGATAAATCGCACGCCTCGCTGGCATAGTCGGCGGGCCAGGAGACAGTTCGCGGCAAATGTGCCAGGCTCTTTGCTGGCCTCGCCGTAAAGGTCGAATACTTCTTGTGATTCCTTGGTGATGTCCATCAGCTCGGGGACGCTCGCTTGCATTCGGTAAGCCATTTCGTATTGCTTGATGCGAGCGGCAACTTCGGGGTCACCGAATTCCTTGAACTGCATCTGATTGAGTTTGCCCAAGTCGTCTAACATATCTCGACGGGTCTTGCGGTCCATTCCATGGGGATCGCTGAGATACAACACGGGATCGCCCTTGCTGCGCAAACTGATGCCTTGGTGCTCGCTCGAAATAAAGCCCGAACTCCACAAGCGGGCAAACAAAGCTTGATCGGGATCGCCTCTTGAAACTTTGGAATGCAAGACGACGTACGTCGGCAAGTTTTCGTTTTCTGAACCAAGCCCGTAACTCACCCATGACCCCAAGCTGGGTCGCCCCGGTTGCTGGGAGCCAGTTTGGATATAGGTTACGGCGGGATCGTGGTTGATTGCCTCGGTCCACATACTCTTGATCACACAGAGTTCTTTGACAACTTGAGACGTATGCGGCAGGAGCTCCGAAACCCAAACGCCTTCCTCGTTGTTCTCGTGCTTGTCGAATTTAAACTTAGATGGCGCAACCGGGAAACGGGCTTGGCCACTCGTCATGGTGGTAATGCGCTGACCATTGCGAATATTGGCAGGAAGCTCCTTGTCAAACTCCTCGTGGAGCTTCGGCTTGTAATCCCAGAGGTCCATTTGGCTTGGTCCACCATTCATGAACAAATAGATCACTCGCTTTGCTTTCGGTGCAAAATTCGGGAACCCGGCTTGCCCCCCAATGTGCTTCTCGTCAGGCAGCAATCCGGTCGTACTCATGAGGTGGCTTAGCGCCGCCGTTCCGACTCCAAGGGCAGTTCGCCCAAAGAGTTGGCGGCGGGTCATCATTAGCTCAAATTCGCGTTTTGGATCCATGGTTTTGTTACTCAAAGTTTAGAAAGGCGTCGGTATTCATTAGGGTGCTGCAAATCATCATCCAACTCGCAGCCTCAACCGCGGAAATGGCAGAATTGCGCGGCGATAGCCCAATACTAACGAGCTGATGCGCCTCTTTGTGCCTGGATTTATATTTGGCTCGATAACGAGTTAGGGCACCTGTTAGGACCTTGCTTTCAGCTTCGCTAGGATTGCGTCCCAATGTCAACATAAATGCCCGTTCCATGCGCTGTTTGTCAGTTTCCTTTTCGCTAATGATCCGCTCGGCCATTACGCGCGAAGCCTCAACAAAAGCTGGTTCGTTCATCGTGACGAGGGCTTGCATGGGTGTATTCGTACGGGAACGACGAACCACACATGTTTCTCGCATGGGTGCATCGAACGTAAGCATAACAGGATGAGGGCTGGTCCGTTTCCAGAATAAGTAGAGGCTCCGGCGGTAGATGTCTTCGGACGTGTCCTGCGTGTATCTCGATGTGTTGCTTCCAGTGAACGCAAGCGCCTCCCAGAGTCCTTCGGGCTGATAGGGTCGGAACCCCTTGCCGCCTATTCGCTCGCGCAACAGTCCGCTCGCAAAGAGCGCTTGATCCCGAATGACCTCGGCGTCAAGTCGGAATCGCGGCCCACGCGCCAACAACCTATTTTCCGGGTCTTTCTTGTACTTTGCGGGCGTGACTCGAGAGCTTTGGCGGAATGTTGCACTTGTAACGACGAGCCGATGGAATTTCTTCATGCTCCAACCGTCTTCACCAAATCGAACCGCCAGATAGTCCAATAGATCTGGGTTACTGGGCCAATCGCCTTGATTGCCAAAATCTTCGGCAGATTTGACGATGCCGGCCCCGAAATGTTGTAGCCAGAGTCGGTTGACCGTGACACGAGCGAAAAGAGGATTGTCCTTTCTTGCCAGCCACTGGGCAAGGCCGAGGCGATTTACTGGGGCGTCGCTAGGCAAAGAACCCATAACCGTTGGGATCGCCCGTTGAACCGCTTCGCCCTTGAGGTTGTACTCGCCTCGTTTTAGGATGTTTGCGATTCGAGGCACGGGCAGTTCTTCGGCCACTAGCGTCATCGGGATATCTCTATCGAGCGCACTGAGATCATTCTTTGCTTTGCGGTAGCTGGTGGAATTTGGTGTTTCCGGCCCGTTTTCCAAGAAGAGCTTTTTGAGCTCGGCTTCAGCCTTTGCGGGGTCTTTCAACAGGATGGCAACTCGCTCAGCGACGACGTCGCCAAGGTTGTACCGAAACCCATCTTCTCCACCCCCATTGATGATCTTGACAAGAATTGGATTCTCACCGGCTTTGAACTCAACTTTAACCGTATCCGTGGCTTCGGACACTCCTCGCGCTACCTTGTTTTCGTGCACTAGGTTGCCATTTATCCAAATCTTGATGCCGTCATCCGAACCAACGCGGAGTTCAAACGTTTGGGCTTTTTGGGAAGTAATCACTCCTCGTACAAACGCGCTAGCGTTGTCTTTGTAAACAACCTTAACCGGGGCGCCTGCCTTGAGATCTAGGGGCTTCCATTGGGCCTTGTCTTCTATTCCTCCGGGCTCAGGTCCACATTCCATGGCATAAGCGGCTTCAAAATCCTTTGCTGGAAAAGCATTCGAAATCTCCCATTTCGATGCAGCGGGAGGCGTGATGTTGATTGAACCCGCCCAGGCGAGTGCCTCTTCCGGCTTCGCTTGGGCCAAAGCTGCCTCCATCTTGAGCTCGTAGCCACGGGCTTCTAGGTCTTGCTCTGGCAAACGTGCTTTCACTGCCGGCCCAGGGACGAGCAAATTGCCATCCAAGGGGGCGTCCGCCGTTGAGTTGAAGAAGGCGAAGAGGCCAAAGTAATCCTTGTGAGAAATCGGATCGTATTTGTGATCGTGGCATCGGGCGCACGTGAAGGTCATTCCGAGGAAGATTGTGCTAAACGCCTCAGTTCGGTCGAACGAGTTCTTGGCCTGAAACTCCTCATCTATCGCGCCCCCTTCAGCGGTAGTTGGATTCATCCGGACAAAACCAGTAGCAATTCGTTGCTCTGTTGACGGCGTGGGTAAGAGATCTCCCGCGAGTTGCCACGTAGCAAACTTATCATAGGGCAAGTCCTTGTTGATAGCCCGAATCACCCAGTCTCGGTAGGGATAGATTGAACGCTCGTTGTCTAAATGGAGTCCATGTGTGTCTCCATACCGTACAGCGTCGAACCAATAGCGGGCTTCGTGCTCGCCGTAGCGTGGACTTGCAAGGAGGCGGTCAACGAGCCTCTCATAGGCCAAGGGCTTAGCATCTTTGAGAAAAGCGCTCACCTCTTCGGGAGTGGGCTGGAGGCCCGTTAAAGCCAAGGTCGCTCGGCGTATGAGGGTAACGCGATCTGCTTCGGCTTCGGGTTTGAGGTTGTTAGCCTCGAGATTAGCGAGTATGAACCGATCGATTTCGTTTTTAGGCCATTTCTTATCCTTGACTTCAGGCAATGCGGGCTTAACCGGCGGGATAAACGCCCAGTGGGGCTTGTACTCCGCCCCTTGATCAATCCACGTTTTCAATATCTCGATCTGCTTAGGCGTCAGCGGAGCCATCCCAGAATCGGCTGGGGGCATTGGGTAATCCTTTTCGGTTACCCGCCCCAGCAACATCGAGTTTTTAGAGTCGCCGGGTTTTATCACGAATTTGCCGTCGCGATCTTTCGTTGCGCTCGCCGCCTCGTTAAGCTTGAGATCACCTTTAATATCTTTGACTGCAGGCCCGTGACACTTATAGCAGTGCTCGCTTAAAATTGGGCGGACGTCGCGATTGAAATCCACGGTTTTTGCGCGAGAAGCCTTGACCGGGTCAGTCGGGCCAAGTAGAGAAGCCCCGAACAGTCCAGCGGAGACGGTTAACCAAGTCCATTTTGAAGCGAAGATGCTCAGCATAGCTTTGATGCTAGTTTAACCTGATTTCGGCACAATCTGTACATGTAGCCAGCAAAGTTCGTCGCGGGCGCCGGGCCCAAACTTCACTTCGGCCGGAATCACACGGTCATTTCCGAACGCGTGGCCCGAATTGTCGTATGTCATTTCAAAGGTAAGTTTGGTGCCTTTCTTGACCGTAACTGCGCGATCCAAAACGTAACTGTTTGCCCACTCGGAATCCCAGTTGAACACAAAGAACAGCACTTTTTCAACTCCATCTGGCGGGGTTGCGATTAGCCTGATCATGCGGCCGTACAATCGGGCCTCGGGTGCAAATGACACTACGTCGGCGTCGGTTTCAACAGTGAGTTCAGACGTCAATGTCGTAAATGAATCTTGGGGAGGCAAAACGAAGTCTCGCTTCCCGAGGGTCAACCAGTTCGGAGTCGCGAGGGCCGCGTCGTCGAAGTAAAGGCCAATCTCAAAGTCACCTGATTCCGTTTTGCCGGTAGGCTGCCATAGCGGCGAGACCACGAGCTCGTCGCTGGGTTCCAGCTTGACGCCGCTGCCAGCGGGTAGCTTCCAGGGCAATCCACCTAACCCCCAACTGCCAACAAGACGACTTGCATCGATACCGGTGCCCAGAAAGACGTCTCGCCGATCCTTAATGGGATAGGCCTTGGCGATCAGCGCGCGTCTCCAGGCGCTGGGGCTAGTTGGTCGGATATCCAGGGCCCGCAAAATGCGAGTCTTATCCAAGTTCAGGGGAATCCTCAATTCCGGGCTATAGGGAACTGCTTCCGCCCGAATCTTGGGCATGTCCTTGGCGTAAATGATGAGATCAGGTTTTCCCATTTCCCAGTCGGTGGCGATCACCTTTGGAATTGGATGTGGTTTGCCGGCTTGGGTTTTTTGGTTTACCCACTCTTGAAATCGGAATAGCTCCGAATCCGTCAGCTTTTCATATTTTCTGAGTTTTCCTAAATCGGACAGCGCATCGGCCGGCGGCATTTTGGATTGCATGGCAACGGTTTGAATTAGCGTCGCTCGCGATTTGACTTGAGCCAACGTTTCCAGGGGGAAAGGTCCGACCCCTCCATCTCGATGGCAGGGCGTGCATTTGGCTCGCATAACCGGTTCGATGTCTCCGTAGAACGTTCGCTCCTCGGCTAGCTTGCGGTTTGATGGCCCACCTAGAGCGATTGCACCTAACCCCAACAATGCCAAAAATGCTTTCATTTCAAGTTCCAATTGTAGCGACTGATATAATCTACGTGTGAGTTCACCCGCGATCGCCATCAAATTGCCAACCTGGCCCCATTTTGCCGAAGACGAAATCTCAGCAGTAGCTGACGTTTTGCGCTCGGGCAAGGTGAACTACTGGACCGGCACAGAGGGTCGCCAGTTCGAACAGGAGTGGGCGTCATATGTGGGCACGAAACACGGCATCGCCATCATGAACGGCACCGTGACCATGGAACTTGCTCTCATCGCCCTGGGAATTGGTCCCGGCGACGAAGTGATCATTCCTCCCCGAACCTTTATGGCAACGGCTACGGCGGTGATGGTGCGAGGGGCTGTGCCCGTTTTTGCGGATGTAGATCGCGATTCGGGCTGCATCACGGCTGCTTCGATTTCGGCCGTAATCTCGCCTCGTACCAGGGCGGTTATTCCGGTTCACTTGGGTGGATGGCCCTGCGACATGAAGGCGATCCTAGACCTTTGTAAGCCCCACGGCATCGCGGTTATTGAAGATTGCGCGCAGGCCCATGGCGCAACCATTGCCGGAAAGTCGGTCGGCTCGTTCGGTCTGATCAATTCATGGTCGTTCTGCCAAGACAAAATTATGACCTTGGGTGGGGAAGGTGGTGCGATTACCGTTGATGACGATGAACTCTGGGCACGAATGTGGGCCTATAAAGACCATGGTAAATCTTATGACGCGGTTTACAATCGGCCCCACGCCCCGGGTTTTCGGTGGGTGAATGAAGGAATTGGGACTAATTGGCGCTTGACTGAAATGCAGTCGGTGCTAGCTCGCGCGCAGCTTCGAAAACTGCCGGAATGGTCGTTATTGCGGCGGCGGAACGCGACGATTTTGAATTCAAGGCTGTCTTCTTGTTTGCGCGTTCCTTTGCCCCCTGCAGAATGTGAGCATGCCTATTACCGGTGGTACGGCTACCTTGATCGGCCCCTGAAGGATGGGTGGACCAGAGAGCGCATTTGCGACACGATTTCTGAGCGAGGAGTTTGGTGTCAGGTTGGGTCTTGTGGAGAGATTTATTTGGAGAAGGCTTTTGATGGCACGGGCTATCGGCCCTCTGAGAGGTTGACGGCGGCCCGTGAGTTGGGAGATAGCTCGATCTGCTTATTGGTTCACCCTACTTTGAGCGAAGGAAATATGCAGGAGATGGCGGATGTGGTGGAATCGGTTTGTGTTGAGGCTATATGTTAAAGAAACCGAAGTAAGTTATACGAAAGGCCTCACTTCTTGAACGACGGTCGTATTCCGTCACGGTGCAGGATCAAGACCAGGTGAGCGATTCCGGTGAGTCCGCCGGCTTCGAGTCGGTTACGATAGCACATGCCCGGTTCAACTAAGAATGACGAGTTTATGTGCAATGTTCGGTGATTTGGTCGGGACAGTGCTTATCTTGGCAGCATAAACTCCACTGCGATTTTCTATACCCAGATAGGTACAACGAAGGGTTAAGATCGAGAGCTAGAGAGGTATGGCGCGCCGAAGAATCCCTCTCTTTGGAAGTCCCAGCGCTGCCCAGGCACAATGGAACTCTGGATAAACCCACCGCCGCAACGAGGGCAATGGCCATGACTTAAGTGACGCGTCATCCGCAGAAATCGTTCAGCCTGCTTGTAGGGTGACGAGCCTCTCCCGCACTTTCGCAAGTCGATCGGTTACATCCTCAAGCGCCGCTCGCTCTCTCTCTACAATCTCCGGTTTCGCCCTTTCAACAAACTGAGGATTGTTCAGGCGAGCGCTTAGCCCCGCTTGCTCGGCAAGAAGCTTGGCTTCCTCTCGCTGCAGTTTATCGAGCAATTTCGCCTGATCAACGCTTGCACCGAGCGGAATATGGAGGTCAACTCCTTCGAGGGTGGTGGAGATGCAGGCGCCCTCAGGCGCGCCTTGTTTGAGTTCAGTAACCCAACTTTGCGAAGCGATCAAGGCATCACCACCATCGAGGTCACCCTCAAAAAATGCCTCGGCGATCGTGCGACCCGGTTCGATGTCCGCCGAGGCCCTTTGTGCGCGCAGGCTCCGGGCAATCGCAAACCATCTTTCCACCCTGGCTTCCGAATCGGCGTCTTCAAACGACAGAGGTAACTCTGGCCACGGGGCTGACATAAGGAAAGAGGCCTTGTCTTTGATTGGCAAGTGAGAGTAAATCTCCTCGGTGATGTGAGGCATGATGGGGTGCATCATGGTCAAGAATGCTTCCAGCGACTTAAGTAACACCCACTGAGGCGTGGCCTGAGTCTCCTCGTCTTGCAGTCGTCGTTTGGCGACCTCGATATACCAGTCACACATCTCGGACCAGAAGAAGCGATACAGGGCTGCCGCCGCCTCCTGGATATTGTATGAATCGTAGGCCTCGCGAACAACCCTCTCAGTCGCGTGGAGCCGTGACAGGAGCCAACGATCCTCGGGTTGTAGATCAATGTTTGCCCCAACAATGGTGTCTGTTAGATTCATCAGAACGAAGCGACTTGCGTTCCATATCTTGTTGCAGAAGTTTCGTGCATCCTCGGTTCTTCGCTCGCTGTAGCGAATGTCTTGGTTGTAACCAGTTTGGCTCAGCAGAGTGTAGCGCAAGGCGTCGGCCCCGACCTTTTCAATGATATCCATTGGGTCAACGCCCGTTCCAAGGCTTTTGCTCATTCGCTTTCCGTCTTCAGTAAGAACCGTCGCATAGATGTAAACATCCCGAAAGGGAACTTCGCCAACGAAGTCTAGGCCCATCATCGCCATTCGCGCAACCCAAAGGAAGATGATTTCACGCGACGTGACCAGCACATCCGTCGGATAGAAGTTGCCCAAATCTTCGGCCTCGGGGTTGGGCCACCCCAGCGTTGCAAACGGCCAGAGTCCGGAGCTGAACCAAGTATCAAGTACATCATCATCTTGGCGAACAATCGTTTGCCCGCTCTTTTGTTCGGCGTCCGCCCAACTTAGCGCTGCAACGGGAGTTCCATCCTCGCAATAATAAACCGGAACCCGGTGCCCCCACCACAATTGGCGACTGATGCACCAGTCATGCAGGTTTTCTAACCATTCGTTAAAAATGCGTTCGTACCGGTCAGGCACGAATTTGATCTTTCCATCACTTACGGCTTGCATTGCGAGCGCAGCAAGTTCTGCTTGCGAAGCGAACCACTGCTCACTAAGCAGCGGCTCGATCACCTCGCCGCTTCTCTCACCAACAATGATCGGAATTTCGTGGTCCCTAATTTCGACCAGAAAACCCTGCTCCTCCAGGTCAGCGACAACCCGCTTTCTTGCCTCAAGGCGATCGAGGCCAGCGTAGGCGCCACCTTCGGCCGTGATCTTGGCGGATTCATCAAGCAACACGGGCATTGGTAGCCCATGTCGCATGCCAACCTGATAGTCGTTGGGATCGTGCGCTGGAGTGATCTTGACAGCCCCTGATCCAAACTCAGGATCTGGATAAACGTCGGAGATTAGCGGAATCTCACGGCCAACCAGTGGCAACAGCAACGTTTTTCCGACCAGCCCCTTGTAGCGCTCGTCGGAAGGGTGAACAGCCACGGCGACATCCGCCAGCATGGTTTCTGGTCGCGTTGTGGCTATCACCACATCGCCAGAGCCATCAGCGAAGGGATACCGAACGTAATACAGCTTTCCGTTAATGGTCTTACGCTCAGTTTCTATATCGCTGACGCTGGTCTTCAGGACCGGATCCCAGTTGACTACACGCTTGCCTCGGTAGATAATGCCGCGATCAAACCACTCGATAAAGACTTTCAGGACTGCTTGAACATAATCTTCATCCAAAGTGAACCGGAGTCGCGACCAATCAAACGCGTGACCAAGCCTCCGGAACTGATTGATAATTGTGTTGCCGCTTTCGTGTCTCCACTCCCACGCGCGCTCTAAAAATCGCTCACGCCCGACTTGCGCCGCACTGGCCCCCTCTTTCCTTAGCAACTTGTCCACCACAGATTGCGTTGCGATGCCAGCATGATCAGATCCAGGCAAGATCAAAACTGAATGCCCAGTCATTCGTTTGTATCGGCCCAAGAGGTCTTGTATGGAGTAGCAAAGGGCGTGACCCATGTGCAAAGACCCGGTGATATTTGGTGGGGGTATGGTGATGGTGTAGGTGGGTTTGCCCTGACCCTCTGGATGAAACAGCCCGGCTTCCTCCCAGCGCAAATACCAAGTTTGTTCAACGCCCGAAGCGTCATATCGTGATTCTAGTGCCATTGTTCTCCTTTCCTGTCTTGAAAGTCTCTATGAGAATACCCGATGTTTCACGTGAAACCACCCGGTGAAACAAGATACAATAGGGCGTGACTGAATTTGAAGAGGGCGTCGTGTTAGGCGTTTTAGTTGGTGAGGGGAGCTTCGGCGGCGATGGCAAGCAGCCGCAAATCACATTGAAGATGCACGTGAGGCACGAAAAGTTGTTCTTTTGGCTAGTTGATAAGTTTCCCGCGTCAAAGTTGTATGGGCCGTATCATCATGGCGACCGACACTTCTACCAATGGATGATTCGGGGGCAGGCCCTAAGGGAGACGTTGGCTCCGCTGGTCGCTCGGCACGTTGACCAACTCGACGATCATGCGGCGCGGCGCTTTCGGGACATGTGCATGAACTACAACATCAAACCTGTGCAGTCCCCTGAAAAAGCCGCCGAATGATCTCTTCCATGCTGAGCTCGTCAATTTTGACGTCTACAACCGGGAGATTTTGAAGAACGGCAGATACAACCTCGGCGGTCGCGGACCGTTTCACCTCAAGAACAACGACGCCGGCTTCTTGCGAAATCAGCGTCCCGAACTTCTCTAACTCTGAGGCTTCAATCTCGCTCTCCATCGTAAGCACCACCGTCTTCGTGTCACTGAATTGCGCCGTGAGTTGATCCAGGGTTCCTTCGAACACAACCGTACCCTTGTCAATCACGACGACGCGATCGCACAGCTCAACTACATCCTGCATATAGTGGCTCGTGAGAAGGATTGTCGAACCATCCTTGCGGTGCATTTCGCGCAGGAACTCCCGCATCTTTTTTTGCGATACAACATCAAGCCCGAGGGTGGGCTCATCAAGGAACATTACGCGAGGCGCATGAAGGAGAGCAGCGACCAGTTCGCACTTCATCCGTTCACCCAGACTCATTTTTCGAACCTGAGTGTGGAGAACCTCTTTGATCTGGAGGGTCTCGATGAGGGCATCAAGGCGCTCTTGAAAGACTTTTTGATCCACCTCGTAGAGTTCACGCAATACGATAAAGCTATCCCAAGCCGGTAAATCCCACCAGAGTTGATTTTTGTTTCCCATCACAAGGGCGATTTGGCGCAACATCTCGTTCTTGCGATCAAATGGCTCGAAACCAAGAACTCTCGCCGTTCCCGATGAAGGATAGAGAATGCCGCTAAGCATTTTGAGAGTGGTCGTTTTCCCCGCCCCGTTTGGGCCCAGAAAACCAACAAGCTCGCCTTGCTCAATTCGAAGATTGACGTCCTTGACGGCGACGACTTCTTTCCGGTCGGGGTTAACGAGCCCTTTAAGTGAACTCAAGATTCCGGGAGATTTCTTGGTCGAGACGTACACTTTGCTTAGGTTAACGGTCTCAACGGCAAGCATAGCAGAGAGTTTACTTGGAAGCGTAGGTGAGGATAAGATAGATCGGAATCGCGGTGAACAATATCGAATCAATCCGGTCAAGAATGCCGCCATGACCCGGAAGGATCGAGCCAGAATCCTTTGCACCAACTCTGCGTTTGATTGAGCTCTGGAAAAGATCGCCGGCTTGGCCCAACGTTCCGCTCATCAGGCCACAAGAGATTGCAACTGGAGGCGAAACCCCAATCAAACTTCCCGTAGCGAATGCTCCGAGGATGCATCCAGCCAGATTAGCAATCGCTCCCTCCCAAGTCTTCTTGGGCGAAATCGCTGGAGCAAGCAAGTGCTTCCCGAACGCCTTTCCAGCGAAAATCGCGAGCGAATCCCCGATCCACAAGGGAATAAGGGCGAGGAGAACATAATTACTGAACTGCCACGTGCCCTTCACGTTCAGTTGATGAAGCAGGACTGTGGCCGCAAGCGGAGCGCCGACCCACATTGACGCCAAATGCACCCACAAACCGCTCTTACGGGCGGATACGACCCCGATAGCCCACAGACCCAACAGTATTGGCGCATAAGCAACGGAAGCTTCTCCGGGTGACATCTTGAGTAGCAGAAATCCCGGAACCAGCATGGCCCCGAGCATTGGGGGTTGAGAATCAAACAACTTTCCTAACTCGTAGCATCCGATAACGGCGGCGGCTAAAGCGATGATCCCAAAAAACCATGGCTGCGTGTAAAAACACGCAGCCAAAACAATAGGTATCCCAACGAGCGCGGTTAAGACCCGCTGCTTCACGAGATTACTCTTCGATGGACGTCGGTTGTCCGGTGAGCTTAAGGGCGACTTGAACGCGATTCTCGCAACCAAGCTTTCGCATTACCGAACTAACCAAGTTCTTTACGCTCTGCTCTTGCAGATCGAGTGTCTGAGAAACTCGTCGGTTGGACATTCCTTGGGCGACGAGCTTTGCAACTTCTAGCTCGCGTCGGGTTAGACCGCGTCGGCTTCGTGTGTATACGGAGCTTGAGTCATTGACCATGCCCACACTTGCCTTAATCGGAACCTCAGTTCGGAGGCTACCAAAACGCTTTGCGGCCGCGATAAGCGCTGCGCCACCGTCAACTGTTCGAGTTGTAACGTCGGCGGCCTTAAACGCGCTTGGGGAGTCCGGTGTCGTAATCAGAATAACCTTGATTCGACCCGACGCTCTCAGCTCACCCAGCGTGATCCAATCGTCAACTTCAAGTCCTTCCGCTGACACGACCAAGAGCCCCATGTCAGCCAACAGGCCAGCCGCTTGGGAGATGAACTCACCACAGCCGATAACCTGTAAGTTCCCATCATTCATCAATAGGCTCATCAGCCCATCACGCAATAAAGCATTTTTTGCAACTACAGCTACTCGCATTGTTATAGTTTATACCCTTTAGCTCTAAAATATGTCGAAACCGCCCGTGATTTAAGCTAATAATGCCAAAACCGGTTAATCCCCCATCATTTCTTCGGTGATGTCAACATTGACATACGTTTCTTGAACGTCATCAAGGTCTTCAAGAGCGTCAAGCAACTTAAGGAGCTTAACAACATCATCCCCGGTTGGGTTCGCCTTGTTCGTAGCGACATAAGTTAACACGACTTCGGTTGCGCTGATTCCAGCTCGCTCCAGCGCATCGTTGGTCGTATGAAGACCATCAGCGGCAGTTTCCACAACAAAGGCTTCCTCATCCGCCGAGACATCAAGCGCCCCCGCATCAAGGGCGAGCAACGTGAACTCATCCTCATCAAGTGATCCGCGCGGGACCGTGATTTCTCCCACATGCTTAAACTGCCAGCCGACCGAACCATTTTCAGCGAGGTTTCCACCGTGCTTGCTAAAGGCGTGGCGCACTTCTGAAACAGTTCTGTTCTTGTTCTCGGTGTAGCATTGCAACATGATCGCCGATCCACCCGGGCCATAACCTTCGTAGACGAGCTCCTCGTACGCCATGCCTTCTACGGCCCCGGAGCCTCGATCAATCGCGCGCTTGATGTTCTCGACTGGCACGCTGTTTTCCTTGGCCTTTTGAATGGCGACGCGCAGTCGAGCGTTAGTGTCAGGGTCGCCTCCGCCTCCCCGTGCCGCAACAATAATCTCGCGGCTCAATTTGGTGAAGAGCTTGCCCCGTATTGCGTCTTGTTTGCCCTTACGAAGGCGAATGTTTTTCCATTTGGAATGGCCAGCCATGATATAGATTTTGGCAGGTTAGACGATTTGTACGTCGTTCGGCCCGGTTTGAATCTGGCCGATGATCGCGGCAGCCTCTCCTGATTGGTTCAATCGCTGTACTACACCTGGCGCTACCTCGCGATCGACGATCAAGACCATGCCTATTCCCATGTTAAATGCGCGGAACATTTCGCTGTCTTCGACGAGGCCGGTGGCCTGAATCATCTTGAAAATCGGCAGTGGCGTCCACGAGTTTCGGTCAACAATCGCCTGAACGTCGCTTCCAAGGGCCCTCGGAAGATTTTCAACTAGGCCGCCTCCTGTAATGTGAGCAATCCCGTAGATTCCCGGGAAATCCTCCAAAAGGGGTAAGACGGAGTTCAGATAACAGCGGTGGGGCCGCAAGAGCTCGGTGCCAATGGATGAGCCAAGTCCGGGAACTTCATCGCGGACGGAAAAGCCCCCTCGTTCGAAGAGAACGCGGCGGGCGAGGGAGAATCCATTCGTATGCAGACCGTTGCTCGCGATACCGATTACCGCATCCCCCGGATTGGGTTTTGGGCGCGGCAACCGCTTATCAGCATCTACGACCCCGATAATTGCGCCCACGATGTCAACTTCGTCATCGTGATAAACGCCTGGCATTTCCGCGGTTTCACCGCCCAGAAGGGCAATACCGGCGTTGGAGCATGCTTCGGCGATACTTCCGACGACTTGCTGGAACACAGGGCCACTTAGGCGGGATGTCCCGTAGTAGTCCATAAAGAACAGAGGACGAGCGCCTTGGCACAGGATATCGTTGATGCAATGGTTAACGATGTCGTGGCCAAGTCCAGAATAGTCACCGATCATCGCGGCGACCTTGGTCTTGGTGCCAATGCCGTCAATTGAGCTCACTAAAATTGGTGACTCCATGCCTGGAAAGCTCGCTCTAAAGAGCCCCCCAAACCCGCCTACGCCGGCAACAACGTTCTCATTGTAGGTGGCCTTGATGGAAGGAAGCACGGCGGCGAGTGCATTCTGGGCGGCATCAATATCAACGCCCGCTTCTCGATACGCGAGGGGTTCTGTCATCTACTAATGATGCTACCGGAAAGGACGACGGCTGGACCGGTTAAGACCAAAGAAAACGGGCTGATCCAAGTAACCCTGGATCAGCCCAAATATGCCATCGCAAAGCTTATCGCTTAACGAACTGGAAGCCACGTCGTGCCTTCTTTCGACCGTACTTCTTACGCTCTTTCACGCGGGCATCTCGAGTAAGCATGCCTTCACTCTTGAGCGGTGAGCGGAACTCAGAATCTACTTCGAGCAACGCTCGTGAGATTCCCAATTTAAGCGCGCCGGCTTGACCGGAAATGCCGCCACCACGAGTGGTAGCGCGTACGTCAAACTTCTCTTCAATAGCCAGATGCACTAGGGGGCTCTTAACCAGAATCTCAAGGACGGGTCGACCGAGGTATTCCTTAAAGTCGCGTCCGTTGACGGTGATTTTGCCTTCGCCGGGAGATACCCATACTCGCGCGATTGCGCTTTTTCGTCGTCCGGTGCCGTAGTACGTTTCTGTCTTTGCCATTCTTAGTCCTTAGTGATTTTCAGTGGTTGCGGGTTTTGGGCAGCGTGAGGGTGATCCGCGCCTGGATAAACTTTGAGTTTCTTGAAGATTGCTCGCCCGAGTTTGGTCTTCGGGGTCATTCCCCATACTGCCTTTTCGACTAGTTTGGCGGGGTTATTCTCTAGCAGAGTGCCTCTTGAAACGTTCTTGATTCCACCGGGCCAGCCGGTGTGCCAGTAGAGAAGTTCATCGGCCTTGTTACCGGTCAAAACAACCTTGCTTGCGTTGATTACGATGACGAAATCTCCGCAATCGGCATTGTAAGCGAATGCAGGCTTGTTCTTTCCGCGCAAAACCTGAGCGACCTGAGCCGCCAGCCTTCCCACTGACATTCCCGTTGCATCAACCACATACCATTTGTGTTCGATTGTTCCTTCTTTTACTGTTGTTGTCCTATTCATTGTTTAGGTCCTCGATATTCAAATTGTTTTTCATTTCGGAAGCCGATTATCGCGAGGGTGTCGACCATAGCGAACTTCCATCAAGGTAAGTCCACGCGCGGGCAACACTTCAGGCCATTCAAGGGTGTGTTTTTGATCGCTAAGGAGCGTTTGGATGTCTTCAAGTGGACGTTTACCACGTCCTACTTCGAAGAGTCCGCCAGAGATTCGTCGCATCATTCCTCTTAAGAAAGCGGTTCCAACGATGTCAACTCTCACTTCATTTCTAACCCGACCAACCTTGATTGAAAACAGCTTTCGGACTGTGTTTTCAACGCTATCCCCAAGTTCCTCTGTGAAAGCACGAAAGTCGTGTTCTCCTTCCAGAAATGTGGCGGCTTGTTGCATCAAATCCAGATCCAAGACATAACGATTCATGTAAGCGAATCGACCACGGAATGGATCCGAAACGTCACTTAAGATTCGATAGCGATAAAAACGATCCGCGGCCGAGAACCGGCTGTGAAACGTCTCTGCAACTAGCTCAACTTTCGCGACCCTAACGTCTAAGGGCAAGGCTCGGTTCAACGCTTGGTACCAGTGTTTGACGGGCTTTGCCGAATCGAAATGACACACTTGCCCTCGGGCGTGGGCGCCACTATCGGTACGGCTTGCTCCTACGATCTCAACATCCTCGCCTGAGACCTGGCGAACAGCTTCTTTCAATGTGCCTTGAACAGTTCTCTGCCCAAGTTGCGCGGCCCAGCCGCGAAAATCGGTTCCGTCATATCTGACGGTTAGTTTTACTCTTCTAGTCGACAAGTTCCAGAACAGCGGTCTGGGCGCCATCTCCTCTGCGCTTACCCGTCTTGGTCAATCGAGTGTAACCACCCGGTCGCGATTTGTAGCGGGGCGCAACGTTATCGAACAGATGCTTGACGAGGTCTTCTCCGTTGATCAAGCTCATTCGTTGACGAATCATGAGTTTCTCGGTCTCGGTTTTTCCGGCTAAGGCTTTCATTTCCTTAGGCGTACTGGCCGAATGCCCAACCAAAACAGCCCGGGCTCGTCGTCTTGCCGTCACAGTGTCATCCTTTGCAATCGTGATCAGCTTCTCAACAAGCCGTTGAAGCTCTTTGGCTCGGCCAAAGGTCGTGTTGGTGTAGCCGTGGCGAATAAACTGCCGAGTTAAGTTCGTCAGAAGCGCGCGGCGCTGGTCGCTTGGGAGCCCAAGTTTTCGTCGGTCAATACGGTGCGTCATTAGAAATCGTCGTCCTCATCATCGTCAAGCAGGTCAATCGCTCGGTAGCCACCCTTCGGCGCCTTGAGTTCAAGACCATGCTCTTTAAGTTTGTCGCGAACTTCAACCAGCGACTTCTTTCCAAATCCCCGAATACTCGTGAGATCGGATTCGCTTACGGTCGCCATTGCCCTCAATGTGAGCAAGCCCGCACGGCGCAAGCAGTTGAATGTTCGTTGACTGAATTCCATCTCCTCGATTCGCATCTCGGGGATGTTAGCAAGTTCTGGAGTTGACTCTTCTTCCATGAAGTCGGCTTCAAAACCAGCCTGACCAAGATCGAAGAAGAGGTGGAAGAATTTTGCAAGCAAGTGCGCGGATTGTGAAACCGCATCGTTCGGTGAAACCGCTCCGTTTGACCAGACCTCAAGAACCATGCGCTCAAAGTCGGTTCGCATTCCTACACGAGTTTGTTCAACTGTGTAGTTCACCTTCTTAACGGGTGTATACATGGCGCCAACAGGAATGACACCAATGATGCCCTTGTATTGGTCTTGCTTCTCAGGAAGAGTGTAACCCGTTCCCCATCCACAGTAGAGTTCCATCGAAAGCGTCGCCTTAGCCTCGCTAATGGTCGCCAAATAGAGCTCTGGGTTTACGATTTCAACACCGTCTGGGCACACGATATCAGCGGCAGTTACTTGGCCGGGGCCTTTGACGTTGATTCGGAGCGTCTTGTCCTCGGTGGGAGGGCCATCTTCGTTCGAATACTTGATCGCAATGTCCTTTAGGTTCAGGATTAGCTGAGTGGTGTCTTCGCGAACGCCAGGAATAGGGGCGAACTCATGAAACACCTTATCAATTCGGACAGCACTAACGGCCGAACCTTGAATTGAGCTTAGAAGCACTCGTCGAAGAGCGTTTCCAATCGTCTGACCATATCCGCGCTCAAGGGGCTCGAGCACGAACTTTCCATATTCAGCGGTGAGTTCGAGGGTTTGAATGTGTGGCATAGGTTTTTTATCTTGGAAAAAGTCGTTTAGACGCGGCGTCGCTTAGGCGGCCGGCACCCGTTGTGAGGAAGCGGAGTCTTGTCAATGATCGCGCTCACTTCTAAGCCAGAAGCCTGCAAGGAGCGAATCGCCGTTTCTCGACCACCACCGGGACCTGTTACATGAACTTCAACTTTCTTTAGTCCATGCTCTTGGGCGGCGCGGGATGCTTTTTCGGCGGCAACTTGGGCTGCGAACGGAGTTCCCTTTCGGCTTCCCTTGAAGTTCACGGAACCGGCACTCGCCCAACTAATGGTGTTTCCGCGCGGATCGGTGATCGTAATGAGAGTGTTATTGAAGGAGGCATGAATATGAGCCACTCCCACGGGAATGTTCTTCTTTTCCTTCTGTTTTCCTTTTACAGCTTTACGTGCCATTATTACTTCTTAGCCTTCTTCTTACCGGCAACAGTCTTGGCCTTACCCTTTCGAGTTCGAGCGTTGGATCGAGTGCGTTGACCATGGACAGGAAGTCCGCGGCGGTGGCGCAAGCCTCGATAAGAACCGATTTCGATCAATCGTCGGATGTTGCCGTTGACTTCTCGCTTCAAGTCACCTTCAACTTGATAATCCGCATCAATGACTTCACGAAGCTTAGAGACTTCGGTTTCAGACAGGTCCTTAACCTTTTTGCGTGGGTCAATCCCCGCCTTTTCAACAACCGCGTGAGCGTTATTCTTGCCGATTCCGTAAATAAGAGGAATCGCGTAGAGGACCGCTTTATCTCGCGGGAGGTCAATACCTGCAATACGTGCCATTGTTTAGTTCTTGTTCTCCTTAGCCTTGGCGCTGCTTATGTTTCGGGTTGATGCAAATCACACGCACCACACCGGAGCGCTTGATGATTTTGCATTTATCGCAAATTTTCTTAACACTTGCACGAACTTTCATGATTCAAACCCGATTCCTTTGCCGTCTTTCTATTGACAGCGCCACGCGCCAGCTGGTCGCCATGTGTTCAGGCATGAGCTTGCGCGAACTGGGATTATACCAAATAGAATTGATCTCTCGCTACGTCCGGAGAAGAATTTTCGATTGCTCCTTGCCGCACGGGGTTGACGTGCCTCAGAAGCGCGCGTTTTTGACTCGCACCGTTCGTAAGATCACAGGGATTCATTGCGTCAGCCGGCGCTAGATTCCAAGGTACATTAAACCCATGAACCCGATTCGAGGCCAGATGGATGCAAGCGGCAAACGATTTGCCATCGTGGTTAGCCGTTGGAACGAGCTGATTACTAAGGAGTTGCGTGAAGGCGCGCTCGAGACCTTCGCGCAACATGGGGAACCGACGGTCGAAGTTGTATCCGTTCCGGGTACTTGGGAAATCCCGGTTACGGCCCGGGCTCTGCTTAACCGCAAGGAAAATCGACCGGATGGCATCGTAGCTTTGGGTTGCATCTTACAAGGACAAACCACTCACGCTCAGCTTTTGAGTGGCGACGTGGGATCGGCCCTGATGTCCCTTCAAGTTGAAACCGGCGTCCCCATCGCCTGGGGTGTTCTTACCCCCGATACCGCCGAACAAGCGCTGGATCGGGCCGGGCTTAAGCATGGGAACAAGGGTCGCGAGGCCGCCCTGGCTGCGCTGGAAATGGCAAGTTTGGTCGCGGCAATCCGGTGACGGCCGACTCTCCGATTGGCCTAGCCGTCCTTTTTTCGATTGGGGCTGTCGCTTCCGCCATTAACACGGTTGCAGGCGGAGGGTCCCTCCTCTCTTTTCCGACCTTAATCTTTGGGTTTGGCCTGCCGTCCAAAGAAGCTAACGCCACCAATGCGCTTGGGCTTTGGCCCGGTTCGCTAGGAGGTGCCCTAGGATTTCGCAACCTTTACGATCAATGTAAGCGACACATGAAGCTCTTGTTGCTCCCGACTCTCTTGGGAAGCATATTAGGTGCTTGGTTGCTTATCAAAACCGATAAGAAGCTCTTCGATTTCGTTGTTCCCATCTTGCTTTTGCTCGCGGCTACGCTTCTCCTTATTCAACCCAGGATAAAGAAGTTTGCAAATGATCACTTGGGCAAGCCAACCATAAGCGGCCCGACCGCTTGGATATTGCAGTTGCTGGTGGCCGTTTACGGTGGGTATTTCGGGGCTGGCATGGGGATCATGATGCTGGCGGCCTTTAGCCTCTTTATGGAGGGCACGATTCATGAGATCAACGCAGTGAAGAACTGGCTTGGCCTCATCATAAATGCCGTTGCTTCGGCAATTTTCGTCGCCCAGGGGCTCGTTCTGTTTCTTCCCGGTTGCGTAATGGCGGCCGGGGCTATTCTTGGCGGGTTTTTGGCCGGCAAATATTCGCAGCGGGTAGACCCTGAAAAGTTGCGGATAGCTGTCGCTATCTATGGGGTGGGCATGGCCTTGTTCTACGCAATCCGAACCTACGGGAGCTTATGAACTGCGCGCATGGGCTTCAAGCCCTTTACCGAGAACTCCAAAAGACCCAAACAAACGCAAATACGCGTTAAACTATTGCCAATGTCCGCCCATCGTGTTGAGCTCGTGAACGCCTCGCGTTGGTATGGTCAGGTGATTGGGCTAAATGATGTCACCGCCACCATCGGCCCGGGTGTCACGGCTTTGCTTGGCATGAATGGAGCGGGCAAAAGCACGATGATGCGGCTCATCACCGGTCAAATCCGCCCCACTACGGGCTCAATCACCGTGTATGGTCATGAACCATTTGCCAACCCCGAGGTTTATCGGCATCTTGGCTATTGCCCCGAAATCGATAACTTTTACGAACATCAAACCGGCCGTCAGTTTGTTCAACACCTTGCCCGGCTAAATGGGTTTGACGCAAACGGCGCTCGCCGGAGAACCGAAGAAGTGATTCAAGCGGTCGGAATGACCGATCGGTGCGATCGGAAAATCGGTGGGTATTCAAAAGGAATGCGCCAAAGAATAAAGCTGGCGCAAGCAATGCTGAATAACCCCGATATCATTCTGCTGGACGAGCCATTGAACGGTCTTGATCCTGTGGCCCGACGGGAATTCATCGATGTACTCCATCGTCTGGGAGACGAGGGGAAATCTATTCTCGTCAGTTCGCACATTCTCTTTGAGGTGGAGCAGATGACGCGCTCGATCCTATTGCTCCATCGAGGGAGATTGCTTGCCTCGGGAGATCTCAAGGTGATTCGCGAGCTAATGGACAAGTTCCCGCATCGGGTTCGCATAGAATCAAATCAGGCTCGGGAGTTGGCGGCTCATTTTGCGCTCATGCCTTATATCATCTCGATGGATTTCACCCGCAACGGCCTAGAAGTGAGAACCAAACAGCCCAATGATTTTTATGCAGAACTTTCAACGCTGATGCTTGACCACAACGTTCCGGTTGCGGCTTTCTCCAGCCCCGATAACAACCTTGAGTCTATCTTCCGGTATTTGGTGAACGAATGAATATTGCTTACCTCTATACGAGCACGGTAAAGGAACTCTTTCGCTTTCGCCGTCTAGCGATCTGGCTCATTGCCTGCGTGGCGCTTTGGGGAATGGGGGTCGCCTTTGTCATGTATGCCGGCGGGAGCGCCACCGACTCGTATTCTCAGTTGAGCGGGGCATTGGTGTTTCGGTTCCTGCCCCTTGTTGCAGCCATCTTCTCGATGGCAGTGCTCGCTCAAGAAGTTGAGCAAAAGACCATTGTTTACTTGCTGACCCGCCCAGTGCCCCGACATTTGATGATCCTAATGCGAACCCTCGCGGTAGCGACGGCAACGGCATTCATAGGGGCGATCGCCGCCATTCTAATTTCCTTTGCCGCCAAGGGTGGGAGCTTCCTGTCAAACGAGTATCTCCTTCGAGATTTCAAAGGAATCCTCGTGGGATCGCTCGCCTATTGCTCCCTGTTCGTGTTTACGAGCCTGATCATTAACCGCGCGATGATCGCGTGCCTTGTTTATGCCTTTATCTGGGAAACGATGGTTCCAAACATGCAAGGGAATATGTACCAGCTCTCTATAACGAGCCACCTCCAGGCCATCTGCGAGCGCCCTCAGCCGCAATCGGATTCAAATCCCCTCACCTCCATCATGTCGGGTTCGTTGGGAACCAACCTCTTGACACCAACTCAAAGTTGGTTATCGATGCTCATTCTGACGGTGGTGATGCTTGGTCTTTCTATGTTCTGGTTCACCAAAAGTGAGTTCTTGCCCCGAGAAGATGCCGAATGATCCGCGCTGTAGTCTTTGACCTCGGAGGCGTCATTGTGCAGATAACGCTTGACGTAGCTGAGGCAGCCGCCCGATCGGGCTTGAGCATCGATGCTAAGTGCACATTTCCCGACCTCGATTTTTTCCTCTGCTACCAGCGTGGGACCCTTTCGTGCCAAGAATATTTGACCGTCCTCGCCCAACAATTCTCCTTGACCACAGCCGAAGCGCAACGCCTTCACGCTGGCATTCTGGTTGCCGAGTATCCCGGCATTTCAGGCATGATTGCAAATTTGAATGAAGCCGGGCTAAAAACCGCCGTCCTTTCCAACACCAATGAGTTGCATTGGCAGGAGATGAAGAGCGGCCGCTGGTCCGCTTTTGACCTTATTCAGTTGCCGCTCGGATCCCACGAGGTTAACCTTGAGAAGCCACAAGTTGAGTTCTACCGAGAACTTGAGGTCCGTTTAGGCGTGAACCCAGAAGAAATCATCTTTTTTGATGACGGTGAGAAAAATGTGCTGGGGGCGAAGGAGGCCGGATGGCAGGCACATTTGATTGATCCGGCCGGTGACACGGCCGCTCAGATTCGGATTCACCTCGGCGTTCTTGTGCCACACTCCGAAGAATGAACTTAGAGTTAAGCGGAAAGATTGCGATGGTCGCCGCGGCTTCAAAGGGGATTGGTTTGGCCGTCGCAAAAATGCTCAGCGAGGAAGGCTGTTTGGTGAGTATTTGTTCGCGCTCTCCAGAATCCGTCGCGACCGCAACCGCTCTCGTTCCCAACTCACGAGGCTACACCTGCGACGTAAGCAAAGCCGCCGACCTTGTGCGGTGGCACGAGGAAACCGTCAATGACCTCGGTGCTCCTGCAATTCTTATCACAAACACGGGCGGTCCGCCGGCAGGCAGTCTCGATCAAATGACTGACGAGCAATGGCAATCGGGATTCGATTCGACGCTTATGAACGTCGTCCGACTTGTGCGATTAGTTGCCCCGGACATGAAGTCCGCGGGTTGGGGTCGGATTGTCCATATCACGTCCCTGGCTGCGAAAGAGCCAAGCCGTTTGCTTCCTATTTCATCAACTTTGCGAGCAGGATTGATGGCGCTGACCCGGTTGCAAGCCACGGACCTCGCCCCGTTTGGTGTTACCGTAAACAGTGTTTTGCCCGGTCACACAATGACTGATCGCCAGGTTCATCTTGCCGAAATCATTGCCGAGCGAGATGGCATTTCGCCCCAAGAAGCTCTCAAACGCCAAGCTCAAACTAACCCAATGGGCCGCATTGGAGAGCCCGAAGAAATTGCCGCCGCCGCTCTATTTCTCTGTTCGGCTCGGTCATCGTTTATAACGGGTGTGAACCTATTGGTTGATGGAGGATCTGTTAAGTCGCCAGCATGAAAATCGCCGTCATCGGAGCTGGGATTATGGGCGCAAGTACCGCCCTCGCCGCGAGCGATCGTGGCCATGACGTGACCGTATTTGAGCAATTCGCAATCAATCATAACCGAGGCAGCTCCCACGGTAGATCGAGGATCGTGCGCAAGGCGTATCCAGACGCGTTTTACACCGAAATCATGCTCACGGGTTATCCGATGTGGCGAAAACTCCAAGCGCGTGTGACCGAGCCGATCCTGTTTGAATGCGGCTTGGTTTTCTTCGGCGACGCTGACAACGCCGATATCAAGTCACAAATTGCCGGTTTGTCCGAGCTCGGCGTTGAGCATCAAGTTCTTGAATCAACGGCCCTGAGCAAAATTTTCCCTGAACTAATCCTGGGCTCACACGAAGTAGGCGTCTATTCTCGAGATGCGGGATGGATTCATGCCGAGAGAGCGGTACGACTATCCCTCTCGCTCGCCCTTTCCCAAGGCGTGAATCTCAGAGCCATGCAAGCCGACCCTCATGAGTTAGCTAGGGAGTTCGATGTTGTGCTCGTTTGCGCCGGCTCGTGGGCTAAGCAACTGTTTGACTTGCCAAATAAGGTGATCCAACAAACCTTTGGATATCTTGAAGTTCCGAGCCCTCATAACGGCCCGGTTTGGATCGAGGCCCATCCGGACGGAGTTTACGGATTTCCCTCTGAGCCCGGGGCAAACACCGTAAAATTTGGAGTTCATCGCGACGGCCCAAAGGTTGACCCCTCTGAGCCGAGGCCACCGATGGCACATGACCACATTGAATCCTTGCATGATTTTGCGCGCCGGCGATTCGGAGTTTCAGACCCAAACGTAGAGGACTTGGCGACTTGCCTTTACACGCGCACCCACAACGAGGATTTCATTTTCGGCGAGTCTGAACCCGGCGTTTTCTTTGCGTCTCCATGTTCGGGGCACGGATTCAAATTCGGCCCGTGGGTAGGAAGTTTAATGGTGGATTTCGCCGAAGGCAAGCAAGGGCCCTCCGAGTGGCCCAGATTCTCGTGTCACGATAAAACCAAGTCGATCTCTTGAGCAACATCAAGGTTCTTGCAAATATGTGTCGCTGAATCCTTTGTCGGGACCAGAAACTTCTCGTACATTGGCATCACGTCACGCTCGAACCTCCAGGCAACTTCCTCAGGCGTCCGTCCGCGTTGCGAGACATCTCGTTCGATTCGTCGCCCCAAACAGGTTGCCGGTTCAACGTCGAGGAAAACGCGAACTTCAGCAAGGGTGTTAATTTCGGGCCAAAGCAACGAGTACATGCCTTCCAAAATCACGTGGCTTGAGGGCAGAATCACCTGTGTCTCCGGCGAGCGGGTGAAAGTCACAAAGTCATAAACCGGCTTCTGAATTGGCTTTCCGTCTCGCAACCGACAAAGATGGTCAAGTAGGAGCGCATGATCAAACATTTCTGGCGCATCAAAGTTACACTTGGTGCGCTGTTCGAATGAGAAATCCCGCAGGGCGAGATAATAGTCGTCAAGAGCGATGATGGGAGCCGTCAGCGTTTCGCTTAGCTTTTGGGCTAGCGTCGTCTTTCCAGAACAAGACAATCCGGCAATCGCGATCAAGTGCACTCTTCAATTGTAAGCCATAATTCACCATCCGACATGTTTGCCCTTAATTTTTATTCTGATCTTTATGGCGATGTACTGCGAAACAACCGCAAAACCGTCTCGATTCGCCTAGGCGATAAGTCGGAAAAGTACATTGCGGGCATGATTGTATGGATCACGGTTGGGGCCCGTTTTGCCCGCCGCCAAAAGTTGTATTCGGCGATGCTCGATCGGGTGGAAGTTAAGACCATCGCGGAGCTTTCCCCAAGGGATATCGAGCGCGAGAATCCGGAGTTCCGAACTCAAGATGACATCATCGAAATGCTGTCTCGGCTCTACGGCGAGCTGATTACCCCAACTCACCGGGTGACGGTTATTCACTTCTCCCGAGTTGATGAGTAATGTTCGTTACCTTTGAAGGACCAGAAGGGGCAGGCAAATCAACGGCGATCACGAGCCTTGCCCAAGTCCTTTCTCAGCGTGGCTTTGAGGTCCTTGTAACACGCGAGCCAGGATCAGGAGAAGTTGGAACGAAGATTCGAGCCATTCTTTTAGAGGGCGAAGCTATTTCTCCAACGTGCGAACTCTTCCTGTTCTTGGCCGACCGCTCGCAACATGTCGCAGCCGTCGTGCTTCCGGCATTGGCGAAGGAAGCGATTGTACTTTGTGATCGATTTGCCGATTCAACTCTCGCGTATCAGGGCTATGGTCGGGGTTTAGACTTGGAGCGTCTGCGGCAACTTAATGACGATGCCACGGGTGGGCTCCAACCTGAGCTAACGCTTCTGTTCGACCTTCCCGTTGAAATTGGCATCGAGCGGCAGTCTAAGCGAGATCGGATGGACCGAGAATCACTTGACTTTCACGAGAGAGTTCGCGCCGGGTTTTTAACGGAAGCCAGTCTCGCGCCGGCTCGCTACTCGATCATTGATGCCACCCAATCACAAGAAGCGGTGTTTGCTGACGCCCTAAATGCCATTCTCGAACGTATTACTCATCATGATTAGCTCAATCCTTCTAGCGACCGTGCCGCAACTCACCGCGGAAGAAATGATCAAACGAATTGATGCCCGAGCAAAAGCGGGCTTTTCGGCTGACTTCACTCTCAACCATAACTCTCTTGGAATGATTAAGGGACACTTCGAGCTAAAGCAGCCTGAACATGCCTATTTACGAGCCCAGGGGGATGGCGACGATTATCAGTTTATGACAGGCCCATCCGGAGCCATAGAAATCGAGCACAAGCAAAAACAATACACCGAAGTAGGCCGAATTGGCCGCGTGATGTTTACAAACTCCACCCTGAGCGAACTTTCCTTTAGGGTTGTTCCCTACGCGCTCCTCGGCAGCATGGCCTCCGTGTTTTCCTCGAAAATGAGCTTAACTTTGGATAAGAGCACTGGCATTCATAAGCTCTCGCTGAATGGAACGGACAACAAGGCGGATGTGTGGGTCAACGAAGCGGGCGTTGTTCAAAGGTACGTCCACGAATTCATCGACCCTTCGGGACACATCAAGCTCGATTTCAGGTTCTCCAACTTTGGACCCTTTCATCCAACCATGATTAATCTCGAACCCCCAGCTGGTTACCGGATGTTCGTCCTTAAGCGTGAAACAAATCCCTTGCAACCTGGTTCAAAGTTTCCCAGCAGCGGTTGGAACGGAAAGGCGATCAATGGGGTGCCAACATTATTTGTATGTTGCTCGAAGGATTGCGCGGTTACGGCCAAGTTGAGTGGCATGATTTCGGAAATTGCGAAGAGCGCTCGGGTTGTTGTTCTCTCTGACGATGGGTCACCCAAACGCCTCTCCGCTTTGCCCAGTTTTGCCAACAGTGGTGGATCGGTTTTCAATCTCCTCAATGCCCCTGGATCTCCCACCATGTTCGCGGTTGATGGCAAGGGCGTGATTCGGCAACTCTGGTTTGGATTTAATCCCAAAGAGACGACTGCCGTGAAAACAGCAATCTTAGCAGCCCTGAAAAAGTAGAACTTTCACTGCGTTCTGAAACTTCGTGATATACTACCGACGTGGCCGCCGCGAACGCCGAATCTAAACAGCCCTGGACCGCTCAGGGGGAGGAAAAGCGCGCTCTCGTACAGGGCATGTTCGCCGAGATAGCTCCGACCTATGATCGCTGCAACTCACTTGCCAGCTTGGGGTTGCACCATCGATGGCGAGCTTATGCCGCGCGCTGCCTCAACTGTAACAAGGGTGACACGGTTTTGGACCTTTGTTGCGGCACCGGCGATTTTCTTAAGCCTCTGCGAGCAGTCGTCGGCGAAGAGGGCCGATTGATTGGCATGGATTTTTGCGCGCCGATGTTGCAAATTTCAAGCTCCAAAGATGGAACTGCACAGCTTGGCTTGGCTGACGCTTGTAACTTGCCGGTGCAAGATTCGAAACTGGATGGCTTGACCATCGGTTGGGGAATTCGAAATGTGCCAAATATCGATCAAGCCCACCGGGAGACCTTTAGAGTTTTGAAGCCGGGAAAGCGATTTGTTTCGCTTGATATGGCCCGTCCCAGATTTGCGCCCGTTCGATTTGTTGCCCGACTGATCACCAATAATCTGCTCCCGCTATTGGGCTCGATGTTCGGAAAACGGGAAGCCTACACTTACCTCCCGCAAAGCACCGATAGATTTCTTGACCGAGTAGCGCTCAAGGAATCTATGGAGCGAGCTGGATTCGTTAATGTCAACTATCACGACCTATTTATGGGGAATATCTGCGTCCACTGGGGGACAAAACCGTGATCGCTCCGACCTACTTGACCGAGAAAGTTGGGCCTGAGGTCTTTCAAGAGATTGCCGCCGAAATTCTGCGGGTTGAACAAGTCTTGACCGAAGCAATGGAGAGCCAAGTTGGACTGGTTTCAGAAGTTGGCCTGCATACCTTAGCCGCTGGTGGAAAGCGGCTGCGCCCCGCCCTCGTTGTGCTGGCAGCGCGAGCTTGCGGGCTGCCATTTGATGCTGATCGCGCTCGAAAAATTGGCGCAGCAATGGAAATGATCCATATGGCGACCCTGATTCATGACGACGTTATTGATCACGCCGCAACCCGACGTGGTCGCCCAACGGCGTCGGCAGAGTTTGGCAATACGGCAAGTATCCTCACCGGAGATGTTCTGCTTTCTAAGGCCATGGCCGTCTTGTGCCGAGATGGTGACATCCGCATCATTCGCACGGTTTCCGAAGCGGTAGTAGAACTCGCCGAAGGCGAAGTTGCCGAACTGGCAACGCGAGGAAACTTCGATCTTACAGAAGAAGAGCATTTTCGCATCCTGCGGCTCAAGACCGCCTCGTTCATTGAAGCTTGTTGCCAAGTTGGAGCGATGATTGCCGGCGCGGATGAGGCGGTGATTACCGCTCTTGGAACTTACGGTCATCATTTGGGGATCGCATTTCAGCTTGTAGACGATTTGCTTGACTACTCCGGAGACCAAAAGAAGACTGGCAAACCGCGTGCCACCGATTTCAGCGAAGGATGTGCAACGCTTCCACTTATCCTGTTTAACCAGCTTGCCATGGAGAGTGATCGCCAATGGATCAGCGAGCGATTTGGACAAGTTTCGGCCGATGTAATATCTGATATCGTTCGGAAACTAAGTGATGTAGGAGCCCTGGCCGCAGCGAAAAGACGCACGGAGGATGTGGGCCGAAGTGCAATTTCGGCCCTAGCCGACCTTCCTGAATCCGTTGAAAGCGAGCTGCTCCGCGGGGTTGTCAGGTTCGTGTTGGATCGAGAGGGATGAGGCTCTATCCTCTTTATATTTTCGACCTTGACGGCACCCTGTTCCGGGGCGAGGAACCGACTCCCAACGCAGTCGAAACAGTTGGTAACCTTCGCCGTGCAGGCTCTCAGGTCCGTTTTCTGACGAACAATTCATCCAAATCCATCTCCGACCTGACCGAAAAGCTGAATCGCCTCGGTTTCGAGGCTGCCCACCAAGAGGTAATGAACTCGGCTGAAGGCACTGCCCGCCGATTAGCGGGCAAGGTCAATCGGGTCTTCGTGGTCGGCGAAAGTGCGCTGGTCGAAGCTCTTGGCGGGGTTGGAATCGAATTGGTTGATCGTGATCCGGAAGCGGTTGTCGTTGGTATTGATCGCCAATTCACCTACGAGAAAATGTCCCGCGCGATGACCCACCTGCGAAACCCCGATTGCCTCTTTGTTGCAAGTAATCCTGATCGAAGCTACCCGTTAGAAAACGATGTTCTGATTCCGGGCGCGGGAAGCATTGTCGCCGCGATCGAAATGTGCTCAGCCCGAAAGGCAGAGGTCATCGGCAAACCGAATCCATTCCTCGTCGAGCTCGTCCTCGACGATGCAAAAGTCTTGGCGTCCGATTGCCTGGTGGTGGGTGATCGCTTAGAAACCGACATCGAAGCGGGTCGGGCCGCCAAATGTGATGTGCATCTGGTGCTTTGCGGAGTGACGAAGGAGCCGATCCCGGGACTTCCCTGGAGCCCGGACCTTGCGGTTTTGACTGTGGTCTAATGCATAACAGCTTTTCGTCGTAGTAAAGTAAATCCATGATCACACAAATCGATGATCGGCTCACTCGCCCGGTCCCAAGCTCCCCAGACCGAAAAACCGGCGACGACTCTGGACCTTCCAAGCCCGATATCACGAAGCCCGACGGCGGCAACGAGTTGTTGCGCCGCCTGAAGAAGGTTGACCCGGATCAAGCCAAGAAGTATCGGCAGCGGTCGGGTCAATGATAGACGTACAGACGAAGACATTTGCCGAGTTGGTGAGTTTTGATGCCTCCAATATGGGCGTCTCAGCGCACGACACTCACGCGACCACAGTGCTCGCATTGCGGTTCAAAGACGGCGTTTTGATGCTCGCCGACCGTCGAGCCACAATGGGCAACCTCATCATGTTCGATCACGCCGAGAAGGTTTTTGAACTTGATGACGAGATGTTGATCGCAATCTCCGGTTCATTTGCGAAGTCGGTGGAGGTCTGTCGGTTCCTAAAACACTCGTTCAAATATTATCGCCGAGTGACCCTAAACGAACTTTCGGTCAAGGGCAAACTCCAGGAGATTTCTCGAACGTTAGCCCAAAACGCTCCCGCCGCGATGCAAGGCATCGGGTTGTTTATTCCGATCGTGGCTGCGTATGACCGTGAGACAGGCGATTTTTCTGTTCACTTTTTCGATGCTGCGGGTGCCGTTTTTCAGAATGGTGCCTACGCTTGTGCAGGCTCAGGGTCAGAGCGGATTCGAGGCGTTTTCGAATATATCGCGCGGACTCAAGGCCCGTGGGAGAGCAAGACTTTGAAGGCCACATTGAAAGAGGGCTTACAGATGCTTGAGATCGCCGCCGATCTCGATAGCGCCACGGGTGGATTCAGCAAAGTGTTGCCCGTAGCCAAGGTGCTTACGGCCAAGGGAGTCGATCTGGCCTCCGACGAAGAGTTGGCTGAGTCGATCAAAACCCTTTCGCGGTAGAGTTCCAATGTGATCCTCAGCGGTTGGACGGTTGACTATGGCGACGGCCCCTTGCCATGCACCGTGCCGCACGCCTGGCGGCAAGATGTTCCGGTGGCTTGGGAGGGTCCGGCAGTTTATCGGTGCAGGGTCCACATTCCTCACGGCAAGCAGTGTTTGGTTTTTCACGGGGTGAGCTATCAGGCCCGAGTGTTTCTCGATGATGTTGAAATTGGGGTGCACGAGGGTATCTGGGATGCCTTTTGGTTTGAGATCGCGGGCGACGGGCTCGAACATCCACTGCGGGTTGAGGTGATAAAGAACGGGGGCGAGTCGTTTCCGGTGAATTCGGTCGCAAGCGGATTCATCCCGTTTGTGTTTCATACATTTGGAGGGATTTTTAAGCCGGTCGAGTTGGTGACTACTGAACCACTTGCCCGGCCTCCTGACAAACAGAAGTTCCGCACAGATGGCACCAAACTCTTGACCACCCGCTCGGGAAAGATCATTGGTAAATCAGTGAAGTCGCAAGCCGAAGAGTGGCTGGCAAAGCGAATGGGGGACGGAGCTTCGGTCGAACAACCAAGTGAGGAAACATTTGGTGAGCAAGCCGCTTACC
>JBEBHJ010000037.1:0-35736 GCA_040081075.1 Fimbriimonadaceae bacterium | reverse complement strand
GTTAATCAGTTGCGAATCGAAGGCTATCGCTCTATTCGTGAACTGACGCTTCCCTTGCGTCAGCTCAATGTGATCGTCGGCCCAAATGGATGCGGTAAGAGCAATCTGTATCAATCAGTCTCCCTTCTGAGAGCTGCAGCTGCGGGCGACCTTTCGCGGACATTAGCCAGCGAGGGTGGATTTCCCTCGGCCTTGTGGGCAGGTGATCGCTCCGGGGGTCCCGTGCGAATGAAATTGGGAGTCACGATTGATGATTTTGACTACGACTTGGAACTTGGCCTGCCTCAACCCGGAACAGCCTTTGAGCTCGACCCCCACATCAAGTCTGAACTCATCTACCAGCGAGTTGGATCTAAGAAGATCTGTTGGCTCGACCGAGGAACCAATGGTTGCACGCTTCGGGATGCGTCGGGAAAGCGTGTGCCGTACCCGATGGCTCTTGACCATTCAGAGTCAGTGTTGAACCAAATATCAGATCCCCACAACTTCCCCATTCTTACCTCGTTAAGAACGTCACTTCTCAAATGGCGATTCTATCATGGGTTTCGATCTGATGCGGCCTCGCCGATGAGGTCTCCCCAAGTGGGAGTGAGAACAATGGCCATGTCCGCCGATGGGTCGGATCTTGCGGCTGCACTGCAGACCATTGCGGAAATCCGGCCAGCCTTAATCCTACAAAACGCCGTGCGGGATGCTTTTCCAAATAGCCACCTGAGCATTCGAGGCAACCGTGGTGTCTTTGAGGTTGAGATGGCGACCCAAGGGATTCATCGCTCTCTTACCGCAAAGGAGTTGTCGGACGGCACGTTGCGATATTTGTGCTTGCTGGCGGCTCTGCTCAGCCCATCGCCAGCCCCATTGTTAGCGCTGAATGAGCCGGAAACGAGCTTGCACGAGGACCTGTTGTGGCCCCTCGCACGGCTGATCATCTCTTGCGCGGAAGGGTCGCAGATATGGTTGACAACGCATTCGCGCACGCTAACAGCATCGATCAAAGAAGAGCCGACGGCTTTCGTGATTGATCTAGAGAAAGTGGATGGGGTGACCCAACGAACGGGTAGACCTAAGGGCCTGATCTACAGCGAAGATTGGGACACTTAGCGGCCTAAAAAGGTATAACTAACGAAAGCGAGCGGGCGTAGCTTAATGGTAAAGCTCCAGCCTTCCAAGCTGGCCACGTGGGTTCGATTCCCATCGCCCGCTCCAGAAAAAACGGGAAAGCGGGTGTAGTTCAATGGTAGAGCGCGACCTTCCCAAGGTTGATGTTGCGAGTTCGAATCTCGTCACCCGCTCCAAGATTCTCGGCGGGCTAGAACCTCATTTTCTTTCCACCCAACATCAACATCAGGCTCGTTTTTGTTTGAATTCGGGGCAATGGCTGACCCTTTTCAAGCGCGGCACCGGGGCCGTATCCGGCCATGGTGAGCATGGCAAAGTCAGCGTTTTCAAATATCCCCGCAGGGATTGAAACCTTCGTTCGATTGCCTTCCATGAACATCGTCTTGGCCACATTCTCCTTCACTTCGGCCATTTGCAAGAACCCCATATCTCCGGCCAGCCCTTCGCTAAAGACTTCGGATGAGCTCCAAATGATGAGGGTATTTTGCCCTTCCATGCCCATTGCGCTCGCATTGAGGCCAAGCGCATTTGTGATCTGACCCCACTCAAAGTTTATGGACTTCTTCAGGTCAATCTTCTTGTCGAGATTAGGACTGGACATGAGAATGCCGGGCAAAAACGTCACTTCGGTCGGAGCCTCGATATCCACGTTTCCGGTGTAATTCGTGGTGAGAGAGTATTTACCGGTCAAGGAGGCATCATCCACAATATTGCCCGGTTGAGCCTTAGTTGGCCAGAACCCGGTGGTCCAACCCGCCTTGTAATAATAGGAAGTGTTACCGGCCTGAGCTTCGCGGGCACCATTTCTCATCGCTTCTCTCTGCTCGGGCGTAAAGTTGTTCCATGTCATCACTTTGGGTTGCCCTTCGCGCACCGTTTCAGATGAACCCCAATAGATTTTGATCGTGAACTTCTCAGGGTTAGCGTCGGGATCGAAACCCTGAACTTTACCGGTGTTACCCGATGCGTCCGGTCGGTAGAGTTCGAGGTCAAGCTTGTTCCCTTGCTTCAACCCTGCCGGCGGCACCACTGAAGCGGTTGCATTGGCGGGCGCGATCGTAGGTGACCAGAGCCGTACGTTCAAAATCCGGCTCGGCTTGCCGGAAAACATCATGGCCTGTGGGGGAAGCTTTATTCCGGGTGGAAGTCCGGAAAGGTCCATAGCCGGCATTCCTGCCATTCGACCCACCTTCGTTTCAGCCAAGATTGCAAAGTATGCTTGGTCTTGTGAGTTGCTCGGGAACAGGGAAACGACACCCGTAAGTGCCATCAGTGCCAAAGATTTGTTCAACATTTTCTAACCTCGGGGATGCGACAGGCATCCTATGCCCAGTATAGCGCGAATGAGTGAAAATGGTAGCGGCGAGTGGACTTGAACCACCGACCTAACGGGTATGAACCGTTCGCTCTAACCAGCTGAGCTACGCCGCCGTTCGAAGCCAGAATTCTACCCTGATTGTGTGCTTACTTTTCAGAAACCTGGTCGTTTTTCAAGGCGAACCCCTCCGTTTCTCCGGGAATATGAGCCATGTGATGAAACTGCTTATGCTCGCTCCACTCGTTCTTTGCGGCCTAGCCAACGCTGATGTTGACTCGACAAAACCCGCAAGCTACGCGGGGTCATGGCATATGGTTGTGCCCGCCGAGACTGCAGACTTGGTGCGCAAAATGGGCTTACCCAAGCCCACCGCAATCTTGTCCCTCACGGCCGATAGAACGTTTACGTACTCGGCGGATGCGGGAGGCCAGAAGCTCCAACATAACGGGAAATTTGAAGTGAAAGAAGGCTCCCTTTGGCTTTACGGAGACAAAGATGCCTGGACCCGCGTTGCTAAAGTCGGTAACGACGGGCTCGAAATTGATGGACTGAAATTCACCAAGGACGAGTCGTTCAATCTCCTCGGAAAATGGGTTCTTGATCGAGGCGGAAACCTCGACATCTCAATCAGCGTTAACTTTGCGAAGGATGGAACGTTCTCGTTCCGGTGTTCTAACGCAACCTCAAAAGGGAAATACCTGGTTGAAGGTCGAACGGTTACCCTCCTCTGGACCGAAGTAGATGGCGAAAAAATCGAGCTAGGAACGATGAAGAAGACCCTCACCCTAACGGATGGTGGTAGCTTCAAAATCGACCAGTTTCATTATATCAAGGGCTAGTTGATTCTCAGCTAGCTTAGGGCGCGGCTTCGGAAGCGAAGTCGCGCCCTTTTGGTTTGTGAAGGCTGGTAGAATCCATGCCAATGCAATCGGTTGATGTCACCTTGATTGGAAGTGGGGCTGCTGGGGCCCAACCCTGGATTTGCCGCCTTTGTCGCGAGTTTGCGATGGAAGTCAATATCAAGAAAGCCAGCATTGATGACGACTACGGCTGGGTTCAACTTGAGCTACGTGGTCCCGTTGAAGAAATTCAACGAGCGACGGCATGGCTTATGACAACTGGCCTACACGTTGAAGCTGCCCAACGCGCCGTCGGCGCATAAGTTCCAACCGTGGAAGATCCTGCCTACTTGCCTGAAGTGCCCGAAGATTTTGATGTTTTCTGGGCTGAACTCTCGGGCGAAGCGCGGCACGCGCCGCTTGATTTCCATCGAGATGTTGAACCCAAATACGACGCACCTGATCACATTGTGGAAACCTTTTCGTTCCGGGGCGTGAAAGGGGAAACTCTGTACGGTTGGATAGCGGTGCCGAAAGAATCTCCTTCTGCGAATCCAGGTTTTGTATGGCTCGCTCCTTATGGCCGCGAATCGGTCTTGCCAAACGAATACGGAACTCGAAGGGGATTTGTGAGCCTTAGCTTTAACTTTCATGGATTTGATGCGTTTCATCAGGAAGCCTATAATCCGACCCGTGGGTACTTTGCATCCGGCTTGCCTGAGCCTCGCAACTGGGTGTTTGGGCGCCTGTTCCAGAACTCTTTTATCGCGACAAGAGTTATGCAAGCTTTAACCGAAGTTGACGAAAACCGTATCGCCGCCGCCGGGCTGAGCCAAGGGGGTGGGCTTGCTATTTGGCTCGGTGCCCACTGTCCCATTGTGAAAACGGTTTGCGCGGATATGCCGTTTCTCAGCGCGATGGGAGTGACTTTAAACAACCCCATTTATCGCTATCCCCTAAAGGAGCTCCTTGATTTTGCCAATAAGATTCCAATCGGAATGGAACGGGTGAAGTTTGTGGTCGGCTACTACGATACGCTGCACCAGGCGACACGCTGCCAGGTTCCAACTTTGGTCTCCTTGGGCGAGAAAGACCCAGCCGTCCGGCCTCCAAATGTTGAGGCGGTTTTTGAAGCCATGCCGGGAGAAAAGAAGCTCATTCGTTATGATTGGGGGCATGATTGGCACCCCGACATGATTGAGAACAACCGTAACTGGATGCTGGAGCACCTGCCTTGAAAATCCTGCAGGTCGGGAGTGCGCTCCACGACTGGGGGGGCATTGAGCGGTACTTGCTTTACTTGACTCAGGGATTGGCGGAGCGGGGCCACGAAGTTTGGGCAACCGTCCCACCAGGTTCACCTCTCGATAAGAAACTTACCTGCAACAAGGCTCATATCTCCCTAAAGCGCCAGTTTCAGTTTTCGCTTCTGCCCGCCTACATGAGGTTCTTCCGGCGTCATAAGTTCGACGTTGTTAACACCCACTTCAGCCCCGATTTCATTGTTCCCGCGATTGCGGCCCGATTGGCGGGGCAGCGAAATACGGTCCTGACGCGGCATGTAGTTCTCTATTGGAAGCCCGCAAAGGTTAGGCGTTATACAAGGCTGTTTGAGAGCTTCATAGGGGTTTCTGATGCGGTTAAGGTGCGCTTGACCGATTCTGGAGTTCCGGCTGACCGCATTGCCGTGGCAAAGGCCGGATGTCCCGCGCTTGAAGCAACTCTCCCCGTCGAGACAGTTCGGGCGCAAATGGCGATTCCCGGATTTAGCGTAGGGTTTTTCGGGCGCGTCGTGGATGACAAAGGGGTCCGCACACTCGCCGAAGCCGCCAAGAGCCTCCCTCCCGAAACCATGCATGTGTTTGGCGATGGACCGCTGTTATCAGAGCTCAAGAAGGAGGGCGGTCCTGTCCGCTACCATGGTCGTGTCGAAGATGTTGCCAACGCGATGACGGCCATGGACGCGATTGTCATTCCAAGCCTTTGGGAAGAAGCTTTTCCTTATTCGGCTCTTGAGGCGATGTCCTTGGGAAAGCCAGTCCTCGCCACGAGGTCGGGGGGCCTCCCGGAAATGGTTCAGGAAGGCGTGAATGGGCACCTGTTTGAAAAGAGGGATGCGGGCAAGTTGGTGGAAATTATCCGTGAGCTATCCCAAAACCCAGACCATGTGGCCAAGCTGGGAGCGGCCGGACAGGAAATCCATCGCTCGACCTATACCATTGCGTGTATGGCCGAGCGGATGGAAGCTGCCTACGAGGGCTTTATCGGCGGTTGAGCTTGTTGATCAAGCGCAGAATCTCTAGGTAGAGCCACACAGTTGTGAAAACCAATGCAAACGCCCCATACCACTCCATGTGTTTTGGAGCCCGATTTTCGATTCCTCGATCAATCATGTCGAAGTCCATCAAGTAGTTGAACGCGGCGAGACCAATCACTAGGATTGAGAAGCCGATACCAATCGGGCCGTTTCCAAAAATTGCCATGCCGCCAACCCACTTCGGAAACGCAAAGCTTGCAATCCCCAGAAATAGGTAGGTCACCATGACGGCCGCGGTTGCACCCATAATCACGCTCTTCCAAGTCTCATTCAGCCTCAGAATCTTGCGTGCGTACAGAAAGAGCATGACTCCGAAGGTGACCAGAGTCCCGGCGACTGCGACGGGCACTCCTAGGTTCTCCATCTTGGAGCCCTTGAGCATCTCCGTCGTGACGAGGGAAACAACTCCGGCCCCGTAGCCAATCGATATGGCATGAAAAGGGGCGAGCATTGGGGCAGTTGTTGGCTTGAAAGTGATAATTAGGCTCAGAACAACGGCCGCAATCCAAGTGGCAATCATGATGCCCACGTTTGGCACGACCCAACCAAGCACCGCGCCACCAACGACGAGGGCAAATAGAATTCCAATCTTCTTGACGGTTCCTTCAAGGGTCATCGGATCAGTCGAAACTGATGCTCCGCTCACTCCATCGAAATAACCTTCTCTCATTACGGGATTAGCCATGGTATTAGTATATACGTCTTTTGATTCGCCAGCGGTTCAGATAAACTAAGAGTCAATGCCATCCGACTACCAAGCCAACATTGTAGACCTTCGCAGCGATACAGTAACCCGCCCAACCCCTGAAATGTTTGAGGCTATGCAGCGGGCTGCCTTAGGGGATGACGTGCTTGGAGACGAGCCTACCGTCACGGAGCTCGAGCAACTTGCGGCAAACATGCTCGGAAAAGAAGCCGCTCTTTTTGTCCCGAGCGGAACCATGGGGAATCAGATTGCGGTCGCGACCCATACGCAGCCCGGCGACGCGATGATTATCGAAGAGGAGGCTCATGTTCTTTACTATGAATGCGGCGGGCCGGGCGTTTTGGCGGGAGTTGTGACCAGAACCGTGCCTTCACATCGAGGCATCATGGCGATGAAAGACTTAGAGAAGGCGGTGATGCATCGCTCGCTTCACACGCCCGGCACTTCCCTGCTTTGTATTGAAAACACCCACAACCGCGCCGGGGGAACGATCATTCCGCTTGATGTCTTAGCAGACTATAAGGCATTGGCCGATCGCAACGGGTTCAAGGTTCATCTAGATGGGGCGAGGGTGTTCAATGCATCGGTGGCTCTTGGGGTTGACATTAAAGCGATTGCTCAGCATTTTGATTCCGTCAACTTCTGCCTCAGTAAGGGCCTGCGTGCTCCGGTTGGTTCAATCTTGACCGGATCATGCGACTTTATTGAACACGCCCGCATGTGGCGAAAGCGATTAGGCGGCGGAATGCGGCAATCGGGCCTTCTTGCCGCTTGTGGCATTGTGAGCCTGACCCAATATGTCGATCGCCTTGCTGAAGATCATTCCCGGGCTCGCCGATTTGCCGAAGCCGTAGATGGGACGCCCGGTTACTCGATTGATTGGGATACAGTTCAAACAAACATGGTGATGGTGGACACGGTCGGACCGGCCCAGCCCGTGATTGACGCCCTGAGCGCTCTGGATGTTTGGGCGATGCCCCCTTCCCCGAATCGCATCCGTTGCGTGTTTCATGCGGATATTGATGACGTCAAACTCGACCGCGCCATTACGGCATTCAAGCAGTGCGCGGTGGCGGCCGCATGAGTACGATCAAGGTAGGCCAAATCGTGGCGGCCTTTGGCATTAAGGGACAGGTCAAAGTGAAGGCGCTGACCGATTTTGCCGAGCGTTTTGATAAGGGGCGAAGGCTTCGCTTGGAAGGCAAATGGATTCGCATTGAGGATTCAAAGCTTCAAAGTGGTCAGATCATCTTGAGTCTTGAAGGGGTGACCACACGCAACGACGCCGAGGACTTGCAATGGAAGTACCTAGAAGCCGCCGAGGAAGAGCGCCCGGAGCTTGACGATGATGAGTTCTTAACATCCGATCTGATCGGATTGCGGGCGGTCACTCTGGAGGGAGAGGAGCTGGGAGTGGTTTCCGAGGTTTTGCCGATGCCCGCTCACGACGTTTTTGTCATCGAAGATCACCTTGTGCCGGTTGTGCGCGAGTTTGTTCTGAATGTGGATTTGACGGCCCGAGTTGTCACGATCAAGTTGATTGAAGGCATGTAGGGACGGTAGGTCGTTGCCTTCGGCACTGATTCTTGGCTACAAGAAGCGCCACACGCATAAGCCTGCTCCCCTTAGCGGAGGGGGGCATATGGCGCGAGGTGCCCGGGAGCACCACAAGGGCTAGCGCGTTGTAAATCCTTGGAGCAAGCACCCATCGTAGATTTGGGTGGTGGTTTGGCCCAGGGGGTTGGTGATGGCGGTGATGTTGTCGCCGTATCGTAGGCATAGGTGGTCTTTCGCCCGAGCGGATCGGGCATGGTTTCGAGCCGGTTGAGGCTATTAAAGGTGTAGGTCACGACGCCGGTATCGCTGTTTTGCAGGCTGACGACGTTGCCGAGGTGCGCCACAAGTTTCATTGGTCGGCCGATCTGACCCATCGTCGAAAAGATCGCTTCGCAAAGTCCACCTCAAAAGTGACAAGGTATACGGCGGCACCGTCGCCGCAAATCAGTCGAATCCGCTCAACATTGGGTCGAATGTGGTCAACTCCCAATATCGACTCATCGCTTAAGGACGCGTTAAAACAGTCACGGTAAGCAACTGGTGGTAACTCAATCGCATGCGACTGAAAAGTGATTTGTATCCTGCTAACCTTGGTTACAGGTAGGACCCCATCGGTGCCCCACGCAGTCCTACCATCGATTGTCAACGTGCCTTGTCTGTTTCTTTTGGCGCGACGTCCGCTCAGCTTGAATCTTGGCTCGTCAAAGATGAACGTTAGTTGCCCAAATCTGATAACTTTTGAGGTTTGCGGCGAAAGTGATCCGGAAATTGCACCCGCCTGTGCTGCCAGGAGTGTGAATCCGATTGCTAAATGTATGAATAGCATTGTTATATCCTTGTGACCGAAACCGCAAGTGTGAATGATTTCATGCATAAGGACACATTCTAATGGCTTACACTTTGCTAAGCGGGCAGGCGGGCCTTTACTCGATATCACGAACGATTGGAAGGAATGCGTTTATCGCAACAAGATGCTGACCCGAATCAACCTCGGCGCGCATCGTTCCCAAATACCACCAACCCTCCTTATAGATCATCCTTAGACAAACTTCGGGTCCTAGAGCACCGCGTACCTCAAGACGCCGCAGCCCAAGTCGCCATGCTCTTAGGCTCATTATATTGGTGCCCCCTCCTGTTGGGCCAGACTTTGCTTGAGATGACACTATTTGCTCTCGATCTACCATGACTGCTGTATTCAAGGATGCTTCGGGATGTGACTCGATAAAATCATAGATTTCCTGACTAGTCCGGCCCGCCCAATCCTTCGGCGAATATAGGTGGGTACAAACCAATGTTAAGAAAAGTATTACCACGAGCCAAACAACTCTCACCCGAGGATGCCGCTTCATTTTTACAGTCACGTTCCCCACGAACATTCCTTGGGAGTTTCCAGGCAATATCGAAAAATCTGGTTGCAAGTGTTTCTTTTGTGTTTGCGAACCTCTGCAAGGCATTCCAACCGAGGGTGTGGGAATGATTTCATTTGGCACTTCCAAAACACCGCAAGAACGCATTTCAGTTCTCTCTTATAAGCTACACACTCTTCATCCCACCCGGGTACCGGTCCCAGACAATAACCGTCACCTTTGTTGCAATTGCATTGGGAGTGGTGCACCTGTTCGTGTGCAGCGATACATACGAGAAGCTCAGTCAGAAACGGCGGCCTGAAAATGCACGTTCTCTTGACACCACCGCAGCATATCACCGTTGCGACCGTTGTTTTGGAAGGATTGAGTTTTTTCCGTGCCCACTCGCAGGGTCCACCAGGAAACCTCGCACATGGCGGAATTAAGCAACCCACAACAATATTCAGTTGCAGCCCCGTTGGATCAACCCTATATATTGGACTGCCATTACAATACTTGTAAGGAGACTCCTCCGGCCATAGCGGATCGACGGTCATCCATCTAGTAAGTCCGGGCCGTAGCGTTCTCGCCCTCACATATGTCCGCCCAGTGGTATCGGTGTAATACCCCCAAGCTCCGCAGAACTTGAAGGGGTTTGTGGTGGAGCCCGTAGAGGTTCTTAGTTCTCCGTAGGGCCAGTAGGTGTAGGTGTCGGTTACGACTCCAGAGTCGTTGATGAGGGCGATGGTGTTTCCCAGGGCGTCGTGTTGGTGATAACTCCTGACCCCAGCGCGCTTGGTAGCGATAACTCGCCCACCCATGTTCGAAACTCTCATTGACATTGCCATATTACATTCTCCCAATAAAGACTTTAGACACTAGCTTCAAAATTTACGCCAATCGGATGATTTCCCCAACGCCGACAGCGATCCAAAACCGCTTGGGCTCATTACCAGAAGACTGGTTCGTGACTGCCAACAGAGAACTGCTCTTCGATACCTGTCGGAATCCAGTTCCAAGGCAGTCTTTAACGTCAACGTTCCACTTGCACTGCGACGACCATTCAGTGCTACAATCGCGAAATGTCCCCAAGGGCTCAGGACGGCAATGTGGCCATTTCCGTTCTCGGCGATTCTGACGCCAGTAAAGCCTTGCAAAATCACAGTTCCGAGAGCTCTTGTTCCAGCCTCGTCAATATGTAAGATTTTTGTTCCTTCCTCGGTCTCATATGCTAGGAGCCAAGTAGAGTCTGAGCGCACCAGAAAATCTTTCACAAGGCCACGAGAAAAGTCTTTTGGCCAGGAGCCCCTCAAGCCTTCGCGCGTAATGCGCACTAGGCGCGGTCTTCCTGCAGAGAAACCGATTGCGTAACATCCGCCTGGTCGACGAGTTTCAAGGCCCATTGGAAAGGGCTCAAAGTTAATATCTCGAAATTTTGACCATTTTGCGCCTTTTCTGTAAAAAATGCGGGATTTGCCTTTACCGTTTGTATAAACCAAGTACTGACCATCGCGCGAGCACCCCCATGGCGTTTGAAACGAGCTGAGCGGCAAGGGCGTGTGCTTTCCTTTAGTTGTTTTGGTATCAAATTCGTTGACCCCTCCAAAAGCGGCCAAGACGATACGACCGTTAACGACACCCATTCTTCCTTGCGGTCGTTGAGTTGGCCCAACTTGCCCATGCACGCCTGATCCCTCAAGTCGACATAGCCCACGGTTTGAGTCGATAAAGAAAAGCTGAGAATTCACACTAACCAAATGTAGGGGCTCTGCTAACGCTTGGACAAGCAATGCAGCAATAATCATTTTAGGTGCTCCTCTTGCAACACTCAGGCGGTGTCGGTGCTTCAACTGACGTTTTGTAAGGGCCTGCCTTATCCATTAGGGCTAGCCCAACGAAGGGATGCCCCATGGCTTCGGTAACCTTGTGAGGTATGTGAAACCAATTCTTAACAAACTTCTTGTTAACATATATCCAGGAGTCAGCATCTGGAAACTTATCGAGCAGCCAATCCTTTACAGTAATGCCTACACTATTTTGGCCTTCGATTGAGAAAACCACAGTGACACTCCAGTCTATGCACAATGCACTTGCATTTGGCACTAGAGCCGCACACCAACGCTGTTGAATCCTGATCCATGAGTGTTTGCAAGGTTCGAAACCCGACCGATTATACATCGTGTACATATGGCCGTGGTTTTGGTAAATCGGCAGATAGCCCAACCCTATTGCATGCAAAAACACCTCTGTGACGCCCACCCAAGTTTTCAATGAGGGAGCCCCATATCCAATTCCAAGTGAATCAATTGAAAAATCTGCCCTGCCTCGATTCGTGCCCTTGCGGTCGAACGGCGCGCGGTCAGTTGCTGAAGCCAAGTCTCCGATCATTCCAGCTGGAATAACGGAATTAAAGAATCGAGCCCATGGCTTGAGGCTCAGATACTTTCCATGCGTATCGGAGTTAATGAAAGCATTCATAGTAAGGTCGATTCGGCTTAGTCCTGAAGGATCGACAAACCCGAGAGGATTGTTCCCAACAAAGTTGTATGGCTTTTGGATTGGCCAGAATCGGTCAACCGTCATCCATCGACACAAACCAGGTCTAACTGTTCTCGCTCTGACGTACGTTCTGCCGGTTGTATCCGTGTAATACCCCCAAGCTCCACAGAACTTGAAGGGATTTGTTGTGGTTCCGGTTGACGTTCTTAGTTCTCCGTAGGGCCAGTAGGTGTAGGTGTCGGTTACGACTCCAGAGTCGTTGATGAGGGCGATGGTGTTGCCCAGGGCATCGTGTTGGTGATAACTCCTCACCCCAGCTCGCTTCGTGGCGATTACTCGCCCACCTATATTCGTTACTCTCATTGACATTGCCATTTCTTATACTTCTCCCAGATAATCCGTGCCGTCCCAAATCATAGTCCGTAAGGTTCCGCCGTTGTCGTGGGCCGTCCGTCGCTGGCCGTCGCCATCGAAGGTGTAAGTCCATTTCTGAGTCGCGCCGACCTGCTGACCGGTTAGACGGTTTTCTTTGTCGAAGGTGTAGGTCGTTCGAGTCGTTGAAAGCCATTCCAGAGTTAAGTTGCCGTTCAAGTCAAACGTGAAGGTCGTGCGGTTTGTGCCTTGGAGCATTGTGGTTAGCTGCTGAGCGGCGTTGTACGTCATCGTATAACGCGTTGAGCCCTGCTGGTTCTTCACCGTGACGTTTCCAACTTCATCCATCGTGAACGTGGTGAACGCACTAGCCAACTGTTGGTTTGTGAGCCGGTTTGCCGCATCGTATACCCATGTGGTCAAGGCTCCATCCGTGTTACGAGTCACCCGGTTGCCAACGGCATCGTAGCCATCTATCATCGTGGTCTTGGTTCCGGCCAGAGTTCTCACCTGAGTTGTGAGTTGGCTGTTTGCGTCGTAGCTGAAAGCTTCCACGTCGCCCGAATGGTCCGTGACTGTGGTAAGACGCGAAGCAATGTCAAACTCGAAGGTTGTTCGCTTGCCAGCCGGGTCAATGGCTAGGGTTTGGTTGCCATCGTTATCATAGGTCCAGGTTCGAACTCCCCCATCAGGATCAACGAGTTTGGTTCTTTGACCCACCGCGTCAAACGTGTACGCCTGAACTAGGGTTCCTGGGTCGGTTTTGCCGGTTAGCCGGGATAGGGCGTCGAACGTGTAAGTCGTCGTTCCCGTGCTGTCTTGCATGGTGGTTCGGTTCCCTAGGGCGTCGTAGCCGTAGGTTACGAGGGTTCCACCGTTGTATTGGATCGTCACCAGGCGCTGGAGGGCGTCGTAGGTGTACGTGGTGATATCCGTTAGCGGGAACTGGCGGGTGGCTCTTTGGCCTAGGCTTCCAAACGTATAGGTGGTGATGTTGCCGATCTGGTCCACGATGCTCACCATCTCGTTCCGGGCCGAATAGCTCATCGTGATCAGGCCGTTACGCGCATCCTTGATCACGGTGTTGTTACCCACCGCGTCGAAGGTATACGTCGTTCGGTTTCCAAGTTGATCCACGCTTGCCTGTAATCTATTGACGGCATCATAGACGCTTGTTGTTACATTTCCTCTTGCATCCATCACGGTTACGGTGTTTCCAACCGCGTCGTGCGAGTAAGTTGTTCGCTTAAGAAGCGGATCAATGCTCACCGAAAGCCGTCCGGCGGCATCAAAGATGCTCTGGCTCGAGTTCCCCATCGGATCAATCATCGTGACTTGTCGACCCACGGCGTCAAACACGTAGGTAGATTACTGCCAAGTGGAGTGATGCTGTTCACCATCTGTCCAACGGCGGCGTAGTTCATGGGTTGTTCCGCTACTTCGGTCTTGAGCATAACCCATAAAACTAGCCATGTCGCACACCCTTAATACTGAAACCTCACAATGCACCGCCCGTCTTTGCCAATTTCTAGCGTCAGTGATTCCGAGAGCTTATTAAGTGCGGCAATATCAGCCTGCAATATGCGGCGCTCGAAAGTCGTCAGAATTGGACGAAACTCAACGTTGGCAAACAACAGCCTTGTGTCGTAGTCGGACTGATCTTTTACTTCTGTCAATCGAAATGGATGTGGCAATTTGCGGGAGATGCCACTTGAGCACATAGCCCGGTAAAGTGTAGCCTCAGCACGATCAGAAGCACTTGTGCCTGCGCACCCGCATGCCGCCGCTCCGCCAATAACCGCAAATCCAACCACAATTTGCCTTTGCAAGCTTAGGGCATGTACTTTGTACAATTGCAGTTCACTCCATCTTTGTTCGCTTCATGATCGGCAGTCGAAAAACCAGCGCACTTGTTTAGTTGCCTCCATTCCCTGCACCATCCAGCGTATAGGGCAACTCCTTTTCCACAGAATCCAGCGAGAAAACAGGATGTCCAACAATGCATGCACTTATCCCAGCCTGGCCAACTGCCCTCACGCCCACAGATGCGTCCGGCCATTTTTTCGGCTTCACCGCTATAATTCCAAATGCACGACATTCCGGTCGGCCCCGGAGCTCCTGGCTCTCGTTCCAGCCACGCTTGAGCCGTTTTGCAGTAGGACTTGACCGTTAAGCCAAGCCCCTTCGCGCACTTTTGGCAGTCTGAATTCGAAGTGTTTGGACACCAGTAGTCGCCTGCTCCATGGCATTCCAGGTGACCGCACCAAAAGAAGCCGATACAGCACTTTCTTACCATACCGCCAACGACTGGGCATCCGCCTTTGGGCCCGATAACGTTCCAAGGGTAGAGTCCCGTAGAATCGACTGCCCTCACCGGAGTTCCATTACAATACCGAGACGAGGACTGTCCGGGCCACAGCGGGTCAAGTGTTTGCCATCTTGCGATCTTGTCCCTGTAGACCCTTGCTCTGACATATAGCCTTCCCGTGGCATCGGAGTAATATCCCCACGTGCCGCAGAACTTGAAGTTCAGCGTGCTGGACCCAGTCGAAGTCCTAATCTCGCCATACGGCCAGTAGGCAAACGTGTCAGTCACCGTTCCGGTAGCATCGTAGAGGGCAACCACCGAACCAAGCGGGTCGGCCCCGTAGAAGCGGCGGGTTCCTCCCCGCTTCTCGGCGATGATCTGGCCGTCTATCGTTGTGTATCTTGCTTTCATTGCCATGATTAGATTTCTCCTAGGTAGTTGCTGCCATCCCAAACCATCGTGGTGAGAACACCGCCCTGGTTAAGCGTTCGCCGAAGGCCATCGGCCGAATAAGTGCTCGTCGAGCGAGTCCCGTTTGTGTTCGTCGCAGTGAGTCTGTTTTCGCGGTCGAACGTGTAAGTCGTCCTAGTGGCGCTTACTTGTTCAACGGTCATGTTGCCGTTGTTGTCGTGGGTGTAGGTCGTCCTTACTGTCGCCTGCTGCATTGTCGTGATCCGGTCAGCCGCATCGTAAACCATGGTCAGCGGACTCGTGCCTTGTTGAGTCTTTACCGTTACATTGCCCACCGCATCCATTGTGAATGTGGCAAAAGCACCGGTGAGTTGTTGACCAGTCAGTCTATCAGCATCGTCGTAGGAATACGTCGTTACCGTTCCATCTTTGCTTTGTTTGGTCTTCCGGCCAACAGCGTCGTAGGTGTCCACGTAGGTCACGATATTCACGCCCGCCTTGACCCCGACTTGGGTGGTCATTCTTCCAACCTTGTCGAACTCATACTTCTGAGTAATTGCGTTGGCATCAATCATCGTGGTCTTTTGACCGACGGCGTCATATTGCTGAGTAATCACCTTTCCATCGGGATCAATGATCGTCGCAAGCATGTTCCTGGCATCGTAGGTTGAAGTGAATCTTCCCGCGTCAGGATCAACTAGGACCGTTCGGTTTCCAACCGCATCCCAGGTGTACGCCTGAACCAGCGAACCGGGGTCCGTCTTGCCGGTTTGGCGACCGTTGGCGTCAAACGCGTAAGTTGTCGTTCCGGTGCTGTCTTGCATCGTCGTAAGACGCCCGACTACGTCGTAAGCGTAAGTTACTTGAGTGGCATCGTTGTAAAGTATGCTCACTAGGCGGTTCACCGCGTCGTAGGTTGTGGTCTTGATGTTCCCGTTCGGATCAATGATCGTGGCGGTTCTTCCCGCTGCGTCATAAGCCGTGGTGGTAATGTTGCCAAGCGCGTTCTTGATCCAAATCTGCCGCCCAGCCGCGTCGTAGCCCATCTGGGCCATCAAGTTCCCGCGAGCATCGGTGATGCTTACTTGCTGACCGGCGAGATCGGTGGTGTAGGTCGTTCTTTGACCCATAGGATTAACTACGGCGCTCAGGCGGTTAGAGTTGCTCGAATATACATTCGTATGGAATCTTCCCAAAGCGTCCGTCATCGTCGTCTGGTTCCCGGCAAGGTCGTATTGATACGTCGTCACATTCCCCAGCGCATCCATCGTGCTCACCACTTGCCCAGCAAGATCGTAGTTCGTGGTCGTGATGAAGCCAAGCGCATTCACCACTGAAACCCTTCGACCAACGCTGTCAAAAGCGTAAGTCGTCAACTTACCCAAAGCATCTTGGGTGGCGATGAGGTCGCGGGCGTTGTAGATGTTGGTGGTGACGTTCAGCCTTGCATCAAGCACGCTTACCAGGCGGTTCGAGGAATCGTAGGCGTAGGTGGTGCGGTTGCCCAGGGCATCAACATCGGCGAGCTTTTGTTTGGCGGCGTTATAGATGATCTGGCTGGTGTTGTTCAGGGCGTCGGTCACGCTCACCAAGTAGCCTTCGGAATCATAGGTGTTGGTGGTGACGTTGCCCAGCGCATCTTTGATGGTGGCGACTCTTTGGAAACGGTTGTACGTGTAGGTGGTTCGGTTGCCAAGCGGGTCGACCACAGCTTGGAGCAGGCAACCATCATAGATTTGGGTGGTGGTTTGGCCAAGGGGGTTGGTGATGGCGGTGATATTATCGCCGTTATCGTAGGCATAGGTGGTCTTGCGCCCCAGCGGATCGGTCATGGTTTCCAGCCGGTTCAGGCTATCGAAGGTGTAGGTGACGATGCCGCCATCGCTGTTTTGCAGGCTGACGACGTTGCCAAGGCTGTCATAGTTCATCGTCGTCACGAGCCCGCGCGAATCGGTGATGCTGACGATGAGGCCATCGCTGTTGTAGTTCATCGTGGTTACGCGGCCCAGCGGATCGGTGCTGCGAGTACGCAGGTGGTTACTGGGGGTGGCGTAGCCGTAGGTTGAGACTGCACCGTTAGCCTGGGTGAGGGTGGTGAGGTTCCCCGACGTATCGTAGGCCATGGTGGTGCGGTTCCCCAGCGGGTCGTCGCTGCGGGTCATCAGCCAGATTCCAGCGGCGGTGAGAGTGGTGTAAGCCACGCTCATGGTGGTTCCCGAAGGAATCTCTTCTTTTACGAGGAGTTTGTTCGTGTTATAGGTGTAGGTAGAGCGATATCCCACCGGCCAATCCACCGTGCTGAGGTTGCCAGAACCGTCAAAGGTGTAGGTGGTCAGGGCTCCCGATGGGCTGGTTGTAACGTTCTTGTTCACCATACCCGGCGCGGTAAAGGCGTAGTTCCAAACAGCGGTACCGGCGGCCATGCTGACGACGCGGCGGGCGGTGTCATACATATACGTGGTGACAAACCCGCGCGGATCCTCGATAGTGTGGATCATGGTGTTGCCCGCCCCGGCTCCGGCCAGGCTGTAACCATACTTGGTGATGCATCCCAGCGGGCTCATGTAGGTGGTGAGGAAGCCCTGAACGTCGTATTGCATGGTCCAGCGCCGGTTGCTCCAATCTTGGATGCTCTCGACGAGGCTCACGGTGGGGCCAGGAGTGTAGTTTAGCGTGACCACTTGGCCGCCCGGAACGGTGATCGTCTTTAGAAGGCCAGCTTCGACGCCGGTTCCATAGGTGTAGGTTTGCTTCACGCCATTGGGGTCTTCAACTCGGGCAATCTCGCTCTTTGTGCCCGCGCCGGTTTGGTTCTTGTAGATGAGCTTGTAACCATCAGCGAAATACTCGGTGTACTCGCTTGTGCCCGTATCGAACGTCAGAGTCGTCAGGTTGCCGGTATTGGTGGAAGCGAGGTATGTGGTGATTCCACCAGAACTTCCGACCGCGAAAAAGAACTGTTGGGACCAATCGCCACGTGTAATGATGGGCTCGCCCGAGCCAACATCCGTTACGTAACCACGGGTGCTGGCCGAGCGGCCGACGCCAAACTCGGATTGAGTGGTTTCACTGCTGGCATAGAACAGCGAGATCTCGGTGTTAAACCCCTTCGCCATCAGGCAGACTTCAGGGTCAAAGAACAACTCACCCGTTTGCATATTCGGCGTGGGCCGATGAGGATGCATTTCGGCGGTCGGATAGGATGATCCGCCGTGTACGGCTTCACAAGATGGGCGAAGTTTTTCGGTTTGGGAAATATTGATCATGGCGAGTTCTTGGTTACGCGGTCGTACAAGTTGGGGCCGCTATTGCTTTATTAATCTGCTGGGTGCGATCGGTAGGCTTGGGAACCGGGTTAGCGGCGCCATAGGAGCATAGGCCGGGGGCGTTCCCATAGCCACCGCCTCTGCTACCATAGGAGCCACATGAGACTCCGGCTCGAGGCAAGGAACCTTTGCGGTTCGGACTAAAGGTATGCCGTTTGAGCTGTTCATTTTTGTCTCCTGATCTTGACTTGAGATTTTGGTGGCGACGACCCAGCGAGGAATTGGGCCTGCAACAGGCTGCCCCAGGAACTTAAGCTGGAATAGCTTTGAATCGCCTGGGAGGCTAAAGCACGAGCCTGCTTGTGGTCCCCCGCTTGGTAGAACCGCTCGCTCGCAAGCATCAGTGCGCGAGCCGCAACCCAAGCGTCGGTCTTAGTGCAAAAGCGAACGAGGGCTTGGGCTTCCTCTGCGGCTTTCTTCGGCGTCTTTGCCGTTGCGACAAGCCCAAGCCGGCACAACATATCAAACGGCAACTCTTCAACCTTGCCTTGCGGTCGGGCACGTACGCCCCGTCGAAACGAGTTCTGAGCAAGCTTCAAGTACTCCTCGGGGCTGCACGTTGCGGCGGCCACAGGAAACCGTGCACTAACCAATCGGCAAAGCCCCCGTTGAAACTCGAACTTGGCGCCGGACGGCGTTCTGGGCTCAGATCGGTGCACGTCGTTTGATTTGAAGTATTCAAGAGCTACTCCAATCACTTTGTCGGCGTGCGGCTTGCTGCTGGATTGAATGCGATGTTTGGTCTCCCACTCAACGGGCACGTAGTCTACAAAATGATAAACGATGAACATACTTGGATCCCAAGTCCGGTATTGGCGCTCGTTATTGAATACAACATCGCAGTTTGCATATTCAAACGTGCTTGTAAAACTTGTCGCCGTCGGCATTGGCCCGAGTTGGGGAAGTGTTTTTGGAAATATGGTAGCCAGGGCTAGGGTAATCACAAACATATCATTTAGGGTAAGAGTTCAAAATTGACCGGGCACTTACCCGGCCCAGTAAAGCTAAACGACATGCGCCACCTTGTGCAATTCTTCTTCAAGTCCTGCAGTGGCGTTTGAGGAGCCTTTTTGGAATAGTAGTCGACCGGGTAGCAACTGCAGCATGTTTCAAAGTCCGCGCTTAGCGAATAGCCGATTGGTCGCCTAGTGCGAACTGTCCAAGGCTCGTACGCTGAGCAATCTCTTGGATACTGGGGCTGATTGATCGGGGGATCAGCAAGCGAACCCGGTGAGTCCACGCCCCACGTTTCGACCGTACAAATCCCAATTCTATTGCAGCCCCTTTCGACGCGGTTTGGCTTGGCGTTCCGACAGTTGAACCAGAGATTCCCATCCATCCTGGTGGGATTGGCGATCCCGTTCGTCGTCGTAGTTACCCATTGAGGAATATCATATTGAGTTCTATGCCAGTAGGATCCGAACGAATGGAACTTGCACGTTGCCTTAATGTCAAGGCCAATCCTAACGGCATACTCTCCATCGTCTGCAGGCTCGGAGCAATCCTCAAACTTATGGCGCACTTCGATTTTAGGTGGGCCTGAAAAGCAAACATCTTTGCCTGGCATTGGGTCTTGATCGAGGCCAAACCTATCTGATCTTGATGCCGGACTTGCTGCAACATAGGTATAAGGCAATCTAAATGGCCACAGCGGATCGACGGTCATCCACCGGCACAATCCCGGTCTCAGGGTTCTCGCTCGCACATACGTTCTGCCCGTGGTGTCCGTGTAATACCCCCAAGCTCCGCAGAACTTGAATGGGTTTGTGGTGGTTCCGGTGGAGGTTCTTAGTTCTCCATAGGGCCAGAAGGTGTAGGTGTCGGTTACGACTCCGGCATCGTTAATCAGGGCGATAGTGTTGCCCAGGGCATCGTGTTGGTGCGAACGGTAACTTCCGTTACGCTTCTCTCCAACGATTCGACCACCGATATTTGAAACTCTTGCTGACATTGCCATAATCTTTCTCCTAACTTGGTGTGCAAACGGGTTGCGAGGTAACCCGGTCGTTTTGTTGACTCGGGCTCGTGAGGGTGGGGAAACTTGCCTTGGCGACAAACGAGCATGCACCCATGCCGCTTCCGCAACTGGTTCCACCGCCGCCACAGCCGCCGGATTCACAACCACCGGGAGACGCGGGGCCGGTGCGCCCTTTTCTAAAGGGCAGACATGAGGGGTTTGATCCTATTTCTTGTGCCATTTTGTTTCACTTTCTTTCTTGGTTGAGTTCGGGATAGTCGGGGGGAAGTTCGGTGCTTCGCTTTCTCGCACGTTGCTTTGCAAGGTGCGGCTACGCTTCCTCCTTTTGGGGGAGTAGGGCGTTTTGGATGGCTTCGACGGCCATTTCGGCGCAGTAGCCTTTGCCTTCGGGCAGGCCACCGCAGAGGACGTTGACATCTTGGGGTTCGAGACTGAGGGCTTGCTCGACGGTTCGGCCCTTGAGCATTTCGGCGACCACGCTGGCGCTGGCGATGCTGGCGAAACAGCCGTTGGAGCGGTAGGCGGCATCCTCTATCTTGGGTGCGTTCGGGGGAAGTTCGGAGGTTCGGGCTTCGCTGCACGGGAGGAACGCCCCCTCACCCCTCCGCTTCTCGGAGTCTCCGCTTTCGCTCTGGCCTAACCCCTTCTCCCTCCCGACTACGTTTCCCTCACTGCTCTCGGCGGGATCCGTGACCGGAGGGGCGAGGGGGAAAATTCTTAACCCCTCCGCTTCGCACAACCGGAGTTGGCGAAGGTCCTCCCCTGGCAGGGGAGGACGTGAAATCTTAAACCACAACTGGATGTACGGGCCCTCGCCGGGGATGCCGGATTGGCCGTAGTGGGTGGCACCTTCTAGAGGACCCACATTTCGGGGAGTGTGAACATGTCCGGCAGCAATGGCGCTTAACATTGGTCCTGTCTCTTTTACCTCTAGATAACTGAACGCATAGCGAGCAAAAATCGTTCGCAAATGTTAAAAGAAAAAGTATGCACCTGAATGGAGGCCGAGCTCATTCTCATTGTTTGATGCGGCTCGGCAGGTCGGTGATTACGGAACGGTTAAGTGGTTGCTGGACTTCATTGAGCGCGAAGAGGGGCGTTCGGAGAGTTGGCACAAGATGCGGGCGGCTTTGGGGTTGGCCTAGGGCGATGACGCCCTAGGCACGCACAGGCAGGATGCCTATGCCACTTTTCGGGCGGATTTGCTTCCGCCTTCTTCGAGCGCGAGGGTTACTTGGTTGACGGCTAACATCACCGGAAGGGTGGTTTGACCCGTTAACGTGTTCACAAAACGGTACGCGGCGGCGTAGTAACCGGGCGGTACCGTAATCGGCAAAGAAAGGCTGCCCGTAGCGAACGCTTGGAACGCTTTGTGGCGCATCTCTTTGAGCGAGGGCTTGCGGTTGGCGCTCTTCAACGGTTGGAGAAGAATCTCCGTCGTTACATTAGCGGCATTGGCTTTGCTCGCGCTGAAGGTCAGAGTCCCGGCGCTGGCAACCACACTGATTGTGATCGTATCTCCCGCGAACGCGGTTGTCGGAGGCGTGCTTGGAATCGTTCCAGACGGATTGATTTGAAGCAGCTTTGTGGCCAAAGTTGTGAACGCGTTTAAGGCGGTCGGGCTATAGGCCACGCCGTTCACCGGATTATGGTGGACGACGCCTCCGGCGTAGTTACTCCACGCCTGGACTTGGGTTGGGGTGAAGCCTTTGAAGGTTTGTGAGGCCCTTCTTAGGCTCTCGCGCACGGCCATTTGAGCAGGTGTGCGCGGATTTTTCGGAATTGAGCGTTTCTTTACGATAACGCCATCTCTAGACCCAGCGAAGACAACGTTCCCGGCTTTGCCGCGAAGGTCATCTAACAGAACTGATAGTTCGGCTTTTGCTATTGTCTTTCTCCTTTGTAGACACTAGATTTCTCGAAAGAGAGAGTCTACACAGTTTATATAGGTTTGTTTCATAGTATCTTTAGGGTTTTTTTGTTGTCTTTGTGCGCTCGGGTTGAAAAATGTTAGTAGGCCAGTAGTAGGCCAGTAGTAGTAGGCCAGAAGGGGGGTCCTGGTTTTTGGGGGCGTGGTGGGTACTGACTTTGGGCTCCAGGCCAGTGGCTACAGTTCGCTCGGGCCGGAAAGGAGCACCCTGAGCTCGTCGTCATCTTCTTTTCGCGTAGCAACCACAAGCACGTCTCCAGATTCCAACACAGTCGAACCCCTGGGAATGAAGTTTTCGCTGCCTCGGCGAAGCAGCACGATGAGGGCGGTGGCTGGGAGTCCAAGCTCAACAACTTGCTTGCCTAGAGCGGGGGAGTTTGGGGCAATGGTCACCTCAAGCATATCCGACGTGCTCACGCCGGGCATTTCGGCCTCTTTGGTTGGTTCGGATACGACTTTGAGCCATCGAGCGACATGGCGAAGGGTTGTTCCCTGGATGAGCACGGACACCATGACGACAAAAAACACAAGATTGAAGATAAAGTGGCCGCTGGGCAACCCGGCCAGGACCGGAAACGTGCCCAGAATGATGGGAAATGCGCCGCGAAGGCCCGCCCAAGCCACAAACGCCTTGGTAGAGATCGACAGGTGGCTAAATGAGAGAGCGAGGGCTACGGCAACGGGCCGGGCAACGAAGATGAGAAAGGCCGCAAACGCTGTTCCTGCGCCGATGGTTGGCAAGACTTGGGATGGAAACACCAATAACCCCAACGATAGGAAGACGACAATTTGCAAGAGCCACGCGATGCCATCATGGAATTGGACGAGACTAACCTTGTGGACAAACACGCTGCTGCCCATAACGACACCAGAAGCATAAACCGCGATAAATTCGTTGCCTCCAAGGAGAGGCGCGAGCCCAAAGGTGGCGGCAGCGGAAGCAATCGTGAGAACTGAGTAGAGGCCATCGTACTCCAACCGAATCCTATTGATGGCCCAAACGGTTGCCTTCCCCACTGCAATTCCAACCAGTAGCCCGATTGGCATTTGCAAAATGAGAGAAGGAAGGGCGGCGGTGAGGGAGGCGTTCTTGTTAATGGAGAGCTCGGTCAGCGTTGCAGTGAGCATGACCGCAACGGGATCATTGGTTCCCGACTCTATTTCTACGATGGGGGCAAGTTGATGCTTGAGACTGAATCCCTTGCTTCTGAGGCTACTAAATATTGCGGCTGCATCGGTTGATGAAACGATTGCGCCGAGGAGGAGTGCTTCCACAACATCGAGCCCAAGAAGGTAGTGGGCAAAGGCGCCGATCATTGCGGTTGTACACAGAACTCCGACGGTAGAAAGAGCCAATCCGTGCCACACAACTGGCCTCAGCGTCTTCCAGTCTGTGTCGAGTCCTCCGGCGAACAGGATGAAGCCGAGAAGGATCATGCCGACCTGTTTGGTTAAGGCGAAGTTGGCGAACTCAATGCCACCCGGTCCTTCGCTGCCGGCCAGCATCCCAACTGCAACAAAAAGCACCAAGGCGGGTACTCCGAGCCGCGAAGAGAGTTTGCTTGTTACCACGCAAACAACAAGAAACAGGGCGCCAAGGAGAATTGCAATACTCTGATTGTTGCTATGTCCCATCTATGTGAGACGCCGGCCCGGGCCAAGCCGTTTGATTTGATGGGGTTGAACTACGAGCTAGCCGTTTGTTCACTCTAACTCAATCGTTGCGGGAGGCTTGCTTGTGAGATCGTAGAACACACGGTTTACGCCTTTGACTTCGTTCACAATCCTTCCCGCCACGAGTTCTAAGACCTCGAAAGGGATATTCACGGCCCGAGCGGTCATCGCGTCTTCGCTTTGGACGGCCCGAAGCACGATTGGGTGCTCGTAGGTTCGCTCGTCGCCCATTACACCGACGCTGCGCACATCTAGCAGGGCCGCATAGCTTTGCCAAATCCCCTTGTGCAAACCGCGGGAGCGGAGTTCGGAGCGAAAGATGTAATCGGCATCTTGAACGATTTGCACCCGTTCCGGGGTCACTTCGCCGATGATTCGAACGCCTAACCCCGGGCCAGGAAAGGGCTCTCGATCTACCATATCGTCGGGCAAACCAAGCTTTCGGCCCACTTCCCTAACCTCATCCTTAAAGAGCCAACGAAGCGGCTCGATGAGTTTGAGTTGCATCCAATCGGGTAATCCGCCGACGTTATGGTGGGTTTTGATCTTCGCCGCGGTGGGTGAGCCTGATTCGATCACATCGGGATACAAAGTGCCTTGGGCCAAGAAGTCGCAACCTTGAAGCTCGCCGGCATGATCCTCGAATACGCGCACGAAGTTCTCGCCGATGGCTTTACGCTTGGCTTCAGGGTCGGTCAGACCGCTGAGGGCACCGAAGAAGCGATCGTGCTCATAGAAGGCATGAAGGTTCGCGCCGAAATGATCGCGGAAGGTCTCGATGACTTGCTTGGCTTCGCCTTTTCGCATCAGGCCGTGATCCACAAAAACGCAGACGGCTTGATCACCGATCGCCTTAATGAGTAGTGCCGCCATGACCGATGAATCCACGCCACCGGAAACGGCGCAGAGAACCTTCCCCTCACCAACCTTTTCGCGAATGAGCCGAACTTGATCACCGATGAAACTTTCGCTGGTCCAATCGCCTCTCAGCTTGCATTTTTCAAACAAGAATCGCCGCAAGATTTCCTTGCCTGCGGGAGTGTGGGTTACTTCAACGTGGAACTGAACGGCAAATCGATCCGTGCCATTCTCCATGGCGGCGATGGGGCAGACATCGGTGATCGCTGTAACTTCAAACCCCGGGGGAACGGCTCCGACCTGGTCGAAGTGCGACATCCACACCTGCGAGCTCTCGACGCCTTCCAACAATCCAGTGGGAGCCGTGATGGTAGCAAATCCGTATTCGCCGCCCTGAGCTTTATGAACCTGGCCACCCAAGTTATGGGCCATGAGCTGCATTCCATAACAGATTCCCAAAACGGGAATGCCCTCTAAAACCGAGAAATCAATGGTCGGGGCGCCTTCTTCGAGGACCGACTTCGGCCCTCCGGAAAGCACAACTGCGTCCGGCTTCTCATCGGTGATCCGAGCGAAAGCCGTGGTCCACGGAATCATTTCACTGTAGACGCCTAGTTCGCGAATGCGTCGGACAATCAGCTGCGTGTATTGTCCGCCAAAGTCAATTACGAAGACCTTTTGATGCTCCATTGGGGAAGCCGATAGGTTACCGCGTTAAGATGCTGTCAGAATTAAGGCAACATGACGATTTCGCGTGCGGTAAGTTCAAAACCCTCGGAGGATGCGCTTCGAATTGATGGCGAGCTCCTTTCAAATTGGCTTGTGAGGTTTCTTCAAGACGAATGCATCCGTGTGCGAAAGATTGATAAGGCCATTATTGGGCTCTCGGGAGGAGTCGATTCGGCCGTCGTCGCGTACCTGTGTGCAAAAGCTTTTGGGCCAGAAAATGTCTTTGCCTTCCGGTTGCCCTACAAGATTAGCTCGCAGGAGAGTCTAGACCATGCCCAACTCGTTGTAGATGCGACGAAGATCAACTGCGAAACTCTGGAGATTACAGCGATGGTTGACGGATATCTATCCCATGAACCCGAAGCCAACGCAACTCGGATCGGTAATGTGTGCGCGCGCTGTCGCATGATTGCGCTGTTTGACCAATCGGCCAAGCTCCACGGGCTTCCAATCGGAACGGGCAACAAGAGCGAGCGACTTTTCGGTTATTACACTTGGCACGCCGACGACGCACCACCAATCAACCCTCTCGGCGATCTTTTCAAGACTCAAGTTTGGCAGCTTGCGCGCCATTTGGGCGTTCCGAACGAGATCGTCGATAAACCCGCGACAGCCGATCTGATCAAGGGCCAAACCGACGAAAAGGACTTCGGGATCACCTATCATCGGGCCGATCTCATACTGGATAAGCTGGTACAAGGCTACAGCGAAGGAAAGTTGATCGACCTGGGGTTTGCAACCAATGATGTGGAGCTTGTTGCCAAGAAGGTCAACTCAACGCACTGGAAACGTCGCCTTCCGACGGTTGCGATGCTGAGCACGACCGCGATTGGTGAGTTTTACTTGAGGCCGGTGGATTACTGACGATGCCCAAAGCGGCCTTTACAACGCTAGGTTGCAAAGTCAACCAATACGAAACCCAAAAAATCCTTGAGTCCTTTGCTCAGGGAGGATTTGAAATCGTGCCGTTCGAATCTAAGGCGGACGTTTATGTGATTAACACGTGCAGTGTTACGAGCATCGCTGAGAGTAAGAGCCGTTACACGATTCGCCGGGCCACCCGACTCAATCCGGAAGCCAAAGTGGTTGTTACCGGGTGTGCCTCTCAGTTTTCCTTGAACCGTGGCGAATCGGTTGAATTTGCCGACTTGGTTGTGCCCAACCCCCAAAAACTCGAAACTTACAAACTTTTCCGTCAGAGCTTCCCCACGCTCGTCGAAGCCGTCGGCCCAACTCAAGATCTGGTCAAGCTTTCACATAATGGGCGGACACGGGCTACTCTGAAGATCCAAGATGGCTGCAACGTGATGTGTAGCTACTGTTCGATCCCGTTTACGCGGCCGGGCATGGTTTCTCGACCGGCGAAGGAAGTTCTTCAAGAAGCGCAGGCGATGGTTGCGGGCGGCTACAAAGAGATCATTCTTACGGGCGTTCTGATCGGCGCCTACCGCGATGGTCTAACAGACTTCGAAGGATTATTAGAGCTCTTACAGCGAAATCTCGCCGATGTTCGGCTCCGCATTTCCAGCATAGAGATGCGGCAAGTGACGCCCCGGCTGATTGAGCTGATGCAGGCACAAAGTGCGGTCAAGATCGTTCCCCACCTTCACATTCCGCTTCAAGCCGGCGATGATGCGGTCTTGGCGGCAATGAATCGGCCCTACCGCCAGGCGGACTATCTCGCCCTATGTGCCAATTTGAAACGCGCCATTCCTGAGATTTCGATTACCACGGACATCATGGTTGGGTTCCCAACTGAAACTGACGAATGTTTTGAGTCCACCGTTCGCGTTTGCGAGGAAGTGGGGTTTCTGAAGATTCACGCCTTTCGGTTCAGCCCCCGCGACGGGACTCCGGCTAATCAATATGGCGATCCAATAGAAGTTCAAGAGAAGAATCGCCGCGCGACGGTTCTAAATGCCATTTCCGCCCGAACTGCGACCGCTCACTCTCGCCGTTTCCTAGGCGACACGATGCGAGTTTTGGTGGAGGGCAAGGATCGCCCCGATGGCGTCCTAGAAGGTCTAACCGACAACTACCTCACCGTGAGATTCGCCGGAGATCCTAGCCTTAGGCGTAGCTTTGTGATGGTGAATTTGCAAGAAGAAACCAACGGCATTTTGACGGGCGAACTAGCGCCTGCAACCCCCAGAATTGCACTCAGCCTGGCTACCTAGCCGCCTAAACGCTTTTCGAGTTCGTCGAGTTCGCGATCCACTTCGCTTGCGAGTGGTTCGGGTGCAGTTGGAGCCACTGTTCCATCGCCTGCCGAGACTGAAACGGTTTGCGTGGCCTCAGTTGTCGTTGCCGTGGATGCTCCCATGCCTAGGCGCTGTTCAAGCTTTTGAAGTTCGGCTTCGGCCGCATAGTCCATGGCTTGATCTTCCATTTGCATGACTTGACCTTGAAGTGAAGTACCGAGCATTTCTGTTCTTGCGGCTGCCTCGCTTTGTGCTTCCCGGATTCTCTCTTCGGCCGCGCCAAACCCCTCGATCTGATTCTCAAAAGTCAGACCCTCAAGAGCCTTGGAGATGGAATTTTGAATCTGGGCCTGCTTCCACTGGGCCTTGAGCGCAAGCGCTTCGGCAGTTTTCTTGCGAACTTCTTCCTCTTGACGCTTTAGAGCCAACTTCACGGATTCGACCGCAGCCGTAGCCGCTGCCAGCGAGGGTTTGAGCTGCTCCATCGTGGCATCGTTACTCGCCTTCTCGCGAATAAACTGGCGGGCCAGGTCGCGGTTGCCTTGTTGCAGGGCAAGCGTTGCTTGCTGCTCGAGCTTGGCTGACTTTTGCACGGAAGAATCGTAAAGGTTTTGTAACCGGTTCTTTTGTGTTATGGCTTGAACGGCCTTTTCGCGATTGCCAATGATGGCTTCCTGCATATCGCGTCGGGCCTGATCCAGCATGATTTCTGGGTCTTCAAGATTGTCCATACCGCGATGAAACACGGCCTTTATCCATCGAAAAAATCGCTTTAGCACTTTTGATTGTTCCTGGCCTCAACGCGAGGCACAAAGATTATACACGGCAGGTTCGCGGCAAAGGTTGCAAAGACCTATATGAAGAATAGTCTTTCCAACCAATACCGCGCAAAGACCGTATTAACTCTTGATTTCGATATCGACACCACTGGGCAGGTCCAGCCGCATCAACGCATCAATCGTTTTGTTGGTTGGTTCGAGGATATCAATCAATCGATTGTGGGTTCGCAACTCGAAATGCTCCATCGACTCTTTGTCGATGTGAGGGCCGCGAATTACACAGAACTTGCGGATGTTGGTGGGAAGGGGGATTGGGCCGCTAAGCCTCGCGCCGGTCCGCTTGGCGGTATCAACAATTTTCTCAGCGGACTGATCAATCAGTCGGTGATCGTACGCGCGGAGGCGTATTCTAACTCGAATTTGTGCCATAGATATTCTCCTTATAAACCGCGAAAACCGAAGCTCGGCACGAGCCCCGCAACCTCGCGGACGCTACATTATACCTAGTTTGACTCTGAGAGGATAGGGGGCGGTGGTTTCGGCTTCGGCACTGGGTGCACGATGAACCTAAACTTCGCGCCTTCCTTGAGTTGTTGGTTGAGCTTCTCAATTTCAGCATTGACGGCATCCTGATAGTTTTTGGGAAGCTCATCAAACTTGACCGGGGCCGAGATGGGCACAGCGGCTCTAATCCAGCCGCGGAAAATAATTCCTGCGCCAATTTGCAATTGCATGGAAATATCCAATCTCTGGAGGGCAATAAAGCGGTCCGGAAAGCGTGCCTCCGAAATCGCTCCTTCTACAAACTCGGGATGTTGACCAAAGAAGCGAGCCCTAGCCACCTCCTGGAGACCAGAATAAGGGTCGTAAGGGGACCTGTACGAGAACCCATGACTTGTGATTTCGCCTTGACGACGAGGTTCAAGGTCGAGTCCATTTTGGAATATCGAGAACGCGAACTCCGCACTTTCTGGAATACCCTTTAGCAGAACATCAGAGGGGTCTTCGGAGATTCTCAACTGTTCAAAGCTACCATTGCCATCGCCGTAGGCTTGCCATTTGAAAACGGGACGGGAGGGCGTACTACCGTCGCCACCGTACAGTTCGCCGAAGATGATGCGATTCATGATCTCTTTTTGTTTTTTAGTGAGACCAGAATACACCAACGACTTGCCAGCAATAAGGTCACTCTCCTGTCGAGCCGATAATGATCCGAATAGCCTTTGAAGGTCTTCATCCTTCTGAAACAGTTGATATGGGATGTTTCTGAATAGCGCAGGAGCAAGCACAGCGCCTAAACCTCGCGCATTCGCAAAGGGTCTCTCGAGCAGGTAGATGGACCTCACTTTTGCCGATCCGATGACTCCGGTCGACAAACTTTCGAAGAGTGACCGGATGGTGCTCCGGTTGTCGCGATTTCGGCGCGCCTCGACGGGAGACGATGGCGTCATGACAACCCAATCAGGAGACTCGTTGAGTACCATGCCTGCTTGAGATTTCTGGCGAAACTCCCTCACATTGAGCGCTTGCGAACCGTCCAAGAACCTTGAAAAGGCGCTATCATTAATGACGGCTAAAAGGTTACGCCCCTGCGCCTCAGCGAACTGGCCGTAAAGTTCGGAAGAATGGATTAGCGGGTCTTCCGCAACCGGATCGAGAAGCCGTGACCGAAGAACACTTGGAACGTCTTCGTCTTGATTGTAACTATTCCGGATTACGGTGAACATTAGCGTCGAAGACCGATTCAGTTTTAGCTCAATGTTATCGAACTCACGCGCTTCCAACTCGGGGGCCAGAGTTGGGGCTATCCCCATTTGCAAAAACCTGCCGATCTTGGGCCGCCCGCCCGCTTCGCTGATGGAAATCCAGACAGGGTCGCGCGGATATCGTCCAAGAATGTCTGAAACAGTTACGAGTAGGCGTCCAACATGAGCCAAACGGGCGCCAGTTCCGATCAGGCCGGTTGATCCTGTAAAACTCGCGAAAGCAGAAACCTTTTCAGGAGGCATTCCCTGCATAGTGGCAATCAATACATCTTGTTCCTTGTCGAACTGGGCCCTTAGATCGTCCGAGTTGGACAACTGCTGTTGCATCGGCGTGGGCTCCGACGACAGGACAAGGCGATTTCCATCAGCAATCGTTTCGAGTTTTTTCGCCCCCAACCCAATCAATACCCGCATCGCCAAGCGCGAACAAGGTTGTAATCTTTCTTGGGGTCCCGTTTTGTAATAGTCGTTCACATGACTTGCGATCGGTTTAGCTTCGAGGATTGCCTTCTCCAAGGTCTGAATCGAATAGGGCTGAGCCAACTCCTCTTTGAACGTATCCAAAATCCGCTGAATACTAGCCACACGTTTCTGGTGATACTCCTTCTCTTGCTGGGCTCGCCGCTTGGGGTCTGGTGCTAGTACGAACTTGATCTTGTCGCCTTCCTTCTCCTTGCGCCAGATACCAACATTGGCAAAGGCGAACGTATCCAGCAGTTCGCTCGGTTCAACCCCCTTTACGTGAACGACCACAACCTCGTTTGTAAAGCTAGAATCACACTCAAGTTTCTGCCCTACCAGGGGCGAAAGCTTTTCTAGGACCACCGGAACGCGGGCCGCGAGGGAATCGAACGTAACGAGTCCAAGACTTGCAACAAGCGCGGTCAGCATGTGAGCATTGTACTCACTACTTGAGCACAACTTCGCGAGGCTACTTCTTCAAGCCCAAATGAGCTAGGAACGCATCAAGCGATGGGGCTCGACCCAGGTAGTCGCGTAACATCTCCATTTCATCCATCGAACCGCCTCGAGCCAGAATCTTCTTACGATAATACATTCCGGCTTCAGGGCTCAGAACTCCCTTTTGAGTGAAACGCGTGAACAGGTCCTGCGCGTAAACCAGCGACCAAAGATAGCCGTAATAGGCGCCCTGATAGCCAACTAAATGCCCAAATGAGGCTTGAAACATGGTGTTCGGCACAGCTTTGTACAAAGTGGTTCGCTCGTAGACCTGGTTGGCCATCTTTGTGGTGTCAACTTCCCCGCTTGCGACCGTATGGAAGGCTTGATCCATCGCCCCCAAGTAGATTTGACCTTGCGTTTCGATACCGCTTCCAAAGGTGCGAGCCGCCTGCATTCCGGCCAGCATCTTATCAGGCAAAACCTGGCCCGTTTTGTAGTGCTTTGCGAACGACTTCAATACCACTGGTGACCAAATCCAGTTCTCCAGCATCTGGGAGGGTGCTTCCACGAAATCTCGCGCAACAGCCGTTCCGGAGAATCCAGCGTAGCTCGTCTCGGTTAGCAGTTGATGTAGGCCATGCCCAAACTCGTGGAAGAAGGTCTCAACTTCATCATGAGGCAACAAAGATGGCGTAGTCGCAGTTGGCTTCGTGAAGTTACACACCAGGGCGGCAAGCGGTTTTTGGACTGTGCCATCTGGCCACACTTTTCGCGGTCGAAGCCCCCAGCATGCGGCGTGCGAATACTTGTTGTCACGTGGGAACAGATCGGTGTACATGTGTCCCAAAAGCTCACCACTGGCCGTATCTTTCACCTCATACAACTTCACATCGGAGTGCCAAATCGGCAGATTTAGCGAAGCCGCCTGTTTGGTGACGTCCTTCATGGTGATTCCAAACGAGGCCTGAGCAACCTTGAAAAGGCCGTCAACAACACGATCCATCGGGAAATACTCAGCAATCTTCTCGCTGTCAACCGCATATTTCTCGTTCTTCAGCTTGTTCTTGTAAAACGCGTAATCCCACGGATTAAAGGTCGCCTTGGGATCCTTAACATGCTTGCGCTTGAGTGCGAGGAGTTCAGCCATGTCGGCGAGCGCTTTCTTGCGCACAAGAGGGGTCAGGTCCTTGTAAAACTTGGCAACGGTCTCCGAGTTCTTCGCCATCCGGGTCTCAATCTCGTAGTCCACTGTATTCTTGTATCCAAGCAAGTGGGCGAGCTCCGCTCGAAGCTTGAGGAGCTTTTCAAGGATTTCGACATTCTTTTGCCCGCCACGTCTTCGGTAGCTGATCGAACACTTTTGGCGCGTTAGGGCATTCTCGCAATAGTCCATAACGGGGCCATAGCTAGGACCATCCAGACCCAACAAGATCAGACCGTTCGCTTGTTTTTGTCGGTCCAACACGCTCTTTGGCACGCCTTTGAGTTCGCTCGGGAAAAGCGGAACGACCGTCAGGTCCTCGCTGATGTTGGTCTGAAACTCCATGCCCAGCTTATTTAGCTCGATTTCGATTTGCTTGGCTCGCTCTCTGGTTGCGGCGGGCAGCATCATGCCGTCTCGTTTGTAGTCCCGCATCGTGTGCTCTAACAGCCGCTTTTGCTCACCCTGTAGCTTAGGGTTCGTATCGGCATAGGCTCTTATTGCGCGGTAGAGGTCTTCCCTCTTCCCCAGTTCGATTGCCCAGTTACTCACGGCCTCGTCAGCTGCGCGCGCTACCTCTCGCTCGGCGGCATTGGTTGAGACAAACTGTTGAAAAACGATGAGAGAGGTATCGATATCAAGTTGGGCGCTAACTCCGTCAAGCGAACCCAGGGTGTTATCGAATGTCCGTTGGGAATCGGGTATCGCAATAATCTGGGCGATGGCCGCGTCGGCGCGTGCGATGGCTTCTGTAATCGGTTTGGGCACTTCTTGAGCCCGCGAAAAAGAAGAAACCGCCAACAAGCTGAGAACTAGGAAAACACTCTTCATTGCTTCCTTTATACGGCATTTGTCGTTGGTGTTGCTTGATTAACTCTCTTGCGAATCCACGCCCATTGCCCCGGGCGGGCTGAGGATGTCAAGAATAACGGTATCTTCAAGCGCGACCACGCCGTGACGCAGATTTGAAGGCAGGTGGAGCACTTGTTCCCCCACCATATCGAACGTCTCCTCTTCCCCATCTGGGCCAACTTGCCAGCGAGTGTGACCACTTAGTTGCAGCGCGACTTGCTCGCTCACGTGCTGGTGCCGGGCCACTACGCATCCTTTCTCAAGAGATACGCGGGCAGCGAGGATGTTCTCGGCCGTCAGTTTCTGACGATTGAGGAGAGGAATTGGGTTATCGGAGGGTAAATCAGGCCAGTTGGTCGGTTTTGGATTCACGATTGAATTATGAATCGCATGCACTCACGGAACCTTCCATAAAAGTAATTTCGTTTCTAATTGATATGAAAATGATTTTGGCGGTTTCTGCTGTGGCAATAGTGGTTGGAGCGAGCAATCAGGCTGCAAAAACGGCGAAACCAGTCACTGCTGAAGATCAGCTTATCGCAGCGTACGACGAGCTATTCAATGACCTTGTAGCCGTTAGTGAGGGTAAGTTCGGAATTACGAGGGTTCCCAGCCCATTTCAGCACACTCAGCTTGGCGTCGTCAACGGAATCAAGTCGGATCGCGAAAGATATGACCAGGTTCAACGAAAAGTCCTAGATATGCGAGCCAAGATTCAAGAGACGAGCCTTTTGGAAGATGGATTTCTTCCTGCGAAACGAGGAAACTTTGGACCGCAGGACATCTGGCGGTCTGGCTCAAGTCGTAGCAACGCGCAGTTGTTTGCCGGAAATGAAACCGCAGCAAAGACGCAAGTTGCCGAAAAATTGGGTAACGAGTTAAGATCGATCATTGCAAACAATCCTGCAGCAAACATCACTCGTTACGTTGATGGTTGGAGAGTTAGAGCAAGCGCTGTCTTCTTCCGTCATAACGAATGTTTGGCTTGCCCCAAAGATGCCAAGGTTGGCGACCCAGCGGCTATTGTTGCAGTAGCTACCAAGAGCCTTAAGTGAAGAGCCAACCGGCAACAATCGGGCTGCCCCAAGTTGCAATGCCAATCGCCAACCCCTGTCGCCAAAACGTGCCTCCTGTCATCTTTCGCGGATGGAGCAAGATTCCCAGCGCTAGGGCAACCCAAAGCCCTTCGCCCATCCAAGCAAACTCATACACCCCAAACAGGCAACAACCCCTGGGCGTACAGGACGCAGCCGCCTGCGCGTACCAAACGTTGTAGGCTGACAACGCAAAGCCGAGAGTCCCCATTAAGGGCAAACTTCGGACAACAAAGTTTGGGCGTTCGGCGAGTGCCATCAACAGGATTATACGACGCAAAGTTGGAGGTACAACCAAGAGATGCTTGAATTACGGCCCAATTGCGAGCGGTGCGACCGCGACCTCGCTCCAGATTCGCCAGATGCGAGAATATGCTCCTTTGAGTGCACCTTTTGCGCAGACTGCGTTGAGCATCACATGAGGGGGATCTGCCCCAACTGCGGCGGAAATTTCGTTGCTAGGCCGATTCGGCCCCAAAGTGAACTTGCAAAGTACCCAGCGTCAACGGTTCGAGTGCATCCCAAAGGGTAGTCTTTCGGGATGATTCAATGCCTTGCTGCTCTCGCCTTAGGCTTGCAAACGCCGATTACGGCGACTCTGGAAGCAAAACTCCCGAACGACAAGGAGCGCCTGCGTTGGAGCCCAAAGGGGGCAATTGTTAGTCTGAAGGCCGAAGACAAGGCGCTTGTTGGCGAGTTCTCACTGGGCCCCAAGAGCGCTAATAAAATCAAAGTCAAACTGACCAAGGGCGAAGGTGCAACTTACTTTGACCACCTTTGGGTTGATCTCAATCGTGACGGGCAACCCTATGACAGTGAGATTCTCACAACGACTCCCAATGAGCGCAACAAGAAATGGTGGTCAAGCTTTGGCCCGTCGTCGATCCCGATTCCGGAAGCCGCTGGCAAGAGTCGCCCGTACCCACTCAATTTCTGGTTCGTATTTGATCCCGCTGAACCCACTGCCCAGCCTCAATTGAGGTGGTCACGCAGTGGTTGGCACGAAGGGACCGTGCAAATCGGGGGCAAACCTGCTTGGGTTTTGATCACTGAATCGAACATGGATGGCATTTTTGATCAGCGCGATGCCTGGTTCTTATCCCGTGATCGTGAGGGATTGCTCAAAGCCATGAGCCGAAATCTGGAAGACCACGCATGGCTTGATGGCGTTGCTTATCGCCCAACGGCAATTGACGCGGACGGTCATACGCTTTCCTTCGAGAGTTTCAACCCTGGCGTAACGGAAGCCGAAGAATCGCAAAAACGAGATACGCTAGCTCCGGATCGAGAAGCGCCTCGCGCCGAAAAGCCACTCAGCTTTAGCCACGATTTCGCTGAAGCTGAAAAGCGGGCTCGCAAAGAGGGCAAACCCCTCTTCGTTGACTTCGAAACATCCTGGTGTGGACCTTGCAAATCTATGGATGAATGGGTCTACACCGCGAAGGCCGTGGTGGAAGCTGCTCGTGAGATTGTCTCTGTGAAGGTGGATGGAGACGAGCACCGTGATCTGGTTAAGCGGTTCAAAGTTGGAGCCTATCCAACTCTAATTCTCATTGATAAGAGTGGCAAGGAGATTCGTCGCGCGGTTGGCTACCGGAGCATCGAAGAGATGAGGAAGTTTTTCGAGAAGTAATCCCATGGAGTTGGTAAACC
>JBEBHJ010000123.1:0-2729 GCA_040081075.1 Fimbriimonadaceae bacterium | reverse complement strand
TCCGCGAGAAGCACCCGCCAGTATTGGCCGCGACGAGGGATTTCGCAACCGAGCAGTTTTTCAACCGCCAAAGCATGGGCGAGGTTGTTGCCGTTCGCGTTCAAATAATCCATGCGATCCGTCATCACGACGCACTTGTGATACTGCTGATACTCGGCCTCTTTCTCCATTCCCGTATGGAGGTAGCCGATTACGCACTCGCACTTAATGATGACCTCACCTTCGAGCTCGCAGATAATGCGTAACACACCGTGAGTCGAGGGGTGTTGTGGCCCCATGTTGACAACCATCGTGTTTTCCCCGACCCGCTGAAACACGGTTTCGGTTGAGGGCATGAATGCACTGGCGCTAGTCGACATCAATTGTGAGGATACCCGTCCCGGTCATTGAGGCGGAATCGGGGCTCGCTGTGACTGTTGCGCGGCCCTCGCTTTATCGGTTTGACTGTTAACCAAACAGTAGGGTTGCCAGGCGTCTTGCGCTTTTAAAAACACCAGTGTATAAGCGTAAACGGGCTCAATTAATTCAACACCCTTAAAATGCCACTTTCCAGGTGGGATCGCCGCTTCCTCGGTACTCGCCGAAAGCGTCATTTCACCCGCTGGCCCCTCAATTTTAGCTTCAGCCCCACTTTTAACTGGCTGCAGTGCTTCATCAAGAAACACCACCCTTGCATTCTTCACGCCCTTTGCGTACCGCCATTCGTCGGTCAAAAGCTTTGTCGTGCCGCTCGCGCCCAATAAGATCGTGGTGCCCAACCCCGAACCTGCATTGACCTTCATCGTGCTCTGTGAGCGATCCTTTCGCAAGGTTATTTCAGCCCCATTTGCCGGAATCGGCTTAAAAGGTGTCGCTTCGCCCTTTTTGGCAACCCCCATCCGAATTCCCTTGTACTCAATGCCGACCTTATCATTCGAGAGATTGAACACTCGCACGTGCCCCGACGCGTGCGACTCTTCGGGGGCGTACCCATCCCCGGCGGCGCCGCGGCAACCGGCGCATATTATCAACAGCGGCCAGATGCGTTTCACTATTGGTTTCCGGTCTGCACCGGCTTATCTCGTTTGGTGTTGACGAGGAAATACGCCTGCCATCCCTTTGCCGACTTGATGAAGTAAACCGAATAGAAATAGGCGGGGTCTACGGTCGTTTCACCCAAAACCCCTTTCCAGTCCCCCGCCGGGATTGACATCTTAACTTTATCCGAAGAGAACTTGACGTCGCCAAGTGGCCCTGCCAGCGTTGAGGTCGCGCCTTCTTTCACCGGCTCTAACCTCTCGTTAAGGAATACGACGCGCGCATTCTGATCGCCCTTTGTGTGGCGGGGTTCACGCTCTACAAAAGTGAGTTCGCCCGCACTCGAAACGCAAACAGTGGTCCCCAGTCCAGATTCGACGGGCACCGAAACGTTCTTCGGAGTTCCGTTGATATCGAGTTGAAGACCGATTCGGCCGACCCCAACGGGGTGAAAGTCGTTGGCCAAGCCGCTTTCCGCAACCCCATGATTGATGGACCCAAATTTGACTTTTACCGATCCAGGTCCGGCATTAAAGACTCGGACATGACCGGAGTCCGGGGTGTTTGCCATCTTAGCGACAGCCTCTTTATCACTCCCGCCCGAGCATCCGGCAAGTATTGCCAGTAGTCCGAGCGGTACGAAACACAGTTGAGCCAATTTCATGGCAGAAGCTTTTATTGAGAGCCAGCGGAAACAGGCTTATCAGTTGGGCTGTTGACAAGGAAATGAGCATCCCAACCGGCCTTGCCCTTGGTGAAGATGATCGTGTAAAAGTACGTTGGGTCCACGTTCGTGTTACCGACCGCTCCCTTCCAATCTCCGGCCGCAATCGAAGCCATGGTTTCTGCTGATTTAAACGTTGTTTTGCCTGCAGGGCCAACGAGTTCAGCGGTTGCACCCTCAACGGGCTTCATCTTTTCATCCAAAAAGAGGACCCGTGCATTTTGCCCGCCTTTCGGATAGCGAGGCTCATCTTCAATAAATGCGATCTCGCCACCAGCCAATACGCAGATCGTGGTGCCTATATCAGACTTCAACGGTGCCTCAACTTCCTTCGGCGTGCCGTTGATAATCAAACTGATTTTGCTTGTTCCAACACCAGCTGGCTTAAAAGCTGTTGCCAAGCCACTTTCCGCAGCTCCATAGCTGATGTTGCGATACTTAACATCAACTTTGCCGGTGCTGGCATTGAACACTCTTACGTGCCCCGCCTTGGGGTTATTCTTCATTTTGTCAATCGCCTGTGCTTCTTTGCTGTTTGAACAACCAGCAAGGAGTGCGATAACGCCGAAGAAAGAGACCGTGAACTTAGAAATAGACATAAGCAGAAACCGTGATGAATAGATAGAGGCCCCCAGAAACCAGGGGCCAATAGAGATACTTACTTACAGCGTGTCGGCCGGCTTGGCTGCAGCTGCATTTTCATTGCTTGGTGGTTTGTTTGGATCGGTCTTTGGAACCGGACCAGCCGAGGTATCGGCAGCTTCTCCGCCACCAGAACACCCAGTCATGACGAAAACCGCCAGCATAGCGACGGGAATAAGGGCAAGGAAACGATTTTTCATCAAATACATTATAACAAATAAAAATGGCCCCCGCACTGCGGAGGCCATTTTTTTAGATTAGCCAGACTTGGCTTCTGCGATTAGATCGAGAAGTCGTAGTCAGGTCGGAACAACCATGCGTGGCAACCGTTCCACCAGAAGAATCC
>JBEBHJ010000084.1:0-10342 GCA_040081075.1 Fimbriimonadaceae bacterium | reverse complement strand
ACCCAGATTACAATAGCGCCACACGTGATCTGATCGGCAAGAGCAAGCCATCAGCAGGAGATCGTATGGCGCGAGAGACCCGAAGGTGCTCCAAAGCAATAGGTTATCGAACAATCCGTGAGCCAGCTCCAGGATTTTGCGGGGCGTATGGTGGTCAACGAGACTCCATGGGAGATACCATGTCATGGGACATTAAGTGGAATGTTACGGCGAGGCAGTATGGCTGGGTGATACAGCACATTACGAGTTCCTATAGGGTGAAGCCAAGCTGCGTTCCCCCCTACGGTAATTGCGATGTCCTAAAGGACGAGAGCTTCTTTGAGGCGTGGTACGTCTCAGGCGGACAGACTATGATCGGGCTTAGACCAAAATGGGAACGAGCCGGGTCGTATGACGACCATTGGTTTGACAAGACTGAGTGCCGCTGCCATGAGGGCGCCTTCAAGACCGTCGCGAAGGCAATATTCATCAGCGCACCCTATGAATGCTTCAGAAAGTGGGGGTTAACCGTTGATCCCCTTTCAAGTAGGAAAGCCCTCGCTGGCAGGGCTAGCCCTTGGAGGGACTTTCCTTCAAAAGCCGGCACTAGTCGGAAACTAATTTCAACGTTCGACTGTTGCAAACAGGGCTATTGCGCAACGTTTGCCGGTCTCCCCTTTGAGGTTCCACCAAAATGCGATCCAAACTATTCTGTTCTCTCTTATCCGTAGCCGCCACCTGTGTTATCGGGTGCAGTTCCGCTGATCATGCTTTACCGGCCGATGGCGCCAAACCGGTGCCCATTCGAGTCGAATATGATCCTAACGCTGAGCCTGCCTTCTACCGGCTGGCCATAGAATGCAATAAATATTATTTGAAAGAACTCCCTGTCGTTGTTCGGGAACATATGGAAGCTTTCATAAAGACCGACTTTCCGAAGTTATGCGCTGATTCATGGGATATTGACCGTTGGGCACAATTTACGGCAGGCATCAGACAGTTCAAGATTCAAGATGGAGTGTTTCTCACCATCATCCAACTAGGCACGATGTATCATGGAAAGCCGCCAATAAGCTCAATGGGTATGTTCTCCGACGGATCGGGTAAGAATTCCTATACGGAGAAGTGGCCCTGGGATCATAAGACGGGCCGCCTAGGCAGACTTACTTTCTTCGGGGGGCTAACGCCTGGCCGGTATTCTGTTTCAAATGAGGCATTTGCGATCGTTCTGAGGATACGAGAGCAGATGATCCGTGATGGAAAGATTGATCCAGATAGCTCGGGCTTGCGTCAGCAAACCGAAGCGAAATCGCCCGACGTAGGGCGCAAGGAATGACGTCATCATCACCGATCCGCGCGGGCTCATCACCACGATGAACTACGATTCGCTGGGCAACGTCGCTAGCATCGTCAACAGCGATGGCGGCGTCGTGACCTACACCTTCGACAGCCTCAACCGGCTCGAAACCATGACCGATCCGCTGGGGCGCAAGACAACCTATGCCTACGATAACGGCGATAACATCACCGCCATCACCAATCCGCTGGGCCAAACTACGACCCAAATCTACGATGGATGCCTGCTCCAAGCCGTAGTCGACCCGCTTGGCAACCGAACTACCTACACTTACAACCGCTTCCAAAGAGTCGCCACCATCAAAGATGCGCTGGGCAATGTCACCACCAACACCTACGATAGCCTCAACCGCTAGCCCTTTCTTGCCATATCCCGCATGAACTTTTCTACATGGGCGACGGGTTCTAGCTCGGGGTCGGGGTTGGTCCAGATTTTTTGGTATTCGCGGTACCACTTGAGCGCGGACTTCTCGTCGCGCAAGTCTTCGTAGCAGCGTCCGCGCAAGTAGTAGGTCCATGCGCTATTCTTTTTGACCTTGGCATAGGCATCGAGCACCTTGAGCGCATCTTTGGGCTTGTTCATCGACCGCAACGCAAAAACCAGCGATTCGTGGGGCGGGCGCATATAGCTTGAGGGTTCGTCGTATTCGATGCGATCATAGGATTCAACGGCGCGGCGAAGAATCTGGATACCGCGATCTTTCTCGCCAGATAGAAAGGTGATCAACCCCTCAAGCTCGAAGCTACGCGTTTCTTCTTGCCGCAGCCAGGGCGAAACCTTGCCCGTTCGGGGTGGGGGCGTGGTATTCGCTTCACCAAGAACCACCTTAAGCGCTTTCTTGGCATCCTCGAGTTGGCCCAAATAGGCAAAGGCCAGGCCGCGATAGAACATGCTTTGCTTGGATTTCTCGTTTTCTTTCACGATTTCGAGGAGCTCTTTCCAGTTGCTATTTCGCCACGCGAACTCGGCCTTTCGCCCACCAAACGACTGAAGCTTGATCGCCTCTTTTACACGGCCCTGCTCCATGAGATTCACGCTGAAATAATCGTTGTTGTGACCGTAGTTCCAATCCGCCTCGTTCGGCGTTTTGCCTAGTTCCTTCGCGTAGGCTTCGCCCACTTCCTGTGAGCGCTTAAAGACCTTATCCCCTTCGGTCCACATACCCACCGTGTTATAAATATGCCCCGCCATGTGCACCATATGCGCGCTGGCCGAGGCAACTTCGGGCAAAAGCTTGGCGCTGGGAATGGCGAGTTCGGGCCGGCTCCCTTCCATAGCGTGAATGTGATAGTGAAGTGCGGCCGCATTACGGGGATCCCTCTTAAGCACCGGTTCGATCAGCGCATAGACCGATTTCAACTCATTTTGGATTTCGCCACTCTCAAGCGAGCGGTCGTTCATGCAGAGCTGGGTAAGAACTCCCGCCAGCAAAAGCCGAGGCTCCATTTCGGATGGATTCTCGGCCACAACTTTCTCCATAGCGGTGCGAAAGGCACCCTTACGATCATCGTCGCTCAGCGACCTTACACGGAAGCTCACGATAAGAGCTTGCTCAACCTTAGAGGCCGATTCTGAGAGCTGAACTGCTCGCTTGATTGCAAATTCCGCTTCATCTTTGTAGGCACTTTGCCGATTCCACGGCATCGTTTCTATCGCATTCAGACCGCACCACGCGATTGCGCATTCGGGATCTTCCTTGGTCGCGTCGCGAAAAGAGCGCACCGACTCATTGAACCAAAAGCAGTGGAGGAGGGCAAATCCCTGCTTTACGAGCTGTCGGCACTTCTCGCTCTTCGTGGTGACGGTGAGGTCACTTGTACCCACGTTGTGAATGATGGTTCCGCTGGGGTAACTCACGATTGGAGCTTGTTCGGGTGGCGCACACATCTGGGCTCCAGCCGATGCCGAAACGGCCATTAAGATTCCCACGAGGCACTTCATATCTGAGTATAGATCAGATTAAGCTCAGTTGCATTTCGATGGTTGTTTGTCCCTCGCGTGACTTCATCACCTTAAACCCGAAACTCTGGTAGAGCGCGTGGGCCTCCTTCATAGAGGGAAGCGAGTAAAGCACGGCGCGATGATACTTTCGGCTCTTGGCATGGCGCAACACCCGGCGGACCAAGTTACGCCCCAGCCCATGACCTCGATAAGCCGCCCTTACGTAGAGCCGCTTGATCTCGCAACTCTTCACGTTGGCATTAAGCGGCGAGAGGGCAATGCAACCAACAGGCTCACCTTTTAGTTTGGCGAGAATGAGAATGCCCTTGGGTTCTTTATAGCGTCCTGGTAGTGCCGCCATCTCGGCTTCAAAGTCCTCAAAGCACCCTTCGCCATCGGTTTCATCCCGATACTCACAGAAAAGCAATCGAATAAGGTCTACATCGGCAGGACACTTTGTTGAACTTATGGACCATTTTGCGCCTGGCACGTCATTAGTTTAGCTCACTTTTTTCGGATAAGGCCAGATAGACTAGCGAAACCTAAAAAACCGAGCCCGGCTTATCCCGGTATTCTATGCCGAAGGAATGGATACCAACTCACGACTCTTATCGGCGGTCCAGCTTGCCACCCGGAGATTGGTAAGCAGTGGCAGCTTTGACACGATTTTGGCCGACGTTTTGGCGATTTGTGTAGAAGCGGTTGGGGCGCAAGGGGGCACGATTTACCTGCATGATGCGGCTAAGCAAACCTTGAAGTTCCGCCACGTCCTTCCGATTGAAGTGGCCGAGAAGCTTCCGTTTACTGAGATTCCCGACGATTCTGGGGTCGCGGGGCAAGCGTTTGGCACGCGGCAAACCCAGTTTGGTACTGCGGTCAAAGACGAGAATCGGCAGAAAATAGAATCAGCAACCGGCGTTTTCGCCCAATCCATGATCACGGTTCCGCTCATGATGGAGTCGGAGGAGCCGATCGGCGTGGTTCAGCTTGTCAACAAGCTACAAGGCGATTTTGACGAAAACGATGCACGGGTATTAAACACAATCGCCGCCGTTTCCACCATGGCGTACCTAAACTCGCGCTTAATGGAGGAGAACAGCCGCGCATCCTCTCTCTTGGGCATGGGCAAAGTGAGCCACGACATTGCGAACTTGGCCGCCTCGCTGTTCGCCAACATTTCCTACAGCCAGATGACCCTTGACGGGATGAAAGACGATCTGGGCGGTAATGAGACGGCTGAGATGTACGTTGAATCCATGGATTCAATGCTCGGTGATCTTGATACGTCCGTGAATCGCATTGTTCGCTACGCTCGCTTGATCAGCGATCTTTCGGCGGGTGGATCACTCAAGCCCGAAATGAAGGTTGCCGCCCTGGGTGAAACCATCGCGGGTAGCGCGGCTTATTTGGAGAGCGAGGGTCGAAAGAACGCGGTCGCTTTGCGATATTCCATCCAAGAAGACGCGCCTGCCACTGCGCACGACGAAATGTTCGTGTTTCGCATTGTTCAGAACTTGGTGGGCAATGCCATCAAAGCGGTTAAAGAGACAATCCCGATCGATTGGCAAGACAAACTCGACGAGGATGAAACGGCGGTCTACGGCGAAGTTCTTATTCGCTACGTGTTTGAAGACGGTCGTCACTTGATCGACGTCAAGGACTCTGGGCCGGGGATGTCGCCCGAAGTGGCCGAGCGCATCCTAAGCGGCAACGCCCGCAGCTACTGGGATAAGGGCGGCGGATCGGGTTGGGGCACCAAGATCGTTCTAGAGCTGGCGGGAACCCACGAAGGGGAAGTTACGATTCAATCTGAGATGGGGAAGGGATCAACGTTTAGAGTTTCACTCCCCCACCACCCTACTCTCTAGTTCGATTGTGCGGTCGTTCGGAATGTCTTGATAAGTTCGGGCGCAACGGTCTCGACTTCGGACGCATTGTTGTAGCTCTCCAGGTAGATGGTCCAGTAATACTTGCCGTCAGCTAGGCAATACATGATGCGGGTGATTTCGTCGCCGCCGATGCTTTTATCGTTGTGACGGATTTCAGCGCACGGGCCAATCGCGAGCTGGATTTCTTTGACCGTCGCATCGCTGGCGATTGATTCCTTGCCTTTTGCCATGGCATCTTTGAAGGTAATCGCGCCGACGTCTTCCTTCTTTACCTCGATGCGGCAGAGTTCCTCGCCGGGAAGTGGTTTCACATTTTTGCTATACAAAACCAAACCTAGACCCTTCTTTTGCTGACGCTCCAGATCCGCGGGGATCACTTCGTTCTTGGGCTCTTCAATCTTCGGAGCTTCTCCATTTCCCATCGAGTTGAGGTCGATGCTTCCGATATCAATGCCCATGCCTGGGTTGCGCAAAGTCCAATTATCCGGGGCTGCGATTGAGAAGCCGTACTCGGGTCGATCATAGTCGGTCCAACCGGGGGGCGTGGCTTTGGCCGATTGAGTGAGCGAGGTGGATTCTCCCTTACAACCAACAACAATCAGGGCAACTAAAGCAAGTAAAAACGTCCTCATTCGAATAGATTAGCACTGAGTTGGAAACAATTGCAACCCGCTTTTCCCCGATTGGGGCTAAAATACCAACATGCGAAAACTCTGCATTCTTCCCCTTATCTTCCTTTGCGCTTTGGGTTCTGCCGATCAGCCAACCGCCAAGTCATTGATAGATTCTGCTTTAGCCAAAGCCACCAAGGAAAACAAGTCCGTAATGGTGATGTTTGATGCTTCCTGGTGCGGATGGTGCAAGCGGCTTGATGGTTATCTAGCCGTACCGAACGTAAAGGCGTTTATGGAGAAGGAGTTTGTCCTGGTTCACATTGATGTGATGGAACAACCAGAGAAGAAGAATCTGGAAAACCCAGGCGGCATGGACTACATGAAGTCTTGGAATGGGGCCGACGCGGGTTTGCCGTTTACGGTTCTCCTTGACGCAAAAGGGAAGGTGATCATCAATTCCAACATGAAGGAGGAAGGCAAGTCTGGCAACATGGGCTGCCCATGGGCTCCCGAAGAGCAGGACTTCTTCTTCAAGATGATTCAGGCGGCTCGGCCTAAAGTGGCCAAAGCGCAGTTGGAAATGCTTCGAACGGAGCTCGGCGCATTTATCGCCAAGACCGAAAAGAAAGGCGGCGGCTAAACAACCCGACGCTCGACAACTCCGACCGGATCAAACTGCCGGAACCTTGCGGTGAGAGTCCATCCCGCTACCACGGCAATGGCAAACGGGATGGGTAGCGTGTAGCGGATTGAGATCGGGTCCAAGATGTTCAAGGCGAACGCGTTAGGATCCATAAGGATAACTTTTGCCAGTTTGAGTAATCCAACTGCCGATAAGACGCCCAAACTCCAGCCTAGCAGCAGAACTATTCCGGTCTCGGAAAGAACCCGACGCAATAGCGCTTGTTTGGTGAAGCCAAGGGCTTGGAGTAGCCCGAATTCAATCATGCGCTGCGTGACGTAGATGTTCATCAACAGCCCCATCATAAACGTGATGACAAGGGCAAGCGCCCAAATGATAATGTCAAGCAGTCGGTAGAGAATCTTGAACATTTCGGCAGTTTGCTTCTCTAGGATGTAAAACGCGAACACTTGGGCGCGCTCGCCCTTTAGGGTGTCGCGAACCCAGTGATCAACCTTATCCTGGGTGACCATGTCTTTGGCGAACACCAGGACATTGTCAACGGGAGGGAAGTGGTTGGCTTGTTGGTATTCAAACCCATTGAGAATGAGCCACTCATCGGTTTGGGCAATCCCAACAACCTTGACCGGAAAGGGCGAATAGGATTCTTGGGTCGCGGGGTTCTGCAAGTCCGACCCAATCTTGAGATCAAGATTTTCGGCAATGGGTCGGCTTATGATGGCTTCGGGTTTGGTGGGATCAGGATAGCGGCCAACGAGCCCGGTGCTCCCCAGTTTCTTGAGATAGTAGTCCCAATCGTTCGGCTGCATGCCGAAAACAACAAAGGGCCACTTTCCCACAATGCTCTTAACTTGGGTTCCACTGGCGCGGCAAAGAATGATACGCTCAATCGGATAGGGGCACTTGTTCCGGATTTTCTCAACGATCTTCGGCGTCATCGAAGGGTCACCGCGGGGACTCACTGCAACCGAATATCGCCCGTACGAATAAATCGTTTGTATGGAAAGGGGGATGGAGTTCATCATGCTCACCAGCCCCATCACCAGCATGACGGCGAGCATCACCACAACGATGAGAGGAATGCTCTTGCCTTTGTTTCTAATGAGAAATGTCGTTGGCGCGAGCGGGTTGCGCATGAATACATTTAGTTTAGCCGTTACGAGGCTTCAAGTTCAGCGACGGCATCGCTAAACACCTGAACAAAAAACGGGTCTTTCGATTTGCGATTCAATCCCTCGCGGGCCGCACGCAGGGCATTGTCTGTTGCTCCAAGCGCCTTGTAGCACCGATAGAGAGCATATAAAATACGGTCATTGTCGGTGTAGTTCATCCGATCAACCAAGGTTGAGTAGGCAAGAAGACGATGATAGTTCTCAACCCCGGCTTTGGGATCGACGACGGGATTTGACTGCCGTCCGACAAACATTGGGGCCAGGCCGGTATCGGCCTCGGCTCCTGCGTATGTCGCAGTCCGTATCGAGAAATCGGTATAGGTTAGGTCCGAAATTTCTTGGAACGCCCAATCGGGCAGGAGCAAACACGTTGGTTTAGCCAGAGACTTCTTGAACTTGGCGATGTCAATCGTTCCGGCCGCTCTCGCCGTGATATCCAAGTTAATCGGCCACGTAAGTTCCTTCAAACGCATCCGCATTCCCATTCGCAGGGCAATCGTAGAGCCATCGGGCATCAATTTATCCATGATTCGAGGCACGGATCGATACCGATCCTCTGTGTCCGGCAAGTGATAAGAGCAGGCTTCACGATAGCGGTCAAGAATGAACGTATCGCCGTCTTCGTTAACCTGAAAATCCAAGAGGCGGAGGTGGCGAGGGAAGGATTGGATGGGCTCCAACTCGTCCGGATTCGCATCAACAACTCGAGCGGTCGCGGGAACAGGCTGTCGAAAACGTGATGGATCGGCATCAGCGCGGTGAATGGTCCACTCCGCCAATGGCAGTTGCTGATCATCGTATTGCGTAGAAACGCGCACGAAAGCGATGGTATCGCCGGTTCCGGCCCGCACCAAGAAATGAAAGTTTCGGCGATCGTATTCGAAGGAACCATCCGCATTAAAGCGACACTTTGCCGCACCGAGCCAGGTGCTCCTGGTCTTGAGTGAGTTCCCCAGCATCGTCCTCGGGGACCGGGAGAAGGTTTCAGTCATGTCTTCAACCGTTTGGATCAGGTTGGTGGATATCTCCCTCCTGGACTTCGTTTTCCCGTCAAACGTGAGAATGATGTCGCCATCTTTCAACTCGATCCGCCGTCCGTCGGTCAGGTTGTCTTCATCCGCTCGCGTTTCAAAGGCGGTGCCATCTGGCTTGAGCAGGGCCACAGTGGTTCGCGTTTGCTCAGCACTCTGAAGAACTTGGGCGAGTTGCTTGATCGTTTCAAGCCGCTTCGAAATGGGATAGGCAAAAGTGAGAACCAGAGCCGCAAGGGTAGCCACGGCGACGAGCGATTTGGTCCGATTTGCCTGCTTGCGTCGAATCGCGTCAAGCCTTACCCACTCCTCGTGAGTGATGTACTCGGGTCCGCGCCTCTCTGTCATCCTCAATGTTGTACCTCCTGGCACGATTCCCTAAAATGAATTCTTGGTCGTGGCACCAAATCAGATACAATCTAGCGTGATTCGCCAAGCCTTGCAAGCCCACGTAACGACCAGCATTAACTCGCTGATCGAGCGTGGTGAGTTGCCCACCGCCTCATTTCCCGAGCCGGAAGTGAGCGATCCCCGTGACCCTTCTCATGGCGATTACGCCTGTAATTTCGCGCTGATTTGCGCGAAATCGTTCGGTAAATCACCGCGGGATTTGGCGGAGTTGTTGCGGTCTTCATTGTTGGCCTCTTCGCCTTCGGTGTTTTCTTCTATTGAAGTGGCGGGGCCCGGGTTCCTGAATTTTCGGTTGGTGCCTTCGTATACGGCGGGGTATCTCGCTTCAGTTGTTCCTGGATATGAGAAGTCTTCGGCGGCGAAGCCGCTGAAGATTAATGTTGAGTTTGTTTCGGTGAATCCGAACGGGCCAATCACGATTGGGTCAGGGAGGGGCGCGGCTTATGGGTCTACGCTTTGCAATGTTTTGGCGGCAGCGGGGCACACGGTGCACCGCGAGTATTACATCAACGACGGCGTGAACAGCGAGCAGATGCGGTTGTTTGCGGAGAGTGTGAAGCATTTTTGCCTCCTTTTGACTGGGCATGAGTCTTCGTTGCCCCAAAACGGATATCGTGGCGATTACGTAGAGGGTATATCCGAGCGACTCATTAGAAATCGCGGCAACTCTTCGGATGATTTCGAGACTACCGTTTATCTGGGGTTAGCTAAAGGCCTCTTGGAGCACTTGCCTGGTGATATTACCTTTGGCCTGAGTGTTTCAAGCGATGGCCCGTTTAATCGGGTTATCGACTTGGTGGAACGATTACTAGACAAGTTGGCGGTCATTGTGCAAACCCAATCAATACCAGAGATGCTCCCTCTTGAGCGCCGCATCCTTGACACAATGACTAGTCACGCACAAGCAGGATCTCTGAGTCGCGCTAATGTTGCTCGATCTTACGTGCATGCAGCATTAGATTACTACAATGAGAAACTTGGCTTGCGCAGACTAAGTTACCAAGATATAGCACAAATTATCGATGACTTCCTCTTTGACGTTAAAGAAGAAGTGGCGGGCAAGGTGTCTTTGTCTGGCAAGCGACAGGCACGGCAAGAACTCGCGTTTGTGAATTGGGTCGCAGTTGACGCTGCCAGAAGTTTGATCGTCAATGAGGGTTTTGATGCAGTCTCGAAGCCGATCGAGTGGTTTCAAACAACAGCTCAACGCCTCATGCTTGAAAATCAACGCACTGACTTGGCAAACTTCGGCACCACGTTCGACACCTGGTTTTCCGAACAATCCCTGCACTACGAAGGCAAGGT
>JBEBHJ010000036.1:0-36212 GCA_040081075.1 Fimbriimonadaceae bacterium | reverse complement strand
GGAGTGGATGCCGAATCCCGCCCAAGTAAGCCCTACGGCGCACCGGATCGCGGCTTCGGCCACCAAGGTTATGCCGCGCTTGGCATGACAACTAACGCCGCCGAAAACTTCTGCAAGTGGCTATCCTTGAAGACAGGAAAAAAATATCGCCTCCCCACCGAAGCCGAATGGGAATACGCGGCCCGTGCGGGCATGACCGAGGAGCCAAAACTAGAAGAGCACGCCTGGTTTTGGGATAACGCTGACGATTCCGCTCAACCGGTGGGCAAGCTCAAACCAAATCCGTGGGGGCTTTACGATTTTCTAGGAAACACCAAGGAATGGGCAATTGGCCTTGATGGAGTTCCTGTCGTGTGTGGTGGGTGTTTTCTTGATAAGGCCGACAAGATCAAGTTTTCGGCCCGCCAGCCGTACAGTCCGAAGTGGCAAGAAGCGGACGCTCACACTCCGAAAAGCAAGTGGTGGCTCTCTGATGGACCCATGATCGGCATGCGCCTCGTTTGCGACGAGTCTTAACCTCCTCGGCGGAGTGCTCGCGCTAAGGGTGCACCAGTGGTAAACTTGAACCGACATGGCAGTCGAGATTTTGATGCCCGAATTAGGGGAATCGGTTCACGAAGGAACAGTAAGCCGCTGGCTTAAGAAGGTCGGTGATTTCGTTAAGGAAGACGAACCCATCGTCGAGATCATGACCGACAAGGTCAACACCGAACTTCCCTGCCCCGTTTCCGGCATCTTAAGCAAGATTTTGATCCCCGAAGGCGAGCTTGTCGAAGTGTTTCATGCCATGGGCATTGTTGACGAAGAAGGCTCGGAAGGAGCGGCTGTTGTTGCGGAAGCCCCAGCCGCAAAAGCCGAGGTTAAGTCCGAGGCACCAAAGCCCGTTGTCGAAGCCAAGCCCGTAGCAACCGGCGAGCGACGCTGGTACAGCCCGGTCGTAAGAGCGATGGCCAAGTCGCACAGTGTTAGCGATGATCAGCTGGCCACGATCACTGGAAGTGGCGAAAACGGAAGGGTAACCAAGAAAGATTTAGAGGCATTCCTCGGCGGAGCCAAACCCAAAGCAACTGCCTCCAAGCTCGAAGTTGCCCCGGCGGCCCCAACAGTTGCCGGCCCCGATCAAACACTTGTTCCGCTTGTAGGCATGCGAAAGATGATCGCTGACCACATGGTACGAAGCTCGCAGATCCCAACCGTCAGCACGCTTACTGATGTTGATGTCACTAACATGGTTAAATTCCGCGAGCGAAACAAGGAATCTTTCCTTGAGCAGTTTGGCGTGAAACTAACCTACACGCCATTTTTCATTAAGGCCATTGCCGATGCGCTCATGGAATTCCCGCTTGTCAATGCCGCCCTCATGCCGGATAACAACATCGTCATGAACAACAAGGTTCACATGGGTGTCGCCGTCTCCCTTGGAGCCAAAGGGACGGACGGTCTTATCGTTCCGGTCATCCGCGATTGCAACACCAAGACGTTGATCGACATTGCGAAAGACCTCGAAGAAATCGCTGCAAAAGCCCGAAGCAGCACGCTTGGAGTTGCCGATGTTCAGGGCGGAACGTTCACGTTAACCAACCCTGGTTCATACGGAGCGGTTCTGGGGACCCCCATGATTAACGCGCCCCAAGCCGCAATCATGGGCACATACACGATTAAGAAAATGCCGGTGGTTATCGACGATATGATCGCCATTCGGTCAATCATGAACCTAGTGCTTACCTACGATCACAGAATAGTGGACGGTATGGTTGCCGGTAAGTTTCTGCAAAGCGTAAAGGCGAAACTTGAAGGCTTCGAGTTCTTCAAGTAGACCCGTCACTTACACCAGCTTTCATCAGATTCCCTAAAATCTCAGTTTTGTCCATCCGACAATCTGAGGTAGATGAACTGTACACTCATTAAGCCAAGGCAATTGAGGCGCAATCGCGGCATCTCAATGATTGAGACCCTAATCGCGCTCTTTGTGGCGGTGTCTTGCGCCGCAATTGTCGGAGCCACAATGCCAGCTGCAACGGCTTCGCGGGCCAGGGCTGACCTCTCCAACCGCGCCGTCGGTGTAGCTCAGAAAGAGTTGGAGTCCATTCGGTCCGTCGGCTACCCTAATGTCACGCCCGCGGCTCTTCTTTCGCGCGGTTACATCGATTCGGTCACACCGGTTACGACCAACACCTACTCCTTTACGAACTCGGATGGTGCCCAGACCGATAGCGTGGCTCAACTTTTGCCGTCTGGAACCGGAACGGTAAAAATCGAGGACGTCGAAGCAGAACTCCGTCGAGTTACTGTGACAGTTTCATGGGTCGATCGTGGAATTACAAAGACATACGTAGTTGGCACATTAGTTGCAAACATTTAAGGCGAACATGAAGAACCATAAAAGACGAGGCGTTACAATCATGGAGGTCCTAGTGGCTTCCCTCATTTCGGTGATGGTCGCGGGCGGCGCCGTCGCTTCTCTCATTATGGGTAGCTCCAGTTGGATAAAGGGTAGCGCTAGCTTGGATGCCGATACCTCCGCAGAGCGAGCGGTACGCCGAATCAGCGCTGAACTCCGCGAAGCGATGGCCGTCACCGTTGACGGTGGTGGTCAGGGTTTGACCTACCGTTTGCCCACAAAAGATGGATCTGGAAACTTTACATCGCCCATCACTTGGGATGGTGTCACTCGGCGAATCGAGCTCTCTGGCGAACAAATTCAAATCATAAGCGGAGCATCTACGAGGGTGCTCATCAAGAACGTCACCACAACTGACCCATCCACCAACACCGCTTACCAACTCTTTACACCGGGTGCCGGTGTCGTGGCTCGCGCCATTACCATCAAGGTCGCAACGTCGCATGTAGCGCTCAAGAGGCAATCAAACAACCAGACTCGCAAAAGCCGCTACCGCGAAACGATTTACCTAAGAAACATTCCCGAACTAACCTCACATTAAGCTGCTAAAAGGAACAAACCCATGAGACAACTGAAATCCACTACCTCTTTCCGAAAGGGCCGCAAACGTCGCGGCGCAACCCTCCTCATTGCGCTCGGAGTCATGTTAGCGCTCGGAGTTGCATCCGCTTCGTTCGTGAGTTCAACAACCACAGCAACCCGAGTGGCTAATCGCCAAAAGTTAGATGTTCAAACATCGCACATTACAGAGGCTGGTATTCAAAAAGTTCTCCTTCAGCTCTGGCGGAACTTCAAGTCAACACAATCTTTTGGTGACATGACCACAGCCTGCTCCGGGGCATCCACCTCGGTGCCCAAAGCAACGCAAACGGGAACGATTCCAGGCGTCGGGAACTTCGCTGCATCCGTAGTCTCTTTCGTACAACCTAACAACAGCGGTGGGCAACCGGACTCGTACAACCGCGACCTCATCGTCCGAGGCGTCGGATACATTGACCGAAACAACAACGGAGCTATGGATGCCGGAGAACCACGCAAGACGATTGATGTCTCTGCTCGCTTCTCACTCAAGCGAAGCCAAGTTTTTGACTACCAGTATTTCGTAAACAACTATGGTTGGATGGACGGCTTCAACGCCAACGACCTAATAGTTAACGGCGACATGCGCGCCAATGGTGACTTCAACTTCCTCAACGGGTCACCAACGGTAAACGGTTCCGTCTTTGCGTCGGCGAATTCCAAACTCACGCCGGCGGCATCGGGCCTTGTAAACCTTGGGCCAGTGAAATGGAACAATAGCACCTACGCTACAAGCCAAGCGACGAACCAAAGAATGCGTCAGGTTTACAATTCAGCGGTTCACGGTGCCAAAGGGTCAACCCAGTATCAAAACTGGCGTGACTTCGTCTTCGACACAAGTGGGTCGATCGTAAACAACCAAATAGATGGCGCAGTGATTGGAGACGTCAACGGCTTACGATCCTGGACGCGAACCAGTCAGGGGTCTTCCGCAACCTATGGGGTTATTGATACAAGACCAACTGAGGAAGTGATCATGCCTGACTTGTCAGATATCAATCGCTACATCTCATTGAGCCAAACGTATGTTGATACCCAAGCGACGTTTGATAACGGCGCAACAAACCCATATTACAATCAAGGCGCTAAGGTGGAAACCTGGAATAGCACCACAAATAGCTACCAGCGAATTGACACAAACGGCGTGGTCACCGGATCAGCTGCTCTGATCGGAACCAGTGATCATCCGATCAAGATCCATGGCCCAGTTACCTTCACCCAAGACGCTATTGTCAAAGGTTATGTTCAAGGGCAAGGAACGGTATATGCGGGACGCAACGTGCACATTGTTGGCTCTATTCGCTACAAGACACCACCCGATTTCCGCGGCTCAGATCCAACGACGATCGACAACAATAACTCGGCCAAGGATATGCTTGGTTTGGCGGCGAGAGGCTCTGTGATTATGGGCAATACATCTCAGTTCAGCAGTCCCTATCCGCTTGCCTACATGACTCCGCCTTTCACGAAAGGCCGATACGACGATAACGGCAACTGGATTCCCCCGTTTGACGCCATGGCTATCGACGCCACCGGCAACCGGCGATACCGCTCCACCCTTGGCGATGCTTACATTAACAGCGTAGCTGAAAGCGTAAACCAGATTGATGCGGTGCTGTACACTAACTTCCTTGGAGGTGGAAACATCGGAACTGGTGGCGGCGGTGTCACCTTCAATGGCTCGATCATCAGTAAGGATGAGTCGATGGTTGTTTGGAGTTTGCCAATGTATTGTAACTACGATAACCGCATTCGAGAGCGAACTGCAACCCAAAAACCGATCATCGATCTGCAACTCCCAAGAAGTCCCGTCATGTTCCGAAGTACATGGCAAGACAAGGGCTTCTCCATGGGCTACTAAATAGGACTACCATGAAAAAATCAACACGAAATTCAAAACGCGTCGGATACCGCAAGGTTCTCTGCGCCCTCGTCGGATGCCTTGGTTTGGCCTGCCTCTCTCCAGCGCCAATAAACACAAGCACCGCCCGACATGGAATTGAGCATGAAAAATCGGAACAGCAGAGAGCGCTAGACCAGCAACATGTGCAAATAGGCGAGGTCGGTTCAACACCCGAGTCCACCAGCCTTTACACTGCCCCAAAAATAGAAGGTGACTCTTCAGGCGACAAGGCAGTTCTGGACGCAAACAAGAAAGGTGAAGAAGCGATCAAGACCGCGTCCGCAGAAATCAAAAAGGATAAGGGTTCGTTTAGCTGGATCTGGGGACTGCTTGTTCTCGCCGGAGCCCTAACTTCCGTTCAGGCTTTCAAGGCATGGGCAAACAAAGCGCTTCCAGACGCTCCCGGTACACACTGGGGAGCATAAGCTCTCGCGCGGAAAAGATACGAATAGATCGGAGGGTCGCCTTTTGCGACCCTCCGTTTTTTTTGTACTAATCGTCGTCCTTGAGTCGAACCGCAGTGAGAGTCGACCCGGTAAGGGCTCCTTTCGCTTCAACAATGGTCCCGGCTGAGACTCCCGCAAAGAACTGAGCTTTGCTCACGACCGAGTTACCAAGACGGAACTGAGTCGAGCCTGTTACCTTAACCGTAATCGCCTGTCCCTGGGTGAGGCTAGCTCCAAACCAACTTTGAGCGGACATTGTCAACCCGTCGGCCGTGATCGCAGAGATTGGACCTTTGATTTCAGCTTCATTCTCGTTCTCATTTTCGAGCTTCAGCTTGACTGCATCGAATACGCCTCCGCTCCTTGCGGTGCCCTCAACTTCGATCTCAGTCGATGATGCCATCGCCGCGATGAACTCGTCACGAGTCATCGAAACGCCTGCATCCGATAGGTACCGCGTTGAGGCTGTTGTGTTGACCGTATAGGTTGTGCTATCCGGCGTGAACCCGACTGCAAGCCGGACTTTGACTGAGATTACACCTCCAGATGAAGTTCCGAGACCCTTTATCTTGTGTGGATCGTCGTCACGATCCTCATTTTCAATTTTGATGGCGCGTGCTATTAGCATGCCACCAACGAAAGCTCCACTGACTTCAACGTGTAGCGCATTTGTCAGCACTGGATTGGGTGCCCCGTTTTGGTTGAAGATTTTTGTAGTTGGGTCTGTCTTGACGGTGAAGTTGCGTCCGTTTCCACGAACCAAAGTAAACGTGAAGTTTGGCGAGGTTCCGGCTATGCCCTGTACCCGACCTCCAAAGTCATCTTCAACATGGCGATTCTCGTTTTCCAAACCGGTATCGTCGCCGCGTCGTAAGTTCGCCTTGATTTTGCCGTCAGGTTGAGCGTTCCAATTGGCCAGATCAAAGTCGATAACCAGATCCGATTTGCCGGAAGCGTTGAATCCTGTTAAAGCAAGTTTTAACTCACTCATTCCGGCTGTAGCCGAGTTGTGATCATCTGAGAACTGCTTTGTTTGAGCCGTTGTGGTTCCCGTTGGCACCACACTCAAGTCTCGATCTAGCGTGACTAGGACTTGATTGTATGCTCCCGGTGTAACGCTTGACGAATCCATAAGCGCATATTTCGCACCGATCGCATCACGTAGCGTCTTCAAATCGATTTCTTTACCCGACGTATCTTCGAACAAGGTTGCTCGGTTGGCTCCGACGATCTCGATCTTGTGGATTTTCACCCAAACATGGGAGAAATCGTCGTTCACACTGTCCGTTGCGAACGTGTTGACGGTTGCTCCGCCAATCGCGCCAGCGCCTCCGCCACCGCCGCAACCTGCTAAGAGCATAATCGCGGCTAAAAGTCCAAGAAGTTTTTTCATTTGTTTCTCCTGACGGAGTGCCCGTCTATGTCAAAGGAGGCGCTGGGCTACCCCGCTTGATACAAGGCTCACGAAAATTGGGTCAAACTACGAGGATGCGGCGTTTGCTCATCTTAAGCCTCTCGGCGGTTCCCCTCTCTGTCTTTGCTCAGTCTGAGTTGTTCGGCGAAAGCTCATTTACAAGCCAAAGAGGGTTATCGGGACTAAGCGGCGGCGGGTTTTCCATCAACATCGATGGCAGATTCGACAAGCGCGGTGCAACCGCCTTGAGCACTCCCATTGGCTTCACGCTTGGCTCGAAACAATTTTACGGTGGCGTTTCCATTCTCTCGGGGACGCTCAGCCCCAAGTTTCCCGATTTTCGCAAAGATGTGGCCCGTAATTCAAATGGCACCGGCACTATCATGGGGGGTTATTCGGCTCCTTTTGGTGACTTCTGCTTCGGAGGAATCATCACGACCGGAGACCTGGATTCTTCGCTCAATATCCAGTTTGCGCCCAAGGGCCAGAAAGGAAAGTCCCGCTTTGCGGTTGGAGTCCAAGACGTTTTTGCGACGGCGGCCGAGCATAATGGCGCCATTCAAAAAACTCTAGGGGGCGGCAATAGCCGTTCGCCATATGCCGTTGTAACAACCGAAATCGCTCCGTCGACCTTCGCAACCGTAGGTGCGGGCCTTAAGCGTTTCAAGGGAGTCTTTGGGAGTTTGACCATGCCCCTTGGTCCAGTTCAAGGATTTGTTGAATACGACACGTTTAACATTAACTTCGGCATCACCACACAAATCTATCGTAAGAGTTTCAACTTGGACACACGCGAACAGAGCGCATGGAGTAGCATCGGAGTCGTTCGTGGAAAATATTTCTATTGGTCACTCGGGATTGCGTTTTAGCTTGAGCCCTGGTATAATCTAACCCCTATCTATGGCAAATCTTAAATCCAGCAAAAAGGATATTAAGCGCACCGAAAAGCGGCGCGTGAAAAATCAGGCGGCGAAGAGCGCAATCAAAACGTACATAAAGAAGGTGCGGGTTGCGGCAACTGCCGAAGATGCTCAGAAAGCTCTTGTGGTTGCACAGGGTGCGCTTGACAAGGCAGTTCAGCATGGCGTGATTCACAAAAATCAAGCCGCACGCAGAATGTCGCGGGCTGCAAAAGCAGCGAAAGCAAAGTAAAGATTTCTTTCCTCCAAAAAAGAAAAAAATAAGCCAACTAATAGGCTGAAAACACTCAAAACGGCACTTGCGGGCGAGAAATCTCGCCCGCTTTTTTATGCCTCAGTCTTGTATGTGCGAGATACTCCATGTTGCACTGACGTGAGCAGATTTGAAATGTTCACTGAAAAACCGACTTATGCACATTTGATTCAAAATGAGGCATGGATTGGGAATCCCTTGGCCAAAACCCTGGACTCGGCACGCGAATTGCTGTGATCGGCGGCAATATGCGGGACTCTTTGCTCCCGGGCATCATCGAAGCCGGATTTAAATCCATGAACATTCCCTTTGATCTGCATTGCCTTCAAGTTGGAGCGGAACGATTTCCAGATTGTATTTCGCACCTGCGCAGTATTGGCTTTCGCGGCGGGGCCGTCGCCTCGCCACACAAAGTTGAAGCCGCTCGACTTGCCGAGAAGTATTTTCAAAACCGATTCGCAATGGGAGTCGCCAATGCCCTGTCGTTTGAAGACAGAGGGGTCTTTGGCCAAAACACTGAATGCCCGGCCATCGTTTCCCTTGTGCAAAACATTGAGCCTGCTACTGCCCTGGTGATGGGCGCCGGCTCGGGAGCTCGAAGCGTGGTAGCGGCATTGTTGGATAGTGGATGGAAGGTTCGCCTGTGGAACCGAAACGGAATTCGGGCACGAATGATGCAAAATACGATGACCCGATTTGGCAAGGTGGACATTCTTGCCCAGCCGGAGCCAACGGGCTGTACCCTGGTTGTGAACGCCACGAACCTGGGTGCACGCGCGGGAGAAAAACCGCCCGTGGATTGGGGCCGAGCTCCGCGCACGACCACCGCCATGGACCTTGTTTATCGGAGGGTCCCCACGGAAATGCTGCGCGAAGCCAAGGTCCGTGGCTTCACCACCATCGATGGTCGGGCGCTTGTCGTCGAGAAAGCCGCTCTTTCCATCGAGTGGTGGATGGAGAGGCCGGTGGACCGCGCTCCAATGCTGGAGGCTGCCGGTCTAAGAGTTCTCGACGTAGGCCTGTAGGTGATCTATCTTCGATTCCCAGGCTCGCGTCCGCCTTTCCAGCCAGTCGTTGGCCTTGGTCAGCTGCTCGCGCTGCAACTCACGATAGACAACTCTTCCGGCGAACTTCTTGGTGATAATCCCGGACTTCTCCAAAATGGCGAGGTGCCGAGCGGCCCCTTGTCGGCTCATGCCCAGCCCTTCAAGGAGTGGCACCGTCGCCATCATGCCTCGTTCGAGTCTTTCAATAATCGTGAGACGAGTTGGATCGCCCAGCGCATGGAAAATGGTCGCTTCTATTTTGCTACTCCTGTTTCAACGTATCGGAAGAGCTTCTCGAGTTCGTCGTTCCATCCTTGCGTGTTCTGGCCCAAACACCATTCTCGGCGAGACTCTGGCACCACTTCAAAGTTTGATTCTGTTAAGACAATCTTCGTCCCGTCAGGATGGTCTTCGAGTTCAAACCTCACTGTCGTCATTTCCTCGGCGGGATACTTGTCAATCGCACAATCCTCCCCTGGATGCCATCGGTACGCGAAGACCTGCTGGTCAACGACTTCGGTCACGACGGCATAACAGATGGTCTCCTTGCCGAAAACAAGCGTTTGAGTTTGTCCCGCAACAAACTCACCCTTGATTTCATCCCCAAACCAAGCCGCCCACCCCTGATGAGTGGTTAAAGCATTCCAAACCTTAAGGCGCGGAGCCTTGACTATTCTTTCAACGCGAATTTCAATCACGTTTTATTATGCAACATATTAGTTGCATAATGCAAATCCTAAACCGTAGCCGATCCTTGAGGTATCGTCTGAGTTCATGACACGTCGCGATTTGCTGAAGTCGGGTGCCCTTGTTGGGACATCCCTTGCACTTGGCGATTTGTCGTGGGCAAACTCAGGAAAAACCATGGCCGCACCTTTCAACCTAAAATATGCCCCTCACTTCGGAATGTTCACTGCGAACGCTGGAAATGACCCGATCGATCAGCTCAAGTTCGCCGCCGATCAGGGTTTCCGCGCGTGGGAGGACAATGGGATGAAAGGTCGAAACGATCAAGAGAAGATCGCCAAAGCGATGGCCGATCTTAACATCGAAATGGGCGTTTTTGTCGCGAATGACATTGAGTGGAATACTCCAACCCTAACCACCGGCGCAAAGGAACACTTAGATCGGTTTGTTCAGAACTGCAAGGACTCGGTCGAGGTCGCCAAGAGAGTCAATGCAAAGTGGATGACCGTGGTCCCCGGAACCGTTCATAGGGGCATGGACATGGACTACCAAACCGCAAACATCATCGAGGCGATGCGCCGGGGAGCCGAAATATTTGAACCCCACGGCCTTGTCATGGTTATGGAACCCCTCAATTTCCGCGATCACCCCAACCTCTTTCTCAATAAAATCAGCCAAGCTTACGCCATTTGTCGAGCGGTGAACAGCCCGTCATGCAAGATTCTGTTCGATATGTATCATCAGCAGATTCACGAGGGCAACCTAATCCCCAACATAGATAAGGCGTGGAGCGAGATCGCGTATTTCCAGATCGGTGATAACCCCGGAAGAAACGAACCAACCACCGGCGAAGTGAACTATCAGAACGTGTTTAAGCACATATACGAGAAAGGATTCAAAGGCATCATGGGCATGGAGCACGGCAACTCTAAGCCTGGAAAGGATGGCGAGCTAGGTGTGATCGCTGCCTACCGCCACTGCGATACGTTCTAAGGCGTCGCGGGCCAGAGCCCGTTGTTAGATATGCTGTCCCGCCTCAATTTTTTGGGGCTCCTCAACATATATCCACCAGAGCTCAGAAGCGGTCGCGAGCGCAATCGCTCCCCAAATAATGCCGAGGACGAGGAGCAACGTTCGTTTGGACACGCGTTTATCGTCATACGCAAACAGGAACACGATGGTGAGGAGGATCGCGATCGGAATCGCACAACATCCTCCGAGCAACATAGTCAAGACTTCCACAGAAGATGTTAACAACATACCCCTAACGAATCCCAGCAAAGTTACCGATAAAACTGATAAGCCCAAATGGGCCATGGAGAATCGGAAATTTGGAAATACTCAATAACCTGTTTGGGCCGCACATTGGAAATCTGTCGAACGCCCTGGGGCGCACCACCCAACGGCACGCACTGTTGAGCAACAACCTTGCCAACGTGAACACCCCTGGATACAAGCGGCAGGACATGGGTTTCGGCATCACCCTCGATGGCGCCATGCAGAGCAAGAGCGAGCAGTTTCGCAGCGGATCCGATGATATCAAGACCGACGAAAACAGCGTTCTGGTCGATGGAAACAGCGTTGACCTAGAAAAGGAAGTCACAAAGCTCGCCGAAACAGAGCTTCGCTATCAAGCGCTCACCGATATGACGGCCCAATACTTTTCGGGCCTTAAGAATGTGATTAAGGAAGGTCGGTAACTAGATGAACACACTTTCAAACGCCTTTAGAATCTCCTCAAGCGGAATGACGGCCGAAAGGTTTCGAATGGACACCATTTCGTCCAATATTGCGAACGCCAACTCAATGCAGATCAAGGGCGGTCCTGAACCCTATCGCCGCCGCGACGTTATCCTCCAAGGCGGGCCTGATGGTGTACAGATTCAAGGGGTGGTAGAGGATCAAAGCAACTTCAGGTTGGTTCCCGATCCGGGTAACCCCAATGCCGACGGAGACGGAAATCTCAAGTATTCCAACGTTGAGCCGCTGCTTGAAATGGTGAACATGATGAGCGCATCCCGCGCTTATGAAGCCAATATTGCTGCTTTCAACTCGACCAAAACCATGATCCGATCCGCCTTGCAAATCGGAAAAGTTTAACACCAGTAATCAGAGAACACGACCATGAAACTACAAGGCCTTGGCAACCAAATATCGGCACCTTTAAGCAAGCCGAAGGAACTGGGCTCAAACGGCGACGACTTCGCCAAACAGTTGATGGACACCATGAAGGAAGTTAACCAAGCTCAGTTGGATTCAAAAGAGCTTCAAAACAAATTTATGGCGGGTCAACCAGTGGAGTTTCACGATCTCATGATCTCGATGGAAAAGGCGGGCACCGCGATGCAACTCACAATGCAAGTGAGAAACAAAGTGCTAGAAGCCTATCAAGAGATGATGCGTATGCAGATTTAGCCTGGCTAATCGCAAAAGTGACGCTCCCGTGTGAGCATAAAACATGGGCGCATTGTTGCTAAAACTAAGAACTTGGTGGGAAACCGCGGATCGCACACAGCGAGCCGTCACCCTCTTTGGCGGAACATTTTTGGTGTTCCTGCTCGTTGGGACGTACTACTTCGCATCCAGGCCGAAGATGGTCATGATCTATGGTGGCCTTACCAACGCCGAAGCCGGAACCATTCAAGGCGAAATTCGGAAAATGAACATTCCTGTAGATTCCGATGCGCAAGGAAATGTCTTTGTTCCTTCGGCCATGGTCAACGAGGTTCAATCGAAGCTCGAACTCGCGGGAAAGGGCCCCAGTTCCGGGCACCTTGGTAACGAGGAACTTGGAAAATTCAACGCATTTATGCCTCCAAGCGTAGAGGCCGAGCGCCTCAAGGCGATGCTCGAAGGCGAACTCGCTCGAACAATTGAGTCGATTGACGGCATTGCCAGTGCGCGCGTCCACATCACTTTAGGAGATAAAACCCCATTTGCTCAAGACAAGAAACCGGCTTCCGCCAGCGTTATGGTTCACGAAAAGGCGGGTATGGGAATCGGAGCGGGACAAGCCCGCGCAATTGCCCTTCTCGTTTCGAGGGGAACCACGGGGCTTACGCCGGAAAACGTTTTTGTCGTAGATTCGGCCGGACGCAGCCTGTATGACGGCACTGAGAACTCTAGCCTCACAACCAAGGCAAACGAAAAAGTCACGACAGAAACGGCCGAGGCGCAACGCCGAGAACGAGACTTGCAGGCAGCATTTGACGCAAGTTTTGGTTCGGGATCTACTCTGGTCAAAGTTAACCTCGTGATGGATTTCGACAAGCAGACGCAGAGTTCGGTCAAGATCAGTCCCAAAGCCAAGCCAGTCTTTGAAGAGAAGTCGTCAGAAACCATGCCAACGCCAAGCGCGAATGCAGCCGCAGCGCCAGCGAATGCGAATACAAATCCTCAACAAACAGCGAAGGATGGAAAGTACGAGGGCATCAAGCAACGGTCCGAGTTCGCAACGGACACAGTGAAGACAGATACGGTGAAGGCTGTTGGGTCGATTTCACAGATGTCAATTGCGGTTTTAGTGAACAGCGATAAGATTAAGGATTCCGCACCAGTGCAAGCCTTTCTAAAGACCTACACCGCGGCTAACCCAGGCTCCACGGCCGTGGTAACCGAGGCCAAGTTCGATACAACTGCGGCCACAGAAGCCAAAAAGGCCGCCGATGCAGTTGGCGCGTCGAACAAGATGCAACAAGTGTTCTCACTCTTGCCGATTGGCGCGCTCTTGCTGGTCGGATTTATGGTCCTCAAAGGACTCGCGAAGACGGCAAAATCGCAAACCGTGCGGGTGCAAGCCCTCAGCGATGGCTCTCTGGTTCAACAACAATCCAGCTTGCCCCAATCAATTGGTGGCGGTTCTGAAGTGCTCATGTCGTTGGATGAAGGCGATGTGCTGAGTGAACAAACGATCGCTGAACTCAAGGAGCGAGTGAACCTGCCCCTTGAACAGCTCAAGAAAATGGCAACCAATCGACCAGACTCCGTTGCCCTGCTTATCAAGAGCTGGATGCTCGAGGAGGCGCGATGAAAAAAGGTCAAGATCATCTGAGTTCCCGCCAAAAGGCCGCCGTCATGCTCATGGCGCTTGGCCCCGAAGTTTCAGGCGAAGTCATCAAACACCTGACCGACGACGAGGTTGAGGCCCTTACGCTAGAAGTGGCTCGCTTGGATCGAGTAACAGCCGACCAGCGAGACTCCACAATCAGCGAGTTTTATGAAGTTGCAGTTGCCCAAGAGTTCATCGCGGAAGGAGGAATCGAGCAGGCTCGTGCCGTTCTTGTAAGAGCATATGGCGCAGAACGAGCCGAGATCATGATCAAAAAGATCGTCGAGGCGATGCAGGTCGTACCCTTCGAGTTTCTCAAGAAGGCTGACCCCTCCCAGGTATTGAGCTTCATCCAAGACGAGCATCCTCAAACAATCGCCCTCATCCTATCCTACATGCCCCTTCACAGCGCAGCACAGATCATTTCAAAGCTGCCGCCCGAAGCTCGTGTTGACGTTGCCGCCAGAATCGCAATGATGGATCAGACCCCTCCAGAAGTTCTGCGGCGGGTCGAGAGTGTGTTGGAGCGCAAACTCTCAAGCGTTCTTAATCAGGAAATGACCCAAGCTGGTGGCCCGAAAGCGTTGGTTGATCTATTGAACCAGGTGGACCGATCCACCGAACGACTTATCATTGACTCCCTAAGCGAATCAAACCCCGAACTCGCGGATCAAGTGAAGAACATGATGTTTGTCTTCGAAGACATTGTCCAACTTGATGACCGAGCCGTCCAATCTATTCTTAAGGAAGTTGACATTAAGGAACTTGCCACGGCCCTTAAGGGAACCAGCAAGGACGTTCAAGACAAAGTGTTTAAGAACATGTCCGAGCGTGCCACCGGCATGTTAAAGGAAGACATGGAGTTTATGGGGCCAGTAAAGCTCAGAGTTGTTGAAGAGTCTCAACAGAAGGTCGTTGCAACAATACGCAGACTAGAGGAAGCCGGAGAACTGCAGATTGGCCGAGGCGGCGAGGAGGACATCCTTGTCTAGAGCAGTGATCAACCCCGAGGGCACCGCCGTGGACTTCCTTAGCGTTATGCCTGAGGCGACGGGAATCGCAACCCGAAATGCTAAGTTGAGCCCGCAACAACGATATCGTCAAGAAGGCGTGGACTTAGGCTTTCAGGAAGGTTATCAACAAGGCCTGAGTAAGGGACGCCAAGACGGCATTCGTATGGCCCTTGAAGAAACCCGCCGTGCCGAGCAAGCTGGTCTCACCCAGTTCTTGGCCGCGTTGAATGCGCAGGCAATGCGGGTCTCAACCGCCGTTGACGAGTTCGCCCAAAGCACCGAAGAGCCGCTCTCTCACCTCGCCGCTACTATCGCGGCTCGGATCATAGGGCGCGAAATCAAGCTTGATCCCGACACCATCGTGCAAATGACCAGGCAAGCGATTTCAGAAGCCGCTTTTGCGAACAATGCCCGGGTTAAGGTCAATCCTTTTGACGAGCCCGCACTTCGCGCCCAAGTCGACCTTATCATGACCATCGCGCCAACCCTAAAATCTGTGGATATCATCGCTGACGATCGCATTCTCGCTGGCTGCCTTATTGAAACCGATCTCGGCGTTGTCGATGCAACCGTAACCGGAATGCTTACCAATGCACTTCAAGCCCTTAGGGAGGCCGAATGAAGCTTATTGAACAAGCTACAGCTCGCGTAAAACGGGCACCCTTGATGGAGATTTACGGCCGGGTCATTCAAATCGTTGGGTTGATTGTTGAATCCAATGGGCCAAACGCCCGAATTGGCGACCTATGCGAAATTGAAGGCGCTGACGGACATGTCATCGAAGCTGAAGTCGTAGGTTTTCGTAGCGATCGGGTCTTGCTGATGCCGCTTGGCGATCTCGCCGGAGTGAGAGCTGGCTGTCTGGTGCGATCCATGGGGCACTGTCTGAAAGTTCCAGTGGGACGCGCCATGCTTGGTCGGGTGCTTGATGGACTCGGTCGCCCAATGGACGGCAGAAGCCTTCCTCATGTTGAGGCTCACTATCCGATTTACAACACACCCCCTAACGCCCTTGAGCGGCGCATGATATCGAAACCTATGGCCACGGGCGTTCGCGCGATCGATGGTGTGCTCACCCTCGCCGAAGGGCAACGTATGGGCATCTTTGCTGGGTCAGGTGTAGGAAAGAGCACGCTACTGGGAATGATCGCCCGGAACAGCGAGGCAGATGTTAACATCATCGCCCTTGTTGGTGAGCGGGGGCGAGAAGTTCGCGAGTTCATTACAAACGATTTGGGTGAAGAAGGACTAGCCCGAAGTATCATCGTGTGCGCCACCAGCGAGCAACCCGCCATGGTTCGAATAAAGGCCGCTCTTTCTGCGACCGCAATGGCCGAGTATTTTCGGGATCAGGGTCTTAGCGTGTTGCTCATGATGGACTCGGTAACCCGATTCTGTATGGCTCAACGCGAAATTGGCCTCGCCATCGGCGAGCCACCCAGCACCAAGGGCTACACGCCCAGCGTTTTCGCCCTCCTCCCCCGATTGATGGAGCGAGCGGGTACGAGCGCGAATGGCGCAATCACCGCCCTTTACACTGTCCTCGTTGAAGGCGACGATACCAACGAGCCGGTCGCCGACGCCGCCCGATCCATTCTAGACGGGCACATCGTTTTGGAGCGGAAGCTGACCAGTCGTGGTCACTATCCTCCCATCGACGTCCTTCAGAGTCTCAGCCGAACCATGCCGATGGTGACCTCGAGCGTACATCTAAAGGACTCGCAGCGAATGCGCGAACTGGTTGCAGCATATGCGGATATTGAGGATATGGTGAGCATTGGCGCGTACAAATCCGGCACCAAGCCGGTGGCCGATGATGCGATCGCCCACATTGATCAGATCAACGATTTTCTCAAACAAGGCAAAGCGGAAACGAGCGACTACCAGAGCACGCTCGCTCGGCTGAGCCAAGCGGTGAACAAATGAAAAACTTCGATTTTAGGCTTCAAAAAGTGCTTGAGTATCGCGAGATGCTCGAAAAGTGGTCCAAGGACACTTATCTTGACGCACGCGCGGCTCGGCTGGAAGCCGAAGTCGGGTTATCCGGCATCGACTCTCAACGAGAGTCCCTCTTGGCCGACACATCGATTGACAACCTTGAAGATATTCAGACCATTGACCTTCGCCTCAATCTGCTTGACAACAAGGCTCTTCATCAGCAAACGATCATTCAGGTCCTTCGGGCCGAAGAACAGCAATCGCTCGAATCATGGACAGAGAAGAAGCAGGAACTTGAAGCCCTGGTTAAGCTCAAAGAAAAGGCATATGCCGAATGGGAAAAGGAAATGGGCCGAACCGAGCAGCTGGCTCTTGATGAGTGGACGAACCACCGGAGAGCCGCATGAACATGGACCTTTTGGGACCCAACGCAGTTCGGGCGCGCATTCAGGAACTACAGAGCCGAATGGGGCAAACCGATCAAAGGGTGTTTGAGGAGTACCTCGGCGCGCCTTCTGCTCCAAACAAAACAAAACCACAGGGACTCAGTGGCGCTATTTCAACCAGCGGATCATCTCCTCAGGAGATTGTTGATGGTTTTAAGCCACTTTTAACCGGATTTGAAACTAGCCCCGCCGCCTCGACCGAGATAAAGAGTCTTATCAAAAAGGTCGCGCGTGAAGAGGGCGTCGACGAAGTCCTCTTCGAAGCGCTCGTGGGAAAGGAGTCAAGCTTTAACCCGATGGCACGTTCAAAAGACGGTGCCATGGGGCTAACCCAACTAATGCCCGGAACAGCCGCTGAACTTAGGGTAGAGAATCCCTTCGATCCCGAGCAGAATCTGCGTGGTGGTGCAAAGTATCTCGCCCAACAAATCATGCGATTCGGTGATGCCCGCCTGGCCCTGGCCGCTTACAACGCTGGTCCAGGAGCAGTGATCAAGGCCGGCAACCAAGTTCCGAATTACCGAGAAACCAGGAAATACGTTGACGACATCATGCGCGTTGTGGAGGCAAGGAGCCGATGAAAAAGCTGATCTTCATTGTTATGCCCATCCTCTTTATTGGCGGGGGCGTTGCGCTCGCGGGGCGAATGGGGTTCATCAACATTCCGGGGCTCACTCCTCCCAAGAAGAAGCTTGCCGACCTCCGAAAGAAGGCCGCGGTACCAACTGAAGGCATCAAGAAGGCCGCCCCAAAAGAGCCCGAACCAGAGGTTTCAAAGGAAAACCCGGCGGCTGGTCAGGAGAAGATTGCGAAGCTATGGGATGAGATGGATGCCCTTAAGCTGGTCGCACTCACAGAAAAGTGGAGACCCCGAGAACTTGCACCGGTGCTTCTCAAGATGGACTCCGGCAAGGTCACCGAACTACTCAGCGAAATGAAACCAGAGCGTTCAAGCGAGATCAGCCGAGAGATCCAACGACTCGCGGCTTCGGGAAGTTGAACTTTTTAGCAACGACGCCCATCGCCTTAGAGCACTCTTTGAGTCCAAAGACCGTCCAAACATCATGACTCGTTTTGCCGCCGTGGCCCTAGTTTGCCTAGTGCTTTTTGGGTGCCATGCCAAACCTGAGCCTACGACCTCCCCGACCGCGATAGTGGGAGAGACGCCGAAGGCAAAGGCACCCGACGACGCCAAGTCGCATTTCAATAGCGGCACCAAAAAGCTTGACGAAGGCGACAAATTGGGCGCAATCTTAGATTACGATGAAGCGATTCGGCAAGACCCAAAAGAGCCTATGTTCTATATCAATCGAGGCGTAGCCAAGGCCGCTCTCGGTGACCGACTGGGTGCCATCGCAGACTACGACACCGCAATACGCCTTGACCGGCAAGAACCCTCGGCGTACTACAATCGCGGCAACGCCAAACTTGCCCGCGGAGATCGGGCTGGCGCAATCGCCGATTTCGATGAGTCGATCCGGCTCGACCCCAGCAATGCGGAGGCCCACTACAACAAAGCCTGCGCATTTGCCAAAGCAAAGGACGGCCCCAAGGCTGCATCCTGCCTCAAGAAAGCAATCGCCATCAGTCTATCGATGCGGGAAGATGCAAAAAAGGACCCTGACTTCGACCCAGTCCGTAATCATCCCGACTTTCAAGCGCTGATGAAATAGATCAGTTGGCTTCCACGCCTTGGTCGCCAGAACGATTCACTAAGAACGTAAACAGAATGCTCCAACAGGCCGTGGCCAGGGCCGACATCGGATACTGCAGATCAGTGGGCAGGGCGTAAACCGCTAACAACACGACAATCCAAAAACAGACGTTCGGGACATAGGTGGGAAACACTTCCCTCTTCCACCCGGCGGGAGTCCATGTTGAAAACAGGGCCGAAATCCGCCACTTTTCTCTTCGAAAAACAAACATGCCCACCGTGTAGGGCACGAAGATGAGCGGGGCAAAAATGAACATATCAACGGCGGTTTTTACGGCTAAGGTGCCGAGGCCGTTGCCCGTGCCGAACCAGCTCGCCTGATACCCGTAGAAGATATCGACCATCACCGCGAGCCCAATCCAAACAATCCCGCGGAAACAAGCCTCGCCCCAAGGGTTTTCGCCTTTTGCTAACCTTCCTGTCAGGGCCTTGGCGAGTTCGGGCAGAATCCCACCCGCGACGAACCCCGCGACCGCCGCAAAACCTAACCCCATCGAGGCCTTCAAACTCTGTAATCCCTTTGCCGCCTCCGCCACCGCCGGCAACCGATAATAGGCCGCCACCAAAGCAAAAGCAACCACCCAAACCAACGCCATCGGTTGCCAGTTCTGCCGAAACCCCAACACCGCCGGCGCAAGAATGGCCCTAATAAAGAACTCCGGTCATAGGCTGAGTTTACTGGAGAGACGCCCGGTTGGAGTTGCGCGCCCCTCGCGCCACATGCTGTCCTGGGCCATGTCGCTCCAACGCTTTCAAGACTTCGTGCTTCGTAACTCCTTTGACGGTTTGGGTTAGAGACTACGTTGCGGATGTTTACTTACGATGAAAGTTTACAAGAGGTGGGCGGAGCTCACTGAACTGGGGAAGTACGAGCGAGTCAAGAGGAGCTAGGTTTTCGAGCCACATTGCGCATGGTGCCACGAGGGTCTTGGGGATTCTTTCAATGTGGCGCGAGGACCGACAGGTGCCTTGATTTACGAATGCTGGCCCGAGGGGTTTTGGGATCCCTCTCAATATGGCGCGAGGACCTGATGGGTCCCTTGCAAGGACGATCGAATATTTAAGAGATTTCTTCGCACTTTCGAACGTTAAACAAACTTCCAGCGTCAGTTTCGTAGAGATGCCTGCTTTCTACAACGTAGTAGATGACTTTCATGCCTACAATGATGGCACTGAAACATCTGCGGAAATCCAAGCTGCATTTGATGCGCTGGAAGCTCCCGATTCGGGTGGTGGTGTGCTCTATTTCCCGGCGGGCGAATATTTCGTCAACAAGACGGTAAATATTGCTTCAAACTGCCGGATGGTGGGGGATGGGATGAGAGCCACCCTTTTTAAGTTTGTCTCCTCAGGCTTTACTGGGTCAAACGGATATCTCGCAACCAACAAGAGCAATATTGAGATTGAATCAATAGGATTTTCTAGCGCAGGGGCGGATACAGCTATGAAAATCGCGCTCAAACTTTGGGGCAGGGTTGACGAGAATTCCGCCAAAAACTTTCGGATCAAGAACTGCCGATTCTCTGATTTGATCATACCTGCGTCGGCACTCGTCGATCTTGATGGCCCGAGCAACGTGGAGTTTGAGGGTTGTCATTTTGAGCACTTCAGGGTCGGGGTGCGGAACCAGTTTCAGACTTGGGTTGTCGATAATGTGATTTTTCGAAATTGTGTATTCCGAGACTACATTGATTACGGAACGCAATGCAGTGTCCTCAATTTTGGGTCAAAAGGCTTTCAGCACTATGGATGTTCCTTTTTCTCCCTCGACCCATCCGGGGTGCCTGGAGACATTTTTCAACCGCTCCAGCTTAGTGGTTCGAAAGTGAGCGCCAACTTCCATGAGTGGGGATTAGTGTCTGCATGCTATGTTGCGGGCAGCGGACAACTTCATGCCCCCACAATCACGAAAGGAACCTCAGACCAAATCGCGGTCTACAATTCGAGGGCAATGGGTGTGTTTGGCAACGTTTCCGTTAAAGGGGGCGACAACGGCATTGCACCCTGGTTTAGCCGCCGAATGGCAATTACAGGGAACTATTGCAACGAAAATTTGAACCATGGAATCGTTGGGCAGGGAGTTGAGAACTGCAACTTCGCGGGAAACATCTGCTCCGACAACGGCACATCAGGAAACGTCAGGCAAGGCGGCGTTGCACTAACTACGCAGTATCAGTCACCTATTCCCGGGCCGGAAATAAAGCTCAGTTGTCAATCCAATCATATCGCAGGCAACCTCTTCAAAAGCTCCGGATATCAAGATTACGGAATATTTCTATACATTGACAACGTTAATGGCACTAGTATCGGCGTGAGAGACACTAGCTGGGGCCTGTGTGCGTTTCCGACTGGCCCCACGTTGCTCGGCGAGCAGGGAAGCCAAATCCCAATAAAAGCAGAGTCGAACATCGGGATTACCGGAACTGTACCTGTTGATCCGCATTATCGGATGGCAGATAGCGATGTAATACTTGCTTCCGCCTCAGATCATCATGCGCTTGGCTCGGCGTTCGACCTTCCGGCTGGTTCCGTTGTTCGATCGGTGCAGGCGATTGTGCGTAAGCCAATCGCGGGGCTTTCGTTAGGTGGCAGTGCGACCAGGTTTGGAATCGGGCCCACCACCAGTGAGCCGCGAAAATACGGTCAATCATCCGGGACCAAGATTACCGAACGGCTTTTGGCAGCACCTTTGGCGTCAGGTGAAGCCTTGACATTGTTTGCCATTGATAATGCTGGGGTGGTTACTGGCACAGTTGGTGCGACGGGCCAAGTCGTTCGCATAAGAATTGTTTACGAGGTCGCCCCGGAGCCGCTGCCGAGCTACGACCCGTAGACTGCATCAAGAACGGAAGGTTAGCGCAATGAACAAAGAAAGAAACAGTGTTATTTTTAGAGTCGGCAGATTTGCCATGATGGTGGGTCTCGTTGCCCAACCCCTTGTTGCCCAAGCCGTGTTTATCCGGGTGGTTCCTCTTCCCGGCATGGACGCTACAGCCGTCGCTGGCGGATTGACCCGGTTTGTTTTCACTGGCACGGCGAAAGCTGCTCCTAGTCGAGGTTTCGCTGGGCTAGTGGACACGTCCCTAAATGTCGGCGGAGCTGGCATGACTTTCTCCTCATCAATATTGCCAGGAGCGGCGTCCCATATTGTCAGCAATACCTGGCACTCGCCAAACCTGCTGGCATCGTTGACGACACCGGCGACGGGTTCCGTACGGCTCATTCTTGCGGTCTCCAATGGGGGATATCCAGCCAGTGGGGAGTTCAGGAGTGCAGCGGGGCCGGTGTTTGCGCTTTCGGATGGCATAGCTTCCACCGAGAGCGGCGAGGCAAAGGTTTTGTGTGAAGTTCGGCCTGCCTCCGGTGCACGGCGAGCCTTCGTGATATCCGTACCCTTTGACCAGTTTGAACCTTTCGATCTTGGCACCGCAACAGTGAGGGAATTTGCGTTGGCGGACAGTTCTCCAATCATGGATCGAACACCCACTCCCGATGGGGGCTTCGTCTTCTTGACGGGTACCGAAACGGCAGCATCTTCCTACTACATATCGCCGGATGGAACTCTTCACGGGCCCTTTTTCGTTGGCTCCGCCCAACAGGTTGCTTATTCGCCGCTGAACGGTGGCACCATCCTTACGGCGGGCCGCACCCCGAGTGGAAACATGTTCTTCACTCGTGGCCCCATGACGGCTCCATTTAGCGATTCGCTTGCCGGCGCTTTTCCCTTCGTAAGTACGGATTTCACCTTTAAGGGAACATCTCTTGGAACACACGGAGAGGTTTGGTGGTGTGGCGGATACCGAACATTCCTGGGCGATCTCAATGGATTCATCCTTTCGACCCAAGATAACCCGAGTCTTACGATTGGAGGAGCTGACGTAGTTGGGTCCACTCTCCTCGATGACCCGGTAAACGGAATCGCAATCGGAGCGCAGGGAATCGGGGTTATCGCCGCCGATGGGAAGATTCAAGTCCGGGAAATGTCAACTCGACAGATAATGGCCACGTATCCCCCGGTCGCTGATCCTGCAATGCATTACTCCGCCGTTGGCGTCAATAGTCTTTGCGATGCCCCTGCCACTGCTGCAGATTTTTCGCACTTTGGCGTGATCGGAGTGGATACAAGAACCCAGGAAAACTCGATAACTGTGTTTCGTTTGCTTGGTGAACTGCAGGAAGCAAGAACCGCGACGCCAACCTATGTGGGTGGACTAAGTCCAAAGCTTCTCGCAACCCTGTTTGAGGCTGATGGCCAGTCTCACGGCCCGGCATTCGCGCTGAGATCCAGTTCTCCCTCCGTGATCGTCCCTGACTCGATTCTGTTTCCACGCGGCTTACGGCTTGGCATCGCCCGCCTTCAGACCCGCCCAGTTGCGGTTGCTGAGGATGTGGAGATTACGGTTGAATCATCCACTCGCCCGGTGGTCGCCCGATTCAGGCTGTTACCGCCCGCGCCTTACGTCTTCACTCCGGCGTCCCTCACCTTAAGGGGAGGATCATCCGGTGTTTTGCGACTCTCACTTAACGGGAAAGCACCCGCGGGCGGCCTACAAGTGGCCCTATCTTCGGATGGACCGGAAGCGACGCCTCCTACAACGGTGATCGTACCGGAGGGGCTCTATTCTCGAAGCTTTGTGATCAGAACGACGCGGGTTGCAGCCACGGCCAACTGCACCATCACTGCGACTTATGCTGGTGTCTCGGCGACGGCCCCGGTTGCCGTCACCCCTTGACGATTAGGAAGTAAAGATATGCCCCAGTACGTAGAAGTAACAGACACGACATCACTCACAAGCATCAACTTAGCGATAGCAAACCTAAGTGGCGGAGGCACGATCCGGTTTAAGGCTGGGACCTACAATCTTGCTGGCGCAATTGTTATGAAGTCCGACGTGCGCGTGATCGGAGACGGGATGATAGCCACTGTTTTCAAGTTTACGGGAAGTGCGACGCCCTTCGACCTGACCGACTTGGACAATGTTGCGATTGAAAATGTGGGGTTTGATGGCGGAGGCGGATCGTACAGCTACATCATTCGTGGCACAGTCACGACCGGGAACCACGGCAATATCCTCGTTAAAAATTGTCGCTTTTCAAACTTCAAGACCAGCAGCAAATATTGCGTTGACTTTCGAGATATGAACGACTGTCGAGTTGAAGGATGCCAGTTCGATGGCGTTTGGTCCGGTGTCAGTTTTAGGGCGGCCGGAAAGGACATTTATCGCAATAGTTGCGCAAACTGTGAGTTCAAAGACTTTGAGTACGCCGGCGTCTATGCGACGCTAATTTCGCCCTATTGCACCTACGGGACTTCAGTTATTGGATGCCGAGCATCGAAAGCAACGGTGGTTGTTTCGGGCGGGCTCGCAAACCCAATACTCTTTAACGGTCCCAGAACAAGCCCGATTTCCTCTTGGCATATGGATGCCATTGTATCAAACAATGTCATTATTGGGCCGGGAAATGCGAATTCTGGGACGAGCCCCATTGCAACCAGCGACCAGTTTTTCCTTTCCAACATCAAGGGTGGTGTCGTTGCTGCAAACGTGTCCGCAAACGGCGGCGAGAACGGTTTCCTGCTCTGGGCGTGCGAGAAGGTCGTTGTCTGTGGAAATCAGACTGATATGAACTGGTCGAACGGCATATTGCTAAAAGGCTGTTCGAATTGTAATTTGAGCGGAAACGTCTCTACCAATAACGGGAGAACAACGGGAACGCCGTTTGCTGGTATTGCCGTAACGGCCGACACAGCTTCGACAAACCAGATTTCAAGCTCAAATAACCTAATCGTCGGCAACCTTTGCACAGATGATCAGACGACGAAAACTCAGGACTACGGGATCTGGGTGTATCAGACCAACGCAACAGGCCCAATGAACGTCAACACGACTACAGTGGGTTGCAACCGCGTGACTGGGAATGCGCTAACGGGAATCTACGCGGACTCCGAATACTATGAGGGCGATGTTAACGACACCGTCGTAAACGGGATATATGGCACCCTGGCTATGGACCCGCAGTACAAGGTCGTTGATGTTGAGGTGACAGTTAATGTTAGCGGAGCTGCGGATGTGCCACTCAACATCACCATTCCAGAAAGGGCAGTCGTGCGGTCAGCACAAACAATAGTCCGAAAAGCGTTTACGACAACAACCAGCATCTATGGCATTGGCCCAAGCACCAGCGACCCGATAGCCTACGGGAAATCGGACGGAGTAGGACTCAATAAGAAGAGCACCCAACGCTTGAGCCGCCTGATTGGCACTGGCGGCGAATCTCTCAAACTCTATTCGGTTAACGCCAGTGGCGCCTATTCTGGAACCATCAGTGGCACAAATGGGTCCATCCGTGTTAAGATCATCTACGAAATTCCAGTTGAGCCGTTGATCAGTTACTACTAGCACTCTGCTTAAATTTGGATGCAGGAACTTTATCATTTTGAAAAGCTGCGGTCATCGTTTGCATTTCAAACTTCGAAAGTCATTGAGCAAACTTCAACGTTTGCTGAGCAAACAGTCAAATTCACTGAGCAAACTTCGACGTTTGCTGAGCAAACGATCAAACTCATTGAGCAAACGATGAAGTTTATTGAGCAAACGATCAAGTTCATTCAGCAAATGACGTTGCTCTGCTGAGTTCAACTGAACCTAACTCGCTTTTGGGCACCTTCGGGTCCTCGCGCCATACGATCCCTTCCCCTTAGGCGGAGCAGGCTTCTGCGGGTGGCGCCAACCTTGTTTTATCCTCATATCGCATCCATGATCCCGGCTGAACTTCAAACAACCTCTATTGTACGATCACAAATCCCGGCGCGTACGGGGTTAAGTGAATAGGGCAGATGCAAGCCCAGAATATGAGCTCATCCCGTCCTCCGGAAAAGGCCGAAGCAGTGCTACAAGCCCCGCAACAAGCCCACAAGGATCGTATGACCGGGTTGCGCGGAGCTCACCGGAAACCTACGGCCAGAGTCGCAGAGGGTCTTCGTCTGGTGGGCAAAGTCATGACCATGAAGAAATTGTTATATGATCTTTAGAAGAGTGGACCATAATAGGAGAGGATACTGATGGCCGAGGCACCGCTTTTCCCAGGTCAGGCCGAACAGCTCACTTATACTTTGGAGCAGTTGCTCGCAACAACTTCTGTTGCGCGCACCACCGTTTTGTGGGGGTTCAATGAGTACACGCCCTTGTCGGTGGCCGAAGTTGCCAAGGTCATCGGTAAGTCTCCCCAGAGTGTCCACGCCCACGTCAAGAAGCTGGTCGAAGTCGGTTTGTTGATTGCCGTTGAGACGAGAAAGAAGCGATCTCGAATCGAGAAGGCGTACGTCTATGCGGCCCGCGAGCTCTTCGCGCCCTCCCAACCTTGTCCTCCTGAGTTTCTCGGTCCGATGAACGCTCGTTTTGCAAACTTCATGCGAAATGCCGCACGCGAAATGGAACTAGCGCGACATGTGATGCAGCACGATCCTTCGTTCGGCGGATTTGCGCTGATGCGATACACCAACATCATGGTGACCGAAGAGGACGCGCGGGCTCTTCGCGCTTTTGTAATCAGCTGCATCAAAAAGGCGAGCGACATGCACGCAGGCGAAGGCAGGCGGATCACGCTTAGCTTCTCTATGTTGCCTGCTGTCGGCGAGTCGCTTCAGCGATACCGGGAAGTTACCGGCGAATCGCTGGTTGAAGAACCGCGCGACGAGGACTGAAAATATATTCCAAAACAAAAATATTTTGGAATATCCATGTGCTACAATCTTTTTATATTCCGAAATAACATCATTTCATGAATATAAAAGGAGAACATGAGACACGCAACAAGGAACATCACTTATCTAGGAGCCCTTGCCTCTTTGGCCCTCAGCTCATCCATGGCGATTGCGGAGGACTATAACGGCACGGCCACTGGGCACCTCGTTTATCGACACAACACGACCCAAATCAAAGCTAAAATCGCCGAGGGGTGGCGACCAACTAGCATTGGTTACGAATCAAGCGTGGGCAGCATCGGCTATTTTCGTGTGGCCTATGTTCAGAACACGGGTAGCCACTACAAGGAATGTCGATTCGAAGGCGACGCTTCTCAGGCCACCATCCAAAGTGTTCGGGCATCGGGTTGGAGAATCGAGGATGTTGAGTATGAGGGTAGCAGCCGTTGGGCTGGAATCTTCATTCGCAACGTCGTGAATCCGCGCAACACGCTTTGGTTCACAGGTTACACGGCCCAAGCAATTTCAACATGGCTTGCGGCAAATCCCAGCTATCGACTTTTGGAAATTGATCGGTCGGGCACGGGCACGAATGAGCGTTACTCGGGCGTTTATGTCCAAAACACAGGCGCCGGCCAAGTTTCGGGTTGGGGGTGGTATCCCGATGCTTCTTTGACCACGATCAACGCTTGGGCAGATGCCAACAACATGCGTGTTGTTGATCTCGATCAAGGCGATACGGGCCGGTATGCGGCCGTCTTTGAAAGGGCCAGCGCGGGACAACGGTTCTACTGGTTCTCGGCCGCCACCATGACGAGATGTTTGGAACTGCTAGAAGGCATGGGGCTGCGCGCCGTGCAAATCAACCCGCGCATTAACAATGGACAGGTGACTTATACAATGGCAACCGTGAACAACACGAATGCCCAATCCGCCCGGCTCGCGGATCTGTGTTGGCCCCAACACAACGGGTTTCAAGGCTTCTATGTGCAAAGAGTAGGATCGTCCACGGCGAGTGTCGCTCTGAACCACCAACGAAGTTTCTACCCTTCAAGCGCGATCAAAGCCCTTATTCACTACACGGGTGCGTTTACTACTTCCGCCAGTCAGCTAAATACGCGCATGATCAGCGGCCAAACCATGGTTTCCCGACATCAGAACATGATGTTCAACTCTGATAACCCTGATTCGAACCTGCTGATGAGCACCTATTCGGTTCTCGTTATCGAGGCCATTGCCGCTTCGCTGGGAATGAGCAGTGTGACGCAACTCAACAATCAGTTCGGATTCAGCGGTCCTTATGGCAATCCGCCCTATAATGCCACGACGCTGACCGACATGGGGATTCTTTATCAAGCCATCCAAGGTAATCAGCTTGGTGTGACCAAGAGCAACTGGCTTCAGACAAACATGAAAAACCAGGGCACGGCTGGGAATTTTGATGGAGTCATCGCCGAGGAGCGAGCCAGCGTCGGACTCTCGACCGCGGAATACAACGACTGGCGGAGCCGCCTCCGTTACATCTTTAAGGGAGGCAACTCAGCTGACCCAAACAATGGCGTCAACGGATATTGGACGGTGTGTGGCGTGATGACGCTCCCCTTCAAGTCAGGCATTACCGTAACGGCTCGTCCCTACTTGTTCGGCCACTTCGTAAACAGATCGACTGTTCATTACGAAGGATTTTCGATGATGACGGAGATTCTGCGCGAGCAAATCCGAGCCTCGATGCAAACCTTCAACTAAGTAGACCGGTCGAGGATTGGAGCTAAGGATTGGCATTGGCCTCGTGCCTATGCCGGTCCTTTTTTTATGTGTGTGGCGCGCCTCTCGTCGATATTCGCAAGCAGGAGAGTTCCTTTCAACACGGAACAGTCTTCTTAAGGCACAGAACTCTTTTTGGGGGCACGACAGAAGATTTTGTGCATGCACTTGAAAGGTTTTTGTGCGCAACAAAATGGTTTCGTGATGCAGTTGAAAGGTTCCGGGGTGCACTTGTTTGACGTTTGGAGATAGAGATGCTGTTGAATAGCACGTTGGCAGAGCCGAATGTTGCCCGAGCGCCTGTCTGTGCCACAAAAAAGCGCCACACGCCCAAGCCTGCTCCGCCTTAGCCGAGGGGGATCGTATGGCGCAAGGTGCGCGGAGCTCACTCAAACAAGGCTGCCGGGGTCGGTTTTGCCGGTTAGCCTTGATAGGGCGTCGAACGTATAGGTCGTCGTGCCCGTGCTGTCTTGCATCGTGGTTCGGTTTCCGAGGGCGTCGTAGCCGTAGGTCACTCTGGTTCCGCCGTTGTATTGGATCGTCACCAGGCGCTGGAGGGCGTCGTAGGTGTAGGTCGTGATATCGGTTAGCGGGAACTGGCGGGTGGCTCTTTGGCCCAGGCTTCCGAAGGTGTAGGTGGTGATGTTGCCGATTTGGTCAACGATGCTCACCATTTCGTTCCTGGCCGAATAGCTCATCGTGATCAGGCCGTTACGCGCATCCTTGATCACGGTGTTGTTGCCCACCGCGTCGAAGGTATAAGTCGTTCGGTTCCCAAGTTGATCCACGCTTGCCTGTAATCTACTGACGGCATCATAGACGCTTGTTGTTACATTTCCTCTTGCATCCATGACGGTTACGGTGTTTCCAACCGCGTCGTGCGAGTAGGTGGTTCTGTTGCCCAGAGGATCTATGCTCACCGAAAGCCGCCCGGCGGCATCAAAGATGCTCTGGCTAGAGTTCCCCATCGGGTCAATCATCGTCACCTGGCGACCGGAGCTGTATGCGCGAAGATGCACTAGCTCTTGTACCTCACTCAATGTCGCGAAAGTCAAGCGAGTTCAGCTTACGAGCAAACGTTCTCACTTGTTGGCCCGTCTGAGTATCGTGCGGAAACACCTTGACGATATCTGGAAGTTCCTCCTTATGAAGCTCTATATGACAAATGATTACTAAGAGTTTAGTCATAGCAATAGCCTGCTCACTATGCGGCAGATTTTTTAGTCTGCCAATGTAATGTTCTCCATTCTCAATAATCCATCTGTTGTCCCCAAGCTTTTCTAGCTCGCTGAGTGCATTCCCAGATTCTGTTATATCCCCAGCACGCACGATGCTCCTTAACGTCTCGATGCTTAAACTCATGCTAAAAAATCCCAAGAGGCGGAACTTCCTCGGGGGTCGTTCCAGGCATTCCACCACATATGCAAAGTCTCTTCCCGGTGTAGAAATCCACGGAACAACCTCGGTAACCTTCATGCTGCGCCAGACAGGTTAGCACACAGGAGACTATGTCACCTGCCGAACACGGTAGCTGGCCAAAAATTGGCGTAGGCATTGGCAAAATAGGCACAATTGGGATTATCCAGGGAGGTAGTGTGGGCACTGGGGGGCACTTAGTTATGCCCGGACCAATAGGAAACGGATACTGAGTTCCGCCATTAATCGGGGCTGCGGTTGGGGGGAACTGGACAGCGGGCGAAGATCCCCACGATGGCCAATCGATCGGAATCTGAATTGGTGGCAATGGATGAGTAATAATCATGTACTCTGTCCCAATCAGACCAATGATCAACAGAATGGCACCCATTACCACCAAATCATCGGCGATGGCAATCATGCCGCTTGGATCAACCGCATAAAGAGGAATATTGCGGCAATACTTATATGCCCAAAGTTTTGGCCAAAGTGGATCGACCGTTTGCCACCTTGCGATCTTATCCCTGTAGACCCTGGCTCTGACATACAGCCTCCCGGTGGCATCGGAGTAGTAACCCCAAGTTCCACAGAACTTGAATGGCGTCGCTGTTGAACCCGTTGAAGTCCTAATCTCGCCATACGGCCAATAAACAAACGTGTCAGTCACAGTTCCAGTCGTGTCATAGATCGTTACGACCGAGCCCAAAGGATCGGGGCCGTAGAACTTCTGGACACCAGCTCTGTTCTCCGAAACGATTTGACCGTCTATAGTGGTGTAAGTTGTTGTAGGCATTGACGATCATCCTTTGCCAGATAGAGACCTTTCGACAACGATTCGAACGGTATTGTCCCTTTGGGTCTCAATGGTCAGTTGTAAATTGCCGCTTTGAAACACGGTGGCACCGCCAGCTTTGCCGTAATCTTCCCACCCCTCTTTAAATCCTGTGGGAAGTTCACGTCTCAACAACTTCAAAAGCACATCGTCTGAGAGTCTTGATATCGCAACAATTGTTTTCCCTTCAACTTTGAATTGCGATGAATCGAGTGTTGGGCTCTTCAATCCTTTCAGTTCTATAAGCAGTTGGCTTTCCGGTTGGGAAGTCACAGGTGGCGCATTAACTATTTGTTCTGATTTTGCGCGGCAACCGATGCACCCAGGCCAGATCGCAAAGCTAACAAACAAAGACACCGCAAGAGTTTGGGGATAATTGCGTGTCTTCACTTGTCCCACCCCTTGCACCCACTGATAAACTGTTCAACGCACGCAAATCCGGGGTTATTTGAATTGGCATGGTTAATGCCACAAATGTGGATCGCCTCGTGGGCGATTAGGCACTTAGTCGGCAGACAGTCAGCCACCTCGTAGATGTTTGGAATGCAGAACGTTACACCTCTCCTTGACCAACCACGCGCACAGGGCTTTCTGCCGTCCTTAAGGTCTTTGGAGCACCTTCGGGTCTCTCGCGCCATACACTGCCCCGTTTGCCGATCCGTTCCGTTCATATTGCGCGCTTCTTTAGCCACCAAGCCGGGCTGTATGGCGCTCTGCCACCCAGCCTTGCCCAACATCAAGTCCATTCTCCCATCGCTTCCATTATTCCCGTCTCCTCCCGCCAAAGACAATCCTCAAACAGCCTTGCTGAGCTCCATCCGTAATCTATTGTACGTTCACAAAGCCCGGCTCGGAGCGGGTTTAGATGAATGTACCGGGCGCAAGCCCAAAACATCTCCTCATCTTTGATTGCCTTTCCCTTGAATGAATCACCCTCCTGGCGCATCCATAATCACTGTTTCCTCTCGCCATTGGCACTCCTCACACAGGTTAGCTCAATTCTAAGCATAGGCTATTATATGCTCGCCAATCCCTGGTCCCGAAAGGCCTAAAGCGGGATGAGAGAAAGCGAGTATTTTTGACACCCAAGTCTTTGTTTAGCCCGTGGGGTTTGAAAAATGTTAGTAGGCCAGTAGTAAGCCGGTAGTAGGCCAGAAGGGGGGTCCTGGTTTTTGGGGGCGTGGAGGGTACTGGGCAGGCTTGTTGCTCGGGGGAGTTCAGGGGAAGGTCGCTGTCCGGTTTTTGAACGATGGAGCTGACAGCGCGCAGGTTCTTGGGTGCCTTTGGGCAAGGGCGCGCCTTTCGGCACGGTTAGGCAGCAGCTTATCAATGGGTTTGAATGCGTTTCAAATGCACTAGACGGGGCGTTCCTGTTCCGGGCGTGAGGGTGGCTTCAAACTCGTCGCCAAAACACTCAACCTTGACTCCAGAATTCAGCTTTCCTTCGCGCCAGAATGACCCGGCGACGGCTCCGAGCACGGCCAGAACCAGGAGCTGGTTGTCGGACCGGACGGGGGCGGTGTTGAGCTCGGGCAGGCCCTTCTTGATCATTCCTTTTGTAGAGGCAAATGCTTGCTCGCCGGAGTTCACCCAGTTCACGCGGACATGGGCATCGGTTTCTTCCAAATTGTCGTTCTCGCGGAGAAAGGCCGAGAACTGGGCGGGCGACATCATGCTTTCGGTGACGGCGTCGTAAACCAGAACCGCTTGGCCCAGCCGGGCGTAGGCATCGGCAAGGTGAGGCACAAAGAGGAGGTGGCGATTATCGGAGAGGGGCTCCTCGCTGAGATATCGAATCTTGGCGATGCTTTGCGCTTTGGCCAAGGCGGCCAACGACTCGCGGTCGGCTTCGGCATCGGTAAAGAGGTCGGGGCGGAAAACGTGGGGGTTCTTGGCCTTCAAAATGAGCGAAATATGAAGGCGGATATCGCTAAACAGAAGCCCCTCGCGCTTGCCTATTTTTTGTCCGTAAGGGTTCTTGGCCACCATCGCTTCGAAGACGTCATTCTGGTCAGGCAATACTTGGGCGGGGAGATAGATCCAATATTCGCATGCGGCAAAGAACCGTTCCTTCTTCCGCCACACGGAAAAGAGCTTTCCAGCGATTAATCCGAGGGCTAAGCCAAGTATCGTTGCGACGATTGGGCTCATGGTGCGACTCCCATGGTCCACCTCGTGGCGGCACGCAACTCCTCATCATCCAGCAGCGCCCAGCAAACTTGGCATAGGGCAGCCTCGTTGACTCGGTCGGCTTTGCACATGAGGCAACTGTCAATTCTGCGGGCCTCGCGCACGAGTCGCTCTTGAGTCAAAACCCACTTGAGGTCTTGGCGCGGGATTCCTTCGGGATTGAGTCGCTCCACCTGTCATACCATTGTGACACGGGGTACCCTCAAAATCTATGTCCCCCACTGCCACCGGGCTTGATCTCTTGTGCGTCAACACGATTCGTGGACTAGCTATTGATGCTGTTCAGAAAGCTAACTCCGGTCATCCGGGTATGCCCATGGGTGCCGCGCCAATGGCGCACTCGCTATGGACGCGTCACCTTCGCCACAACCCAAGGAACCCAAAATGGTTTAATCGGGATCGGTTTATCCTCTCGGCCGGTCACGGCTCGATGCTCCTGTACTCGCTTTTGCATTTGACAGGCTATGAACTTTCGCTTGACGATATCAAGGAATTTCGACAATGGGGCTCCAAAACACCGGGGCATCCGGAAAATCACTTAACGCCCGGAGTTGAAATGGCTACAGGCCCCCTTGGGCAAGGGATTTCGACCGCCGTAGGCATGGCGATCGCGGAATCTCATCTGGCCGCGGTTTACAATCGCCCCGGATTTGACTTGGTGGATCACTTCACTTACGGCATCTGCTCGGATGGCGACCTGATGGAAGGCATTGCGCAGGAAGCCTGTTCACTCGCTGGGCACCTAAAACTTGGCAAGCTGATCTTTCTGTACGACGACAACAACATCACAATTGACGGCGGAACGGAGCTCACCTACACCGAGGATGTAACAAACAAGTTTGAAGCGATTGGCTGGCAGGTTTTAGCGTGCGACGGAATGGATATTGACGCGGTTTCGCAGTGCATTTCCACGGCTAAAGCTGAACTGAATAAGCCAAGTCTTATCCGTTGTAAAACCATCATAGGATTCGGATCACCAAATCGAGCCGGAAAGAGCAAAGCGCACGGAGAGCCGCTTGGTGCAGAGGAAGTTGCCCTAACCAAGGAAGCGCTTGGCCTGCCCATTGACCAGCAGTTCTGGATTCCTTCCGAGGTGTCAGAAGAGTATCGAATGGCGGTCGTTCGGGGCGAGGCATGGGAAGCGGAATGGGCTTCCATGTTTCACGGCTACTCGGCGGAGTTTCCTGCCGAGGCCCAAGAGTTCGCCGCCGCTTTGGCGGGTGACTATTCTGCCGCCCTGGCTGCCCTTAAGCCGATTGACGAGAAGTTGGCGACTCGAGCGGCGAGCGGAAAGGCCATTCAGATGATCGCGCCGCACCTTGTTGGGTTCATTGGCGGAGGCGCCGACCTGACAGGAAATGTCAATGTTCAGCAACCCGAAGCTGCTGTTTATTCCCCTGAAAACCGCTCGGGAAGAACCGTTCACTATGGCGTTCGGGAGCACGCCATGATGGCGGCGGTGAACGGGATAACCTTGCACGGAGCAAGCCTTGGCTTTGGCGGAACGTTTCTCATTTTCAGCGACTATTGCAAGCCAAGCGTGCGACTGGCAGCACTCATGGAGATTCCTTCCGTGTTTGTTTTCACTCACGATTCGATCGGTCTAGGCGAAGACGGGCCGACCCATCAACCCATCGAACAAATTGCGGGATTGCGAGCGATACCGAATCTCAACGTTTTCCGCCCCGCCGATGCAAATGAAGCGGCGGTTGGATGGAGTGTGGCGCTTCAACTCAAGAACACGCCGACCACGATGATCCTTTCGCGCCAAGCTTTGCCAGCGGTGACCCCTTCCTTTACCCTTGAGCATCCAGCTCACAGAGGAGGATATGTTCTCTCGGAGGCAACCGGCAAACTGAAGGTAGTCATCGTGGCAACCGGTAGCGAAGTTTCAATTGCCCTTGCAGCCCAAGCGCAGTTGAAGAGCGAGGGAATTGGTTGCCGAGTTGTGAGCTTGCCAAGTTGGTTGCTCTTTGACCAGCAAGATCAGGCTTACCGCGAATCGGTTTTGCCTCCGGTGCCGACGGTTTCAGTCGAAGCGGCTTCCACCTTTGGTTGGGCTAAGTACTCGGATCGTCAGATTGGGATAGACCGATTCGGCGCATCTGCCCCCGGCGAAACCAATATGCGCGAATTCGGATTCACGGCTGAAAACATCGCGAGCACTGTTCGCCAAATGCAGAACAAATAATCCCCGAACAAACACTTGACTTTTTGGCCCACATTGCCGACAATTCAAGCTGTTATGCGTCGTTGGCTCGTTGCCGTCTCGGTTTTGGTGAGTTGCTCAGCTCTTGCCCAGGATTCTCAAACCACGTTTGAGGGAGTCACCTTTTATCGTGACTCAAAGGTGTTTGTTCCCATAAAGGAAATCGGATTCGCCCTAAACTGGCCGATGCGCTCTGAAGGCAAGAAGTTCTTTCTGAACGACGTCGTCGCCGATGTGAAGAGAACCCTGTTTGATGGCACCAAGTTGATCGCTGTGCGCGACCTCGAAAAATGGGGACTAACCGTTGAGTCCGACAGCGCACTTGAAGAAGTTCACCTTTCACTTGATGATAAGATCTTCGTGGTCAAAGTTAGCGAAAAGCGGATTGAAATCAACAAGAGCAAGCAAATGCTGCGAGCCTATCAAGGCGAAAGGCTCGTCGCCGAAACACGTGTCAGCACGGGTAAGAAGGGGTTTACCACGCCCAGCGGCGAGTTCACGGCTGGCCCCGAGAAGGCGAGCATGCGCTATTCAAGAAAGTATGACAACGCTCCCATGCCTTGGGCTCTTCAGGTGGTCGGCGGAGTATTCATGCACGGCTATCGCTCTGTGCCGAAGTATCCGGCATCCCACGGCTGCATTCGGTTGCCTCTTTGGGGCGAAAACGCGGCCAAGTGGCTCTACAGTTGGACCGAAATCGGAATGCCGATCTCAATTTCAAGCAAGTGGGTTACGGGAGAGTAAGCCCAGCCAGACAAAATCCAGAAGGGATTCCGTGCAGAGCGCCTTAGCTCTCAATGGTGACCGTTCCGGTCTCACCCGTGTTTGATGCGGAACCCATGTTTGGCAAGTGCTCAAGTCGTCCTTCCGCAAGTGCGGCCTTAAAATCCGTCGCCACATCTGAAATCGCCATTTGCCTTCGGGAATACATTCCCCCAACGAGTATCCGCATCACGAGTCCGTAGTAAGCGGCCATGCCCAGAATCAAAGCCCCGACTCGAACTGCGAAAGTTTGGGAATCCCAACCCATGAAACCAATAAACAGGAGCATTGGAAAACTCGAAAGTAACAACGCACCTCTCCCATCGCTTCGGGCGCGAAAACGGGTGCGGCCCCCTTTTCCTGTTGCCGAAACCGTGGCTGACATAAGCTGAGCATCGCCAGTTGTCCAATCGTAGGTCTTTCCCACGTTACTTATCGCGCCGGTAAAACCAAAGCGCTTTCGAAGCGTGTGAACAAACTCGGCCCACAACTCGGGATTCACTTCACCATCGGTTGTAACGTCCAC
>JBEBHJ010000003.1:0-102354 GCA_040081075.1 Fimbriimonadaceae bacterium | reverse complement strand
GCTTCGTCTCATTCGCGCTTCTTCGGCTCTGGCTGGGCTTTCGGTGGCGGACGCTTGCGTGCAGATTCGTGAGAATCGGATTCCTCGCGAAGCGGTTCCGACGCATTTGCTCGCTGAGGCTTCGGTTTGGGAGGCACTTACGGAGGATATGCCGATCACGGCTTTGATTCGTAACTTGGGAACTCTGACAAAGGTTGGAGCCCTGCACGGATCAAACCTGAGAAAGGTCACCAAGCAGCTCACTGATGCCGAAAGGCTAAGGCTGGGGCGGGTGCATCCTTTGGCGATTTTGAACGCGCTCGCAACCTATGCAAGTGGAGGCGGAGTTCGTTCAGGAGCACAGTGGGAGCCGATCACGGCGGTGGTTGATGCATTGAACCAAGCGTTTTACGCGGCGTTCGTTGCGGCAAGGCCGACAGGCAAGCGATTGCTGATCGGGCTCGACGTTTCTGGATCAATGGTTGGGACAAGGGTAGCCGGAATGGCCGCCCTGGATTGTCGCCGAGCCTGCGGAGCAATGGCGCTCGTGGCGGCGGCAGTTGAAGACGCACCAACGTTTGTTGCGTTCGATACGGAGTCGTATCCCTTAACCTTGTCAAGGAATCGTCGGTTAGATGACGTGGTCGACCTTCTCGCCCGAACGGGTGGAGGGGGAACCGATTGCGCGCTCCCGATCAAGTACGCGATCAAGAACAAGATCGAGGTGGATGCGTTTGTGATTTACACAGACTCGGAAACCTGGGCAGGAAGTGAGCATCCGGTTGCGGCCTTGCAGCGCTACCGCAACACGATGCGAATTCCGGCCAAGATGGTCGTGGTCGCCATGGCCGCCAATCGTTTCTCGATCGGCGATCAGCGCGATCCGAACATGCTGAACGTGGTGGGACTAGACCCAACGGTCCCCGCCGTAATCGAGCAGTTCTTGGCAACGTAGAACAGGCTTCCAGCCTGTCAAAAGAAGGGCGAACTCGCAAGAGTTCGCCCTTCTGTTTAGTGGGCCCGTGTCCGGAAGCCTTCCGGACACGTGAGTCTTACCGCGTTGCTTCCCTTCTCGTTGTTCGTCGTGAGCACTACGTAGCCCTGGTCCGCAACACCCTAGGATTAAGATCAGGTCGAATAAGAGCATCCCCTACAAATCGCTCCTCAAGTGAGCCTCCCTGGGCCCACAGGGCCGACAGATAGTAGCCCCGACAAACGGTCGGGGTTTGGCGTTCCGGAGAATCCGCCCTGAAGGGGAGCGACAAACGCAAACTACGAACACCACGCCGGGATTGATAGGCTAATCGCGTCCCTTCAGGACGCCCTGGAACCGTTACCCCACCCCGACCGATGGTCGGGGCTACTGTCTCGCCGACCCGTTGGGGCTTGGGAACCTGGGAATCCGCTTGTTCTCCTTACCATTTTTGCGCCGTATTGAAACGCTTAGCAGCTTCGCGCGAATGCGCTAACGGGCGGTGACCCGCTATCCATTCTCGTTCGGCCTTGGTAATCGGGTAGGGACCGTCGGCATATACGACATTCCCAGCTTTCTTTATCGGCCGCCGATCCTCTTCATGCTTTGAACCGCTTGCGGTTATCGCCCACCAAGTTAAGGTGTCGCCCATTAACGAAGCCCAGTAACCTGCAAAAGGTTTATTGGCTTGAAGGGCTTTGTATGCGGCTTTAGGGATGGTGCCCTTGGCCTCCAATCCCTCGCTGGCCACATACTTGACCAATGTTCCTTCAAACACCTTGCCCCCCGCCTCCCAGCGTGCGCTTGGCTTCTTTGATACAATGAGGGGAATCGTCCACGTCCCCACAATCTTTCCATCGCGTTTCATGTTGCAGTTCAGAAACATTTGGCCCGTAGTGCCTGTCACTTGATACCGGCGTTCAAACGTGCCAAAGGGAAACAGCATCGCGCAGTATCGGTTCACGCCTTCCAAATTTCTGTACTCATCGGGCAGGTAATCGTTCACGCCAAAGAGGTGACGTTCCTTGGCAATCCGTGCCGCAGTCACTCTCAATGGCGGTTCGGCTATCGTCATCCCAACAACAATTCCAATGAGCATAATCAAATCAACACCATCAACCGCGATTATGATCCTTGTCGAGCCAGCGTTGACCTCGCCACCGATCCATGACTTCCACACAATCGCAGAAACCATTGGCGACCAATAGGGGGAAGAACCACCCTGTCCCTCGTGGATTTGGGATGATTCCAAAACGACGCTCAACATTCCGAAAAGCCAAACCCCCGAACTTCCCCGAACACGAAGCCCGAACAGCGAAGCGCCCGGGGATTCGCTCAAACTTGTACACCATGGAAGAAGCGAGCCAAATTGCCTTGATCACGGCGGGAGCGTCTATTGCGGGCGGTTTCGTCGGACAGTTTCTGTCTATTTTGTATACGGGCCGAGTGAACCAGCTTGAGCGCGTTCGCATGGTGGAGGCTCGCTCGGCCCAGCTTTATCTGCGCGAAATCGAGGCTTATGATCAACTGGTGCCGGGCTTGGCGGGGCTCCTGTACGTCGCGCGGGGGCTGACTAGGGAGCCCTTGATGCGCCAACCTCGCCAGCATGACGCCGAGGCTAAGAAAGCTTACAAGCGCATCCAAGATCAGATACGGGATGCCTTATCCACGCATTTCCAGGCGACGGCTGAGCATTACCACGTCATCGGCCCGCAAGCCATTGAGAAGATTGATGCCGAGGCCCGAAACATGATCTCGATGATAAACGAGATGACGGCCACGGTCGGAGATGGAGAGCCAGTGACGGCCGAGCGCGCGGACGCCATTTGGGAGGAGCTGGAGGAAATGCGGCATCGGGTCCTCGAGTTCTGTTGGGAATCGCTGGATGTGACGCACTTAGAATCCAGCTTCCGGAAGCTAAAGGAACCGCTGCACCGCGAATCCGTTCGGCTACCTTCTATTTTGGATGTGGATTTGCGTGGGGACGACGAAGAGAGGCAGCGGGTTTGATTTCTCAAGATCAAGACCAATGCGCACGGAGTAGACTCGTCATTCCGTGAGCGATTGGAGATTAAGGCTTTTTGGAGGATTGGCTCTGGAAAGGGGCGAGGATGTTGTCTCCGCATTTGGAACAGCTCGTGCCGCCAAATTACTCGCTCTGCTTGCCATCACTCCAAGCGGACGGTTGGGCAGAGAGCGCCTTGCCGATCAACTCTGGCCTGATGACTTCTTGGACGCGACCCGCCTGCGTTTAAGGCAAGAAATCTATCGACTGAAGCAAGCCCTTGGTCCGGCGGCAAGCCTTCTCTGTTCGACGGGCTCAGATGTCTGGATCGAAAAACGAGAACTCGTTACCGATTTGGACTTGATTGCCGAAGCCGAAGCCGGCGGGACCGAGTTCCCGTTGGAAACACTAACTGCCGACTTCTTGCCCGAGTGGGACGACTTGTGGGTCGTTGCCGAACGCATAGCCGCCGAAAAGCGCAGAGACAAGGCTGGAATCGCGGTTGCCCAGCGCAGACTCGATTTGGGAGATGCAGAGGCCGCACTTATGTTGGCTCAAATTCTCATTTCGCGGGACCCGCTCGACGAGGATCTAAGAATGATCGCTGTCAATGCGCACGCCAAGTTGGGGAGCATGGCATCGGCCATGGCGGAGTATCAAGACTTACGGAAGCATGTTCGCGAGCGATTAGGAGTTGAACCGTCTCGGTCGGGCGAAGACTTGGCACGCGAACTTGCGACGGTCCCAAGTGGGGGACTGAAAAGTCGTTCGCGGCTCACAGATTTCTCCATTCCCGAGCCAACTGAGGAACTGATTGGACGTGAAACAATACTTGGTCAAGTTCTAAGCGATATTCCGCGGTATCGCGTTGTGTCCCTGATCGGCCCGGGTGGGATCGGCAAGACACGACTTGCGATCGAAGTCGCCCGCAAGCTAAAGGCGGAGCGAACCTACACCATCGCCTTTGCCTCTCTTGCGGAAGTTACTGATCCCACCTCATGGGCTCGTTCGACCCTGGCCCAGCTCGGTTCAGATGCGCCGCCAGAGGCCGACCCGATTCAGTACCTTGCGGCCCAACTTTCACCCGGACCAACCCTGCTCATCCTCGATAATGTCGAGCCGATTCTTCCTGCTCAAGCCGGTTCGATCCAGGCTCTCCTTGATGCAGCAACGGATTTGCGGCTCGTGACAACGTCGATTGTCCCGCTGATGTTAAGGCATGAAAGGGTGATCGCGGTTGGGGCTCTGGAAGCCTCGACAAGTGGTGTTGAGTTGCTAAAACAGGGCCTTTCCGCGAGTCGCTTGAGCTCTCTATCTTCCATGGAGGAAGATTTAGCCGAGATCGCCCGCCAACTTGACGGGTATCCCCTGGCTCTGCGGCTTGTAAGTGCCCGATTGAGGTTGCTTTCGCCTCGCGAGCTATTGGGTCAACTTGGGGCGTTTACGAGTGTGGCAAACGCAACTGATTTGCCCGAGCGGCACCGATCATTGCGCTCGGCCATCGAAGGAACGCTCGCCTCGCTCTCACCCGCTACCCTTGATGCACTTCACCGCGTATGGGCCTATCCGGGGGGAATGGGCATGGGCATGGCGGCTGTGGAGTTCCGGGATGAGGGCTACCTCGACCTCATCGAGTCGTTGTTAGACTCGTCGTTGCTCGTTTTGGAAGACCATCGGGCGCTGGCTCGTGTACGGCTATTGGCACCAGTTAAGGAGTGCATCGCCAACACATTTGAACAAGCGAAACAAGTTGAAGCTCGGAACACCGCCTTTCGTAGAATCCTGATGTTCCTGATGGAAACTGAAATTGCACCATGGCGCCCGGTTTCCGTTGGAACGTTAGAAAGATTATATGCGGAAGCTGAAAACCTAATCGCGGCCTGGACGTGGGCGAAACAGTTCGACCGAGTCTTAGCGATTCAGGCCGCGCCCGCAATGTCTCGATTTGAAGGTCTCCGAGGCCAACCGCACGAACTGTATCATGACTTGCTTGAACTCGACAATCACTTGGATTTGGTTTCAATTGATCAGCAGATTCGGTTCCAATTTGCGCTCGTTCATGCTGCATTTGGCACGACGCGCCATGAAGACGGGCTTGCACCCCTGAAAAGAGCCGAATCTATGCTTCGCTCTGTTAAAGAGTCCGAACTAATGGCATGGTTGGCTTTCTGCTTTGCCGCCTATGCTTTCCGAAAAGACTTTCCGTCGGCGGAACAAAAGACTAAGATCGCACTAGCTGAAGCTCAGAAAGCGAACGATGTGTTTTGTGAGGCATCTAGTCATAAGGTTCTCGCTATGACCTACGATCATCAGCGACAAACTGAGTTGGTCCTTCCCAACATTGAGGCGGCGGATGCCCTCTTTCGTTTGTGTGAAGCGGATACCGATTGGTGTTCGAATGCCATCTATTACGGGGCCCACCTGTGGTACGCCGGATTCTATGACCGATCGGCCAATCAGCTCCAAAGTGCCCGGGTTCAGCTAAGCGTTTGCCCCGATGGCCCGCGAGAGGCATATCTCGCCGAGATCGAGGGACGACTGGCGTTCGAACAAGGAGACTTGGACCAAGCAGAGAGCGCTCTTACTGAATGCCTTAGGCTGTGGCAAGCCATGGGCAGCGCGTATCAGGAGGCCGACCAACTCCATTCACTCACAAAAGTAAAAGTGAGTCAGGGCAAACTCCAAGAAGCTAAGGACCTCAATCTGCGTGCGGCCAAAAAGTGGGTTGAGGACAACAATGGAGGCGGGCTTTGTTGTAGCATGTTTATCCTGGCGCATTTGTTGCATGAAGATGGGCGAACGAGTGATGCCGCGGGAGTTCTCGCGTTCGCTCGGCGTTTCGAGAACGAGTCAGCTCTAGCCATCGTGGCCTCAGAAAATCAATTCCGGGAAGGGGTCGAACACCGTGTGGGGATTATCGAACCCCATGACGGTGGAGTGGGTCTGGAGTTGGCTTACCGATACTTTGACCTTATTCGTTAAGTCGCGAGAAGCTGGGTTAGGAACGTTCGCCAAGCTCGACTTTCGCTCCGAGACATGCTAAGGGAAAACTCGGCCTGGAGTGCCGCTCGCAAATCGCGCCGAGTGCAATAAATATCGGCCCACCCAGTGGCCTCTTGAGCGAGGTTGTCCCACTCCCCTTCATGATCGGCTGCGTCGATCGCTCTTGCCAGAACCTGAAAGAGCCTTTCAAGGCGCAATCTCCCCTCTGTTCCGATCGACATTCGGTCCGAGAGCCTTCCGCAAAGCACTTCATAGGCGGGAATGATGCGCAAAAATGACGAGCGAAGAAGCTCGATGTCGGTGGGAGTTATTGCGGGCGGGGCTGTCTTCATGATTGATCACTTACGAAGATTGTGGCCCCAATTTTTGCCGTTTTGAGTTCAAATTGCGATTGTAACGGATTTGTAACGCTGTTGTAACGGCAAAGCTTCTGTGTTGTAACGGTCATGGCGGATCATCTTTCTCAGAGGCGCAGAACCGCCTTGAAAGGAAAAAAATATGAAACGCTATTTACTACTCGCATCAATCGCCGCTGTTGGTGGCGCCGTCGCCTTCCAAGGCTCATACATTAATCTGCAATCAGATTCACCAGGGGCGCCCCAGGCGGGTCACTCAAACATCACTGGTATCGCAAAGTCCGGAGGCGTGGTCGCCTACAACCAAACCCCAACCGGTCAGACTTTCGGTGGAGATTTCCGGGTGACCAGCAATGAAGGGCGGGGCGTTCTTGGAAACGCCTCCTCGCCCACCGGTGTCACCTACGGAGGACTATTCTAGTCGTTTAGCACGACGGGGCGAGGCATCGCCGGAATCACTCCCGCGACCAGTGGGTTCACTGTTGGCGGATTCTTCACCTCAAACAGCCCCGACGGTAAGGGGGTCCAGGGATCAGCGAACGCGACGAGCGGGCTTAACTATGGAGTATATGGCCGAACGCTCAGCCCCGATGGGGTCGCGTCCTACGCGAAGAACGAAGCCGGAGGGGTTGGCCTTCGTGCTGAGAGCACGGGTCGAGCGCTGGATGTGTTGGGGCACTCTTCGTTTTCCGGGAATGCATCGTTTGGTGGATACATTGGAATTGGCAACTCTTCACCCAGCTGGCCCCTGCATATCACTTCGAGCCAACTTTCCCTCGTTCGAGCTGAAGGCACGGCAACAGCGGGTCAAACGGCAACGGGCTACTTCACGACGGCAAGCCCAAGCGGCAATGCCATTTTTGCCCGTGCCGATCCCGCCAGCGGGTCAGCTGCGGGAATTAGGTCGGTTAGCAATGCCGCTTCGGGTTTCGGCGTACACACAACAAACTCGAGCCCAACTGGCTTCGCTCTGCTAGCGGACGGTAACGTCGGTGTCACTGGAAATTTGGGTTTAGGGGGGAACCTGTCGAGTCCAAGTACAGGGCGGTTTAATGTCACCGATGACCGGTTGACCGGCGGCCAGGGCTCTGCGACGATCCAGAACGGCGTGAACTTCGGCTATGGGTCCAACTACCGGCGATCGATGTTCCTTGGATCAGCAGGGCCAAATCCCAAAGTTGACGGAATGGCTGTGCTGTCACAATCAACAAGTGGTGGCGATTCAACAGGTATCTACTCGTTAGCGTTTGGGACCGGAGTGAACTATGGCGTCTGGGGAAGCGCTTTGGGCGGCACAACGAACTGGTCAGGCTACTTTGATGGCGCACTTTTCGCCACGTCCGCAAGTTCAAGCGTCAAGGCCTTCATGATAGACCACCCGTTAGATCCAGCCAACAAAATCCTCACCCACTCCAGCATTGAGAGTGATGAGCGAAAGAACATCTACGATGGCCTCGTAACAACTGATGCCAACGGGTTTGCTACCGTCACGATGCCCAACTGGTTTGAAGCCCTTAACGAAGACTTCCGCTACCAACTCACGGTAAACGGCGACGAGAGCGCTGACTTCGTTCAAGTGAAGATTGCCCAGAAACTTCGAAACGGCAAGTTCAAGATTCCAACTTCTCAGCCGAATGTTGAAGTGAACTGGATGATCACAGGTCGGCGCCATGATCCAACTTCTAACTATTACCCGCTCGAAGTAGAACGCACGAAGACGAAGGATGAGAAGGGCAAGTTCTATGCGCCTGAAGCCTACGGAAAAGATCCGAGCCTTGGAATGGGCTACCGACCTGCACCGGTCAGGCTTGGTGAAGTTGCTAAGCGCAAGTAATCGATATCAGGCTCCGGCCAAGCCGGAGCCTGATATTGATTTAGGCGCACAGTAAGTGTTACTATTGGGCTCCAAATCGCTTGCCTGGATTCCGAATTTTCGACGAACGATATGAGCAAGCGCAACCGGTGCGTATAATGTTCTTATGAAGAACGCAATACGCACCGGGTTCGTGGCACTTTCCTCATGTGGCCTTATTGCCTGTGGGCTCGGTCAATGGAGTGCAACCAACCTGCACCCCGCTAGCGCGAGCGAATCGGCGATTTATGGTGTTTATGGTAGCAGCCAAGTGGGCTACGCTGCGGTTAATGGCATCTGGAGCGCTAGTAAGTGGAGCGGTACTCAAGAGTCGTGGGTCAACCTCAATCCGTCTGGATCCACCCAATCTTATGCGCTTTCAACCGATGGATCGAATCAGTTGGGTGCGATTTGGTTTGGTGAGGAGCATCACGCTACCCTTTGGGGCGGCTCATCCGGCGTGTATGTTAACTTGACTCCCACTGGTGCAGCAAGATCGGAGGGTCACCGGAGTTTCAACGGAGTTCAGGTGGGCGCCGCTAGATTCAATTACGTAAGAAAGGCGGGTATGTGGACGGGAACGGCAGCCTCTTGGGTTGAGTTACATCCTGTTAATGCAGTCGAGTCCTTCGCGTACGATACCGACGGCGTTCAACAGGTGGGCGCCGCTAATATTAACTCAACCTATGGGGCGTGCCTGTGGACCGGGACGGCAACTTCATATGTGAGCCTTCATCCGCCGACCGCATCACAATCCTATGCGCTTGGAGTCGATGGTGGCCAGCAAGTGGGACATTCCGTTGTTTCGCGTTACTCTCACGCAAGCTTATGGTCAGGAACCGCAATCTCTTGGGTAGACCTAAACCCAGCCGGGGCGAGGAGTTCGATCGCGTTTTCGGTAGACGGTGGGCAGCAGGTTGGATCTTGTGTTCTTCACGATGGGAGGGTTAGGGCCGGAATGTGGACTGGGACAGCGGCGTCATGGGTAGATTTGCACGCATATCTTCCCGCGCACTATTCGATGTCGGAGGCGATTTCTGTTTGGAGTGATGCAAACACCACCGTGATCGGCGGCTACGCTATCAACACCCAAACTCAGCGCAAGGAGGCGATTGTTTGGAGGTCTGCAACTATGGACTTCACGTTCAGTCTGGACAAGACAACGATTGCCGGGCAGAACTCGGTTCGGGCCACGGTTACCATGCCATCCGTTCGGCCGACGAATACTGTTTTTAGGATAGGTGATAACAGTTCGCTTGTATCTACTCCTTCGATTGCGATTATCCCGACGGATCGCGTGACCACGTCTTTCCGTGTCACTGTCAATCCGGTGACGCATCCCTTAACCACGACCATTTCCGCGACGCTTGGACCGATCACACGCTTGCAATCGCTCACCCTCATCCCGCTCAACCCAACGGCTTTGGCCTTTGCTCCAAGTCAAACAACGGGCGGAGCTCCGGTGACGTGTCGAGTGGTCATGAATGGCGTGGCTGGCCCGGGTGGTGCCGTTATTGGAATCGCTGACAATTCGCCGTTCGCAGAGGCGCCCGGCAACGTTACCGTTCCAGCTGGCTCGAACCAGGCTTCATTTTCAATCCTAACGTCCGCAGTCACAACTCCCACACTCGTGGTTGTTACAGCGACCGCTGGCGGCGGGGCAAAGACAGGTGTTTTTAGGATCAATCCTTAACTTTCAAGCTTTCTGTTGGCGATCCCGCTAAAACGGTGAGTGCGTTCTAAGCCAGTATCTGGCCCGATCCACGACCGTTGACGGTTTTTCGTCGACAATCATGATGAGCGTCCAATCAGGCCGAACTTCTTGCATTCCGCCATTCAAGATGCGAGCTGGTTTGGCGTGGACTGTGCGGCCACCGGGAAGGCTCCAAATGTAATACTCCTGATTCGGGCCAAGCTTCATCGCAGTTTTAGGCTTCTTTGCTATGACCTTAAACTGCTGATCAATTTGCGACACAGATTTAAGAAAATCACTTTTGAAGGAATAAGTGCGACCAGCTATTGTGGTAGAGCCACCAAATTCGCGAAACGATCCAAAAGGACTTTGGCCATGAAGAAATGGATAGGGGTCTCGTTCTGGGAGGGAAAGCTGTAACGAAACTAGCGCGAGCGCGCCGCAAGCGATAATGGCCGCGGCAGCCTTACTGTTGTTGATGTTCTTCAATGGCCGGTCACCCACCGAATCAATAGGTCAACTGGGCTCGGCTTGACAATTCGATAGACCGATACACGACTCCACTTGGGATCCTCGATGATACTGTCTCTTCCGATTTCTTGGGCGGGAATCAGTTTTACATAGTGATCACCTGGTAACTGCCACTCGATCTCTAGTGACCGGCTCGGGCCGCTGGTGCCCCCAAAACCCTTACGTGATTTGACTACACTTCCTTGGAGTGCACTCAGTTCTTGGTCGATTTGCTTTTCGGTCTGAGTGCTGGTTGCCCGCCAGTTATAGTTTTTACCCACAACCTTCCAAGTCCAATCTTTCGTAGCAAAGCGGAGTGTAGGCTCTTGCCCTTGGAGAAAAGCGTACTGTCGCTCGGCTGTTCGTTGGACGTAGATGCCGACGCCCACAAGAACTACCAGGAAAAAACAGATAATCGAAATCTTTCGGCTGCCCACCCTTTTCACCTTGCACTGTCCTCACTTCAATTCGACGATTAGGGGTTTGCTTGCGTTTCCAGTTCGGTCAATGGCGGTGATAGCCAAGGTACCTGTCTGGATGTCAACCATCTCTTTTCGGACTCCCAAGGACGTTTCCGAGCTTGTCCACAGCGTCTTCCAAATACCTTCCTTAAGAGTCGCTATAACGTAGAAACGAACCGGCTCATCGGCGGGCTTCCAACTTACATTCCAATGCGAATCAGTTGAGCTCACCTGGTCGATCACGGGCGTTCCGGGCGCCTTTGAATCTAACCAGGGCGATGCGGGCGGAAGTGCTTTGGTCGAGTAGGGACCCGCCAAAAGCGCATCGCTTATCCCATTCCAGTTCTTCATGAAACACTTCATGCTGAAGTGAATATTGCCGCCGGCCTTTTCCCGGGTCAGTTTGATTTGGTTCACGACTTCGCTGCTCGACCAGTTACCGTTGTTAGGATCGGTCCGACCACTGTAGTTCCCCGGCCAAAGGTGGCGTCCCATCGGATTGTTTTCGGCCCAATAACTCAGCAAGGTTGGATAGGCTTGCGGCGTTTGTTTTATGGGCCAATAGAGTTGCGGGGTGAGATAGTCGCACCAGCCCAGGCGAAACCACTTGAGGCAGTCGGCGTAAAGATCGGCATACTGATCAACCCCCGCTTTAATGCCGGCCGGTTGACCGGGCCGGTAAATTCCGAACGGGCTGATGCCGAACTTCACCCAAGGTTTTTCCTTCTTGATCTCACCGTACACGTTCTGGATGAAATCGTCGACGCTCTTTCGCCGAAAGTCGCCCCGATCGAGCGGGCCGCCGCCGTCTTTGTACCGTTTCCAGCTTGGGCCGTCGGGGAAATCCGTGTCCTTCACTTTGTAAGGATAGAAATAGTCGTCAATGTGGACGCCATCGAGGTCGTATCGTTTGACGACATCCATCATCACGTCCAGGGATCGCTTTTGGACGTCAGGCTCAGAAGGGTCCATCCATTCATAAACGCCGTAAGTCTTGACGAGGCCCGGATTGGTTCTACCGATGTAATTCGAGGCTTTTTGCCCTTTAGCTGCTGGATGCCAGGCGCGATATGGATTGAACCAGGCATGAAGCTCCATGCCCCGTTTGTGGGCCTCTTGAATGGCGTAGTCCAGTGGATCCCAAGTGGGCTCTGGCGCCTTGCCTTGGGCTCCGGTGAGATATTCCGACCAAGGCTCTATTTTCGAATCATAAAGGGCATCGGCATGTGGACGAACCTGGAGAATAATGGCGTTAAACCCGAGCATTTGGGCTTTGTCCAGAATGCCCCGCATTTCGCTCATTGCTTGCTCGGTAGGAATTCCGCGCTTTGAGGGCCAATCAATGTTGTCCACCGTCGCCACCCATACGCCACGAAACTCTCGCATAGGCAAGGGAACTTCTACTTGGCTGATCGAGGCCGGGGCACACGCGAGGGTCAAGCCAAGGAGGGGAATCATGACAATTACATACGTGCGAAACAACACATCAGTATCCCTTAGTCTTGGGTTTCGAGATCAATCCATAATAGAGCAACAATGGCCAGCCTCCGCATCGCCGAAATCTTCACGAGCATTCAGGGCGAAGGAATTTGGTTGGGCCAGCCTTCCACTTTCATCCGGGTCAGCGGGTGTAACTTGCGTTGCATCTGGTGCGACACGCCCTATGCATCTTGGAACCCCGAAGGCCAGGTGATGTCGATTGATACAATCTTGAGCTATGATAAAGTTGAACATATCGTGCTTACTGGCGGCGAGCCAATGCTGTTCGATGCATCGGTTGAGCTTTGCCTCAAGCTCCGCGATCGGGGCCATAATATCACGATTGAAACCGCTGGGACGATCTTTCGCGAACTCCCGTGCGACCTCATGTCAATCAGTCCAAAACTGACAAATAGCGACCCGATCGGTGACGCTTGGCTCAAGCGACATCAGGAAACTCGGGCCAACCGACAGCCGATCAAGGACCTGGCCGCGCACTACCATTGCCAGTTCAAATTCGTTGTAAATCCAGAGGCCGCCCTGGAACAGCAGCTAAGCGAGATTGACGAGGTGCTAAGTCCCCTCGAATCGCCGACAGTTTTGCTCATGGCTGAAGGAACGGACGCAGAAACCCTCGCACGGCGCGAGCGACTCTTGGCACCGGTTTGCGTCGAGCGAAACTGGCGGCTATCGCCGAGGTATCACGTCACCCTGTTTGGCAACTCTCGGGGAACTTAGATCAACCGATCCGTACCGACATAGCTGCGCAACGGACCCGGAATCAAAACACTTCCATCTGGCTGCAAACACTGTTCCAAAATGGCCGCAAACAACCTTGGGGTCGCCAAACCGGAGCCGTTAAGGATATGAACGACCTCGGGCTTTTCGCCGGCGGCCCGCCGGAATCTAATCCCCGCGCGTCGTGCCTGGAACGCTTCAAAATTCGAGCAGCTCGAAATCTCCAAGTATTTGCCCACGCCGGGCGCCCAGACTTCTAGGTCGAAGCACTTGGCGTTGCCAAAGCTCATGTCCTTCGTGCAAAGCAGCATGACCCGATAGTGAAGGCCAAGGGCCTGGAGCACGCTTTCGGCATCCGCTACTAGCGACTCAAGCTCATCGTAGCTATCCTCTGGCTTGGTTAGCTTGACCAACTCGACCTTGTCAAATTGGTGCATCCGCTGGATTCCACGCGTGTCCTTTCCGGCCGCTCCGGCTTCCTTGCGAAAACAACCCGAAAACGCAGCCATCTTTAGGGTGAGTTGGTCGCCATCGAGTATCTCGTCTCGGTAGATATTGGTTACTGGGACCTCCGCGGTTGGGATCAAATACAGATCGTCATCCACTTTGAACAGGTCCTCTTCGAACTTGGGCAGTTGGCCCGTTCCGAGGAGCGAAGCCCGGTTTACGATGTACGGCGGATACACATCGAGATAGCCATTTTGTAATGTCTGGTGATCAATCATGAAGTTGATCAGCGCTCGCTGGAGGCGCGCCCCCCAGCCTGTGTAGAGCGCAAATCCGCTTCCGCTGATCTTGGCGGCGCGTTCTTGATCAAACAACTTCAGCCGCGCCCCCGTATCCCAGTGCGGAGTCGCGGCTTCGTGTTCTACTTTCTCGCCCCATTCGCGAACGTACTGGTTGTCCGCCTCGCTCTTCCCATCGGGAGCAGTATCGTGGGGCATGTTTGGAACTTGAAGTTCGAGTTCGTGAAGGGCTTCTTCAAGCTCGCGCTCCCGCTGTTCGCCCTGCTGGAGCCCATTCTTAAGCTCCGAGACGGTTGCCTTGGCTTGCTCGGCCTCATCCCGCTTGCCCTGCGCCATCAGCGCGCCGATTTCTTTGCTGAACCGGTTCTGCTCGGCCCGCTTCTCGTCCATTTCGGTCCGTAGCGCGCGATATTCCGAGTCCAACTTAACGATCTCGTCAATCGGCGCCGTGAGGCCCTTACGGGCAATTTGAGCCTTCACCAAGTCGGGTTGGCTTCGAATGAGATGACGGTCAAGCATGGAGCCTTAATTGTGGCACGTTCGCCTAGCCGTGCAAGTACGTGTGCCAACCCAAATAACTATCAAACGCATCGGCTACACCCTTCGAGACGAGCGACAAGTTCGCCGCTACGTGATGCTCGAAGCCGTTCTCGCATATGAATTTTAGCAACGCCTGTAGCGAGGGCACTTGGGCTACGCCGTAGCCTCCAAATGTATTCAGCATATCGTTGGTGAGTTTCCCTTCACCCACATAGGCTTGCACGATACCGTTGCGGTCGTCCGTACTGACTCGGCAGTAGGTAAACGGGGATTCTTTCATGCGGCCAACGATGGTGCCGTAGGTGTTTTCCCGACCAACCGTTCCCGCGATGATCTCCTGGTAGTCCATCTTTTGATCGGCGAAGACGGCTTTAGGGAGATTTGAGCAATGGAAGACCACGCACTTATCGGGATCTTCTCCGTAGTTATTGTTCCAGTCTAACAAGGCAGAAGGCGTTCCGGCGGCGAGTTGGAGCGCGTACATAGAAACGGTTCCGGCGATATCGGTTTCGCAGGCGCTGGCCATCAGGCTGTTCGACATCATGGACATGATCGTGCATGGGACAACCCCATAAAACTCCTCAAGCGCGGTCCAACATTGTATTGCGGTTGCGCTGAGTTGCTCAGATTCCACCCAACCATCAATCGCGACTCCTAGCCGAGCCATTTTGTCCAGGCTTACATCCGGGATGCCATCCGTCTTCGTGTAGGCCTTGATCTCTTCCAATTTCGCCTTAACTGCTGCATCGGTTGAGGTGAGCTTGTTCGCCCAACCCATGAGCTCAAAAAGGTCTAGGGTCTCGACGCTTATTCCAGATTGTTCAAAAAGCTTTTCACTGAATCGAACCGTTTTGAAGGCTTGCGGACGGGCTCCGATTGCGCCAATGCGGGCGTTTCGCAGGCCTTTCACAACTCGACACGTAGCCGCAAACTGCCTCAAGTCTGCTCGAAACGAGTCAGAAGTAGGATTAACGGTATGAAGGGTAGTCAACGAGAAAGGAATGCCGTATTGCGTGAGATTGTTGCAAGCGGACATCTTGCCGCAGAAGCTATCGCGCCGATCTTGGATGGTCATGCGCTTTGAGTCATCGCCAAAGGCATGCACCAGGACCGGCACGTTCAAACCGCTGAACCGGATGGCATTGGCAATCGCGCGCTCATCGCCGAAGTTCGGCAAAGTAACCAAAATGCCATCGATCTTGTGCCGGTTTTCATCAAAGAGCGAACCACATGCTCTCGCCTCACCCAGAGATTCTATCGACCCAAATGCCCCCTGAGATTCCGGAACGATCACCACATCAATCCCCTCCTCCTCTAAGACTTTCAAGATAGTCTTGCGCCCTTCTTCACAAAGGTGCGAGGGAAAGAATCCGCGGTTGCCGATGATGACGCCAAGAGTTGTCCGTTTCACCCGAATAGTTTGGCATAGCGGAATGAAACTAATCGGCGCAGCGCATCGTCCAATCTCCGTCATGCCTTTCTCATTTGCCGTTTGTGCCGCCATTGGGATGGCCATTCAGGGATCACCGCAAACAGTGCCAGACCCAATTGGGGATCTGATAAAAGCAACAAAGTTGTCCTACGCCGATATAACCGGACTGTATAAACTCAGCTATATCATTGACGAAAAACGTAAGCAAACGATCTACGTTCGCAAAGAGACCCACGATTACCGCTCTTTAAAGGTTAACGAAGTTTACAGCCTGGTGTGGGAGTCACCAAATGCCATGCCGGCTGACCAACTTACTACGACATTTCTAACTCGGCTCGGCATTGGTGGGCTCATTTACGAGCAGCCCAGCGAGGCCCAGAAGTTATACCGAATCCGATTTCGACTGACCGTTCCAATCTCGCTCAATCCTGAAGCTGCCAAAGAGTATTTCAACGCCGTTGCCGTAACGGGTGACGCCCTTGAGGCAGCGCTAAACCCCGGCGCCGAGGATAGGTTCTGATGACAGGATTACTAGCCCTAACCGCCCTAACCAGTGCTCTGCATATGCAAGTTGATGAGGCGAAAGCAAAGGTCGAAGCTAAAGTGATGGCGGCGCTCACTGCGACCAAATTGAACTTTACAAAGAGTGAGTCGGGGCTCTCATTTGTTGGAGAATTTGATCACCTGAACGGGCGTAAGCGACGAATCTATATTGCTACGGGTGCCACAACTTTGCAAAACATCCAAAGCCATGTGGTTTACACGACGGTATTGGTTTGTGGAAAGACGCCTCCCTCCGAGAAGCAACTCCTACTCACAGCGTCCAGCGCCCGTAAGCTCGGGGCATTTTATCTGTACAAGGATAAGGCCGACGTCTACGCCATCCGGTTCAGTGCGCACTTTGATAGCGCGCTCCTCTCACCCAACCCTTCTTCGACTGACCCAACCGTCGAAAACTTGAAAGATCTCATCTACTTCGTCAACCAAGTGGGTGAAGAAGCCTCACTTTTGCTCGAAAAGGGAGACTGAGCCGTTGATTCGGCTAAACGCGACCTCCCTTGTGTGTGCGTTGGCGGAGCGTATTTGCGCCAAACCAGCATGCGGGTTCGTCCCCAACAATTGAGTGCGAAAGCATTTGGAGGTGTCTCAATGGATAAAGAGTGTCCAACTTGTAAACAATCAGTTCCTGAAGCCCAAATGGTTTGCCCCGGTTGCGGCTATCCGTTCGACTCGCAGCCGGCCGCCAACGCCTACCAGCCGCCCCCTCCCACGGGACCGGCACCGGTTGCCGCTGCCAAAAAAGACAAGGTAGTTGCGGGAATTCTTGGCATTCTCCTAGGCGGACTCGGAATTCATGGTTTCTATATCGGCAACATCAAGATGGGCGTGATCATCCTGGTGATCGGCCTAGTTGGCGGAGTTGTAACCTGCGGCCTTGGCTACGGAGTAGCCGGCACCATCGGTCTCATCCAGGGCATTCTCTACCTCGTCGCCAGCGAAGAAGACTTTCAGAGTAAATATGTTGTCGGCCAACAGTGGTTCTAGCTGATTAACAAGTTAACCGAGTAGGTCGCAACGCAACACCCCCTCGCCGCTCCGGTCACGGATCCCGCCGAAAGCAGTGAGGGAATCGTAGTGGGAGGGAGAGGGGGGGTGCAGGAATCCGGGCCGCTTGCGGTGAGCTACGCGCACTCGTGCCATTCGACGCCCCTCCGCTAAGGGCGGAGCAGGCTTGGCCGTATGGGGCAGATTAGAAACGAGAGTAAAATCGCATCGACAAAGGATTCGATGATGAGGGATCGAACACAGTATTACAATAGCGCCACACGTGATCTGCTAGGCACGAGCAAACCATCGGAAGGAGATCGTATGGCGCGAGGTGCGCGGAGCTCACCCAAGGAGGACGCCGAGGATTATGCGAATTCCTTTAGGTAGCATGCTAACGGTCATATTCCTAACGCTAATCTCAGGGAGTGGTTGCGTGCCAGGCGATCGGTTGGACCCGCACTTCGACGTAACAAATAGGTCGGATCAACCCATTCTAGTTATTCTTGACGACGCAACAAACACTAAAAAGGAGAGGCTAGTTTCAAAAGGTCAAAGGGTCCGGATTACAGATGAGGCTCATCGATGGGCGGGTGTGCCCTTCGTTCTTAAGGTCTGCGATTCCAAGACTCGGAAGGTCATTTGGAGCAGGTCACTATCCGATTCTGAAGTAGATGCGCTACACGAATCGGCCATGGAAATGCATTTTGAATGGCCAGACGACGCAAAGGGAATTCATGACCCAGCATCCAGAACAAATGAATACGGCAAACCGGCGTTAGCTGGCCGACCCGGGTATGACTATGAATCCAGAGTCACGGGGATTACCTACCCTTCCAGCGCCACCAATTCATTTGGATATAATGGCTTCGACGCCAGGGTAAGCAAAACTGACTCAGCCGGGACCTCAACTTACCGGAGGCTGGGAGCCGGGGCCACCTCCGCCGTTCTCGGCGACGGCTCCGCGTCCTTCACTCCGGGTCTTTCGGAGCGCAGAGGTTCAACCACAACCTTTCAGCACAGCGGCATCAAAAACGCCGACGCACAGTCTGGAACGGGGCAAACGCTAGGCGCAACCCGCCAATACGATGCGTTTGGAAACATCGAGTCCTCAACCGGCACGTTCCAAGGGCCGTTTGGATATGGCGGCGGATTTGGATATCAATCTGATGCTGATAGCAACTTAAAGTTACTGGGGCACCGATACTACGACTCCTCAACCGGACGGTTCAGTGAGCTCCGCGCACCTCGTGCCATACGACGCCCCTTGGCCGTATGGCGCAGATTGGAATCGGGAGTAAACTCGTAATTGGTAGGGTAAATCGTGAATGAGGGATCAAGACCCAGATTGCAATAGCGCCACACGTGATCTGATCGGCAAGAGCAAGCCATCAGCAGGAGATCGTATGGCGCGAGGTGCGCGGAGCTCACCCAAACATCTTTTGCAACTCACTAGTGGTGACAGTCATGGATAGAAAAAGCGCTCTCGAGTTACTCTCACCCCTTATGCGGAAGTTTGCTTTGGTCAACTGTAGTGACCGATTCAAACAATCGTTTGTCCAGCGGATCATCCTCTGCAATGACCAGTGCCGCATTGAAATACTACAAGACGGGGCGGTGTACCTTGGCCCTAACCCTGATGGGTGTACAGAGCCGTTTGGCAAAGGGCTTTTTAGTTTCCCCCTGTTACTCGCGGTCAAAGCCCCGGATGCGCTGGAGGAGTATGTTCTGGCCGACAACATACGCGATGAAGACTGGTTTGCCCCGACCCTCCCGCAGCTACTTGAAACATTTGCTACGGAAATTCTCAATGGAGACTTTTCAATTGTCCCACAGATACTGGAGTTTCAGGCAAGGGAAGCATTGCGCAATCCTAATTTGCAGAGGTGAGTCTTTCATCGGAATAGGAGTAGCAATCCAAACGCATGGGTAGTGTCAATCATTAAGACCGAACATGGTGGTTTGCCACTAGGAGGTCCTCCGGGAACCGTTGGCATTAAACTAGGCCCGTCTGGCATGAAACAAATGCGATTCTACGACGGAGGTGGATCGATTGACATAGACCTGATTGGGCACAACGGTCAGTACTCGCCTCACGCCCAATTTAACACCCTTGCAGGAAGAGTCGACGATGCATATCTGCCATTGCAGTGAACCTACCAAGGATCTTCGAGTAAGCCAGTTTGATGTATAGTTTCGGAGAGGTTGCGTGGCGACTTATCGAACTTTCGGATGTAACCGAGTTGCTGCACGTAATTGCTGTGGATGGTGTGTACGAGCGAGACGTTCTAGCCCAATTTGTGACTGCTCACATTAAGCACGTTCAGTTCGACCTGTCAGGAATCTGGCCCTACTGTTCAGTCTTAGAGGCTCAAGCAATAAATTTTGGAAACTCCCATCTGTTTTCAGGGATGGATGCAATTGCTGTCGGTCGGCCAGCCGTGATGACCGCGACGCGGCTCCCGATCCTGCAGGCATCATATGAGCCTTTCTTTAGGCATGATCCCTCATACGTTTCAGCGGAGCAAATCCTTGAGTGGATGAAGGAATGCCAGGTGTCAAGGATCGCGCTTGCTGGCGAGTATCACTGTTTGATTGAAGACTTGGCAATCCCTCCTAAACTGTTGTGGTGAACTCCGCGCACGCCATACACCGGCCCCGTTTGAGTGAGCTGCGCGCACCTCGCGCCATACGATGCCGCTTGGGCCGTATGGCGCAGATTGGAATCAGGAGTAAAATCGCAATCGTTAGGTAAATCGTGAATGAGAGATCTGCACTCGGATTACAATAGCGCCACACGTGAAAGCAATCCATCAAAAGGAGATCGTATGGCGCAGATTGGACTCACCGGGAGTAAACTGCCTCAGGAACGAGCACTACGACTGCGATCAAGAACCGTCTAACCATAGCGACGCACGTGATCCAGTCGGACCGTAGCAGTGACGGCACAATATCTTACGGCGCGAGGGGCGCGGAGCTCAGCCGGGCTAGGTGTTAACCTAGCAAAAATACTGCGCGTTTCTCTGTAAGTGAACCGATCTACGAGATAAACTCGCATAAGGATTTACTCGTATGAAGAAACGATTTGTTTGCGCCATTCTCAGCTTGCTTGCAGCCTCGATCAGCTTTGGTCAGCCGCTCAAAGTGCAGGTCTATGTCACTGGATTGAATCTGCCGATCGGTATGATTCAGGATCCGACCAATCCGAGCGTTCAGTTCGTCACCGAACAACGCGGCCTCATTCGCGTGGTTGTGAATGGCGTCGTGCAACCTAGCAACTTTCTCAATCTCGTCGGTATTGTGCATCCATCCGATGGCGAAGGCGGATTGCTGGGGCTGGCATTTCATCCCAACTACGCCACAAATCGGCTCTTCTATGTCAGCTACACCGACACCGCTGGCGACACGCGCATCGTTCGTTACACAAGAAATGCTGGCAACCCTCTGCTTGCCGATCCAGGTTCGGCTCAGCAAGTCTTATTTATCGATCAGCCTTTTGCCAATCACAACGGCGGCACGATCAAGTTCGGCCCCCTGGATAACTATCTCTACATCGGCATGGGCGATGGGGGAAGCTCGAATGATCCAGGAAATCGAGCGCAGACACTTACGGGCACGCTCCTCGGAAAGATGCTACGGATTGACGTGAACAGTGACGACTTCCCGGCTGACCCCAATCGCAACTATCACGTTCCCTCTAACAATCCCTTCGTTGGCATCGCCGGTGACGACGAGATTTGGTCTTATGGTCTGCGCAACCCTTGGAAGTGGAGTTTTGACAATCCCGTCTTGCTCGGCACCGGAGGAATGCTCATTGGCGATGTGGGTCAGGGTCAGCGCGAAGAAGTTAACTACGAGCCACCTCTGGCCGGAGGCCGAAACTACGGTTGGAGGGTTTATGAAGGAAACTTGCTAACCGGTCTAGGCGGCGGGGTACCACCCTATGTTTTTCCCATCACCGAGTACACCCACTCGGACGGCTTCTCCATCACGGGTGGCCATGTTTACCGCGGCCTACTTCTGGGTGATTTCTTTGGCCGATACTTTTTTGCCGATTATGTTACACAGAAGGTCTGGTCGTGTCGGCTCGTCATAAATGGCATTACGGGAGAAGGTTCTGCTACGGATTTGGTCGAGCACACCGCCGATCTTGCTGCCGGGGCGAAAATCAGTTCAATTGATGTTGATTCGAATGGCGAGATCTATCTCATGGATCATCGCAGCGGCACGGCCGGGCGAATCTTGCGAATCATGCCCGAAAACCGCGTTTGGGCAACCTCGCTCTCTCCCGATCTTCTCACACCGCTGATTGGTAACACGCGCTCTCTCTCAACCGCTGATGGTCTTAACTTGCGAACTCTCCAACTCGCAGATCCGACGGTGGGCCGCCTCTTCCAATCGGCTTTCTTCCTGAATATGGCGACCGATATGACCGCGCCGAGTTTCTTTGATGTGTTTATTGACGTGCAAACTTCGGAAAATATCGGCGCAGCGAACCTACAAGTTCATATGCGGAACTGGGTCACGGGTAACCTCGATCCCATCGGAACGCTTCCCATCGGCTCCACCCTAGAAACCAAGCAAATCCTCAACATCCCCGCCGGAAACTATCGTCGAGCTTCCGATGGGGCGGTGCAGCTACGGTGCTATGTGAGTAATATCGGTGTCCGCGACTCGAGTCGTTATCAGATCATCTACGATCGCGTGAAGGTCTCCGTGCGCTAGATAGGAGGGTAGAGACTTCCTGCCAGGTTTGGGTCAATACGCGACGATAAGCCGTTGCGTTTCCCTGGCCATATGGCGCAGGTTGGAATCTCCGGGCGTAGCTTGCATCAGAAAGGCCATACATCTTCGGCCAAATACCGGTTAGGGCTGGCAAGATTATGCTAACCTGAACTTAGGCTGACGAAAAACCGTCATCGTGTATTGAGGAAGACAAATGAAGAGAGCATTTACGCTCATTGAGCTATTGGTGGTCATCGCGATTATTGCGATTTTGGCGGCGATTCTTTTTCCGGCGTTCGCCCAGGCCAAAGAATCGGCCAAGAAGATTGTGGACCTTTCGAACCTGAAGCAAATCGGAACTTCGACCATGCTTTACCTCTCCGATTGGGATGACATGTTTCCGCTCGGCACAACTTCGGCTCCTAACGATCCTTCCGGTTGGTCATGGGGCCAATGGCATGAGATTCCCTATGACTGGGATGCTTCGGTGGGTCCGGCCTATATCAGCCGCAACCAGGGGATGTGGGCAAACGCCATTCAGAACTACGTAAAGAACTGGGAGATTTATGAAGGCAAAGGCGCGCCTCGGGTCACTCCCAGTTTCAGCAACATCGGCTCTGTGCCGAGTCGTGTGAAGGCCGGTAGCACCTACACGTTTAACGGTCTTCTTCAATCTTATAGCGCCACTGGAACCGCCGCGCCAAGCAACTGCATTATGTATTGGTCGGGCAAGGGGAAGCGTGTTACTGAGGGTTACGCGTTTACGAATCCTTACTTGATTTGCAATGACGCCAACGCACCTTGCGTCTATATCGCCGGAACGGCCGGATGTTCGAATGCTACTAACGGCTTCACGTCTGACCTAGAGCGGACCATCGCAGGAGGCACGCGCGTTACGGCCTGGACCTATTTGCAAGGGCAAAACTTCGTAGCGACCGATACTTCGGCCAAGTTCCGCCGCATCGGATCTCAACTCGATCCGCAACAAACCGACTACAAGATCGACCCTTGGGCAACTTATTTGGAGGGCGGGCGACCCGAGAAAGTTTGGTATCTTAATGTTGGCGGCTCAACTTGCCACCCTTACATGTTCCGACCGGATTACGACTTTACGGGACGCGAGCCCGCAATCGCTTTATAAGATGTTTTTCTTTCTGGATATTCCGAAATGGGTAATGGCGCTGATGGTCGCCGCCGCAGCGACGATTCTGGGGGTCATCATTTGGGCCCTCAAGAGTAACCTCACGGTGAGTGGCGGAGCGGTGGAATACATGGGAGACTATGAAGCCGGATCGGGCAAGAGCCCCAGTTCCGCCAAGCGAACCGAGCGAACTCAGGCTCCGAAAACCGGCTTTGAACTAGCACCCGGACAAAAGCCGCACAACACGATCATCCCGGGCAAGAAGGGCGACACGGGCACACCTTCGGTTCCTAGCCAAGCCACCCCTCCGCCAGAGTCAACTGACGGTCGGGGTCGCGGCGGTCGAAACTAGGGAAGCGGCAAGCCCATAGCCTGGAGCCAATCGCGGTTGTTCTTAATGCGTGTAGCGTTATCGGTCGCCAAGTTGAAGGGGCGCCCGCGTGCATCCACGATGATGCCAACCGTTCCGCCTTCCACTCTTTTGGAAATAGATTTGCCCTTGCCCGCGCCCATGTCAAAGTTCTTGCCCGGCTCAATCGTGAGTTCTAGGAACTGATTGCGATTGCAAGGAATGACTTTGATCGATCCGTAAGGAACGGCTTCGTTCACTCCGCCGCCCGAGATCGTGACTGCCGTTTCGCCGGGCTTACCGTTGCCCACCGGAGAAATACAATCGCCAATCTTGACGATGCAGTCGTATTCAAAAACGTCGCGTGCGGCTTCGTAGAAGTGCTGAGACAGAACGCCAAGGTGGGGGGTCATAAAGATGGAGTCAACCGTGAGCATCGTCACGCCTTCTGGTTGATAGGCGTCCATCATCATCAGCGCTGATTGAGCACGTTCGGGAGCGTGGGAAAGCACTCCGCCGGAACCGATGATGATGTCGAGGAGCATCATCTTAATGAGCGTGCCACCGCCGCCTTTCTGGTCGAACATCTGACCCACGTCGCGCTGTTGCTGCATACCGGTGAGGTTTCGGGCGAGCGATTTGTGGTGCTCAAAGGCGAGCCTAAGTGCCTCTCTTGCCACCGATTGCTCGATAAGCAAATCCTCGTAGGTGTGAGGAATCGTCGTCGGGCGGATCATCTTGTTTCGCAGCCGGTTTCGAACTTCGCTTGCATCGATTTCGAACGGTAGCCAACGCGTGATATTCTCGATCGTCGCTTCCTTTAGAACGTTACAAATCGAATAGCTCATGCCGAGGTTGGCCGAAACCGTTCGGTTATAAATGCGCTCGTTGGCATCATTCATGAAGACCGAGAAAACGTCCGTCGTGGCTCCGCCAATGTCCACACCAAGCAGGTTGATGCCCTCGTTCTCGGCGTACTCTTTAAGCAGTTTGCCCACGGCGTTTGGAGTCGCCATGACTTCTTGGCTGGTCCACTCGAGCAGTTTGGAATATCCCGGAGCCTGCTGCATTACGTGCTCCAAGAACATCTCGTGAATCTCATCGCGAGCAGGGTCAAGGTTTTCGCGGTCCAGTGTAGGGCGCAAGTTGTCAACTGGCTTGAATGCAATATCCGCGCCCAAAACTTCCTTCACTTCCGTGCGCGCTTCCACGTTTCCGGCGTAGATAATCGGCAACTGCATATCGCCAAATCGGGGCTTGGGGTCAGCACGGCGCACAACTTCGGCCATTTCAATCAAGTGGCTCTTGGTGCCGCCATCGGTTCCGCCCGACATCAAAATGATGTCCGGTCGCAGTTGGCGCAGTCGCTCCACCTTCTGGTAATCCTTGCGTCCGTCGTCGACGGCGAGGGTATCCATAAGGATCGCACCAGCGCCTAGCGCAGCGCGTTCGGCGGATTCGGCCGACATCGCTTTTACAACTCCCGCCACCATCATCTGCAAACCGCCACCGGCCGAGCTGGTGGAAACGTAAAGCTCCGAAGCCTCGTTGGGGTCTACACGCTGATCAATCGTCTTGCCTTCTTTCGTGAGGCGCCAAACTTGACCGTCCTTAATCAGCTTGCGGCGCCCGCTCTTAAAACCCTCGTTTTGAACCGACTGAGGCAAATCTTCGCAAACTTCTTCTAGCTCGGTAATAGCATTCAAAACGCCGATGGTTACATCCTCAAACGGCCTCTCAACCGTAGTAGGAGCCTCACCGCGAGCCACCAAACGGTACTGTCCATTCGGATTTCGCTCAATAAGAATGGCTTTTGTGGTCGTGGAGCCACAGTCGGTGGCAACGATTCGCTGAATGTCTTGGGACATGGATTAGATTATGACAGAACGGCTTACCCGGCTAAGCTAGGGGTCGTTTCATGGGGCAAGTAACGTTCGAGAAAAGCGCCCCAGTTGAAGTTCTGTAAGAAGGACAAGGAAAAGGGCAAGCATCAGCACCCCGAACTCTACGGCAAGCCCGCGAACACCGGCCCCAACTCAAAACAAGAAGAAACCCTTTGCTATCCCCCTCAGTTTTGCACTGGGGGTGAATCTTTACTCCCAATGCCAACCGTCGTCACCCATGAGCGTTTGGATGAAGTTGAGTTGGCCGCTGTGATACCACAGGTGGAGCGCCATGAAACGGATGCGGTCGGTTCGGGTGGATTCGCCTCTTTCGGTTTTCACCGTTTCTTCGAGCTGAACCTCGGAGAATCCTTCGGCAGTGGCGATGATGGTTTGGCTTGACTTTTGGAAACCAGCGATTACGGCTTCTTTGGTCCGAAAATCCTCCGGCGCCTTGATCCAACCTTCATCGGGAAACGGCAGAGCTTCTTCTCCGCGAATGTTCATGGCGATATGATCGTTCACGAGGTTGACCTCATAAACGATGTCGGCGACGGTTCGGGTTTTGCGGCCGAACGACTTATCAAAGGCTTCTTCGGGCAGGGCTTGAAGGTCTTGAAGGAAGATGCCGCAGGCGCGTTTCAGGCTATCGGATGGGGAAGTTGACATGATTCACATCGTACCAGAGGCTAGCGCCGGCGTTTAGCCGGAAGCGGCGCATCTTCCCAGGCGGTCTTTATCAACTCTTGTGCCTGCTCACGCTCGATTTGTTCAAAACGAATGAGAACATAGGGCCACTCTTCGTAGTGAGGGGTGAGAAAGAAGTGCTCAGGCTGTTGATCGAGGAGGTGATTTCGCGAATCCCAGGGGAGTTTCATGGCCACGGTTTCGCCGTCAGCTTTTAGGGCAAACATGAACCGTTTCCCGCGCTTTATCGTGGGCTGCCCGTAGTAAAGTGATTCCTCGACGTCAGGAAGAGCAAACGCGATATCGAGGAACTCGTCGTAGGTCATCGTTACTGAATCGTGCCACCGGCGGCGACGCTTTGGCCCACATAGGCGACGGCCATTTGCCCTGGGGTCACCGCTCGCACAGGCCGATCAAACACAAGTCGGGGATTGTCGCCCGAGTGAAGGACCGCGGGTTCGGGCTGCATATTGTAACGGATCTTGGCGACGACCCTTTGGGGTTCTGAGTTGGGCTGAATCGCGCCAAACACCATGTCCTGAAGAAAGACCTCTCGCCGATCCAGTGAGCGTTCTCCGCCCACCACCACGCGATTGTCGCCCGCCGAAATCCCTAAAACATAGAGCGGCCGATTGGAGGAAACGCCAAGCCCGCGCCGCTGACCAATTGTGAATCCGGCCACGCCATCGTGGCGCCCAACTTCCTTGCCGTCCTCGTCAACAACCGAGCCTTCCTTAAACATTTCGGGCCGTTGTTTTCTCAAGAACTCAACATAACCCCCCGCCTCCGAAACGAAACAAATCTCTTGGGAGTCGGGCTTATCTGCGACGGGCAAACCGAAGTCTCTGGCCATCTGCCTCGTCTCGGCCTTGTCGGCAATTTCACCAAGCGGAAAGTAGGATGAGGCCAACTGTTCTTGGTCTAACATATACAAAACGTAACTCTGATCTTTACCAGTGCCACGCGCCCGCAGTAGCCGATAGTGCCCGGTAGCGGATCGTCGAATACGGGCATAGTGCCCCGTTACAAGGGTTTGGCACCCTAATTCGCGCATCTTCTGCATTAGGATCTCAAACTTAACTGTCTTGTTACATTGAACACACGGATTAGGGGTTCGGCCCTTTGCATACTCGTCCACAAAGTTGTCAATGACGTTGCGCCGGAACTCCTCTTTGAAGTTCATCACATAGTGAGGAATGCCGATGATCTGCGCGCATCTGCGAGCATCTTCAACCGCCCCGAGCGAGCAACAGCCGGCATGGCGAGGGTCGGTTTGACTCTCTTGCCATATCTGCATGGTGATGCCGATAACATCGTAACCTCGCTTCACCATAAGCGCCGCGGCAACGGAGCTATCCACTCCGCCCGACATCGCAATCAAAACAGGTCCTGGTCTACGCATTACTTGAAGACGTACGGCTTATACTTGCCCTCTCGCATCGCCTTGGTGAACTGCTTTGACGTGTACACATCAACCTTCTTTTCGCCGCGCAAGCCGACGAAGAACATAGGTGTCTCACTTATGCCGACCTTGCTCATCAGGTTCATATCTTCAGCCCAGAGCTTCACAACGGGGTCATTCTTATCTTCCCGCCGCTTTTCAATCTCCACTTCGTTAAGGCCGATTTCGCCTGCCGCGTCAATGTACTGTTGGATGGTCGCAGAGTTCGCATCGACTCGGAAAGCGCGGTTGTAGTAATCCCAGAACTTTCCCTTCTCATGTGCGAATTCACCGATCAAAGCCGCCGCCGGACCTTGCTCATGTCCCGGCCCCGCAAGCGGTGAGTTTCGCAGCACCAAGTAAAAGCCGTCCTTCGATTTGTCAAGCATGTCTTTGAGCTCTTCGTTCATCTTTCGGCAGTGAGCGCATGTGAAATCGAAGAACTCGATGACCACAACCTTGGATGACTTTGACCCCTTGTCTTTGGGCTTTTCGGGAATGAAAAACTCAACTGGTTGCGGGTAAGGGTCTGATGGCGCTTCGCTGGTGATGGCGAACTTATCCGTTGCAACAACTAAGGCAACGACACCAACCGCCAATCCCGCCCACTCGAATGGCTTGGTGGGTTCTTGTTCCAATGGCACGTTGTTCAGGCCCAAGTAAGTCAAGAACGTTCCAAGCATGATGAGAGCTGAAGCGATGCACCACTTGCACTCCGCTTTGATCACGAATAGGGAAAGCGACATAAGCCCGACGCTGGCCAATAATCCTAGACCGGAAAGGATCAATCCCGGCTTGGCGTGGGGCTTACCTTTGATCAAACCATAAACGCCTAGGCCCAATAGAAGGACGTATCCAAAAACTCCAACGTAGGCAACAGGGAAGTCACCCGCATGCTCTTTCACCCATAGCGCTACTTCGCCGCATCCGCCCGATTTTCCGCAAGCAATCTCGCCTCCGGTGGCATACTTGATGGCCAAATAGCCAGCTACGAAGAGCCCACCAAGCGGCAATATTAAAGACAAATATTTGAGAAATCTAGCCATGGCCCGCGCAATTATACGTCCGCCTCGCTAATTTGAGTTTAACGAGCCGGGTTAACGACTTATTCAGCAAGATTCGGGCCGGAAAGGTTCCCGAACTTGGCGGGAACGTGTGGGAATCGAACCCACCAAACCCCTTATCGAAGTCACATCGGTTTTGAAGACCGAGCGGCACACCAGCACCAATCCGCTCCCACCTGAATTATGGCGTAGAGAGTTCCTACCAAACCACGGAACCAATGGAGCCTAAAACCGGGTAGCGTATACGGGGTTTCACTTATGAAAAGCGTTTACGTTCTCGCCATGGCTGCTTGCGCGTCGGGTTTGGTTGCCCAAGAGGCACCAAAAACACCGCCGCATAGCTCTCTTATCGCTAATTTGACTCCACGCAACGTTGGTCCAACAACGATGGGTGGACGTATTGACTCAATCGCGGTCTACGAAAAAGACCCAAGAATTTTCTACATCGGCACGGCTTGCGGCGGTATCTGGAAGACCACCAATGGCGGCTTAACCACAGTGCCGCAGTTCCAACGGGAATCGACGGCCGCGATCGGAGCTGTAGCGGTTTCGCAAAAGAATCCCGACGTTGTTTACGTTGGAACGGGTGAGGGAACAAGCCGAAACTCAACAAGTTGGGGCAAGGGCATGTTTAAGTCTATCGATGGCGGTAAAACGTGGACCAATATCGGACTTGAGAAATGTCGACATTTCCACCGAATCGTGATTGACCCGCGAAACGACGATGTAGTTTATGCGACCGGATTGGGCGATCTTTGGGGTTATAACACGGATCGCGGCCTCTACAAAACCACTGACGGCGGAAAGACTTGGAACAAGATTTGGTATTTGGATGAGAAGACAGGTGCGAATGACCTCATCATGAATCCTAAGAATCCGAATGAACTGATCATGAGTTCATACGAAAAAGTTCGAAAAGCTTATGATTGGACTAGCGGCGGACCTGGCTCGGGAATTTACAAAAGCAAAGACGCGGGCAAAACTTGGAAGAAGATCACGAAGGGCATTCCCGAAGGCACCCTCGGAAGAATCGGGATGGACTATTTCCGCCAAGATCCAAAGCTTGTAGTTGCGACAATAGAGCATCGAAACTTCAAGACTGATGTGCGGGAGTCTGGGCTCTATATCAGTAGGGATGGTGGCGAGAGCTGGGCAAAGCAGAGCACAACCAACCCACGACCGTTCTACTTCAGCATCCCCAAGTGGGATCCGCAGGACGTTAATCGAATCTATGTTCCGCACGTTGGAACATCCGTTTCTGATGATCAGGGCAAGTCTTTCCGGAACTTTAACGAATCGGTCCACGTGGATCACCACGCATATTGGATTAATCCAAACGATAACAAGCATTTGGTGATTGGCGAGGACGGTGGTGCCGCGGTCTCCATCGATCGTGGAGCTACCTGGAAGCACGTGAACACCATGCCCATCGGTCAGTTTTACGGCATTGCGGCTGATATGCGCAAGCCTTACTGGGTTTACGGCGGTTTGCAAGACAATGGAACTTGGGCAATGCCTACGCAAACCGATCAGGGCGGCGTAACGTTCTTTCATGCCTTTACCTATCAAGGTGGCGATGGCTTCCATGCTGCTGCAGATCCGGACGACTGGAGCACGATCTACGGAGAATCTCAAGGGGGAGCAACTTCACGGACCGACTTAAAGGGCGGCCAGGGTCGGAGCATTCGGCCTAATGCAAACAACACGATTGGCCTAGAGCGGGGTGAGCGGTTGCGCTTTAACTGGAGCACACCATTTATTCTGTCGCCCCACAACTCGAAGACCCTCTATTTAGGTGCCAATCGGGTGTTCAAATCGGTCAATCGAGGAGACTCATGGAGGGTTATTAGCCCTGACCTAACCACGAACGACCCGGAAAAATTGAAGGTTGGGGCAAAAAGCGTCACACCTGAAAATACCGGTGCGGAAAACCACTGCACCGTAATTAATATCGGCGAATCGGAGAAAAAGCAAGGTCTAGTGTGGGCGGGTACCGACGATGGCCAGGTCTGGGTTACAGAAAACGATGGCCAATCTTGGTCAAATGTGACGGCGAACGTGCCTGATCTGCCCGCGAACACGTGGGTTTCGCGGGTCAGCCCATCCCGATTTGTCGAGGGCCGATGCTACGCCACTTTTGATGGTCACCGTAACAATGATTACGCGACCCACGTCTATGTCACCGAGGATTTTGGCAAAACTTGGGCAAAATTAAATGGCAACTTGCCAGCTGACGAGGCGTGCTACGTCATCAAAGAAGGTCTGCGAAATCCCGACCTCCTGTTCCTTGGAACAGAGTTTTCGCTCTGGGTTTCGATAGATCGAGGCGTTTCGTGGAACCGATTGACGGCGGGCGACTGGCCGACAGTTCGGGTTGATGATCTCCTACTCCATCCCCGCGATGGCGACTTGATCATTGGAACCCACGGACGCTCGATCTGGACTATGCCGGTTGGTGGATTGGAAGACCTCTCCCTTGAAAACCAAAAGAAGGACTTCATCCTATCCAAGCCTGCACCGATCTACCTGTTTGGTCGCGTGAGTGGGCGGCAGTGGGACGGCGACGGCATCTACATGTCGCCAAACACCCAACCGGGAACGACAATCTTCTACTACTTAAGGGAAGATCAGAGTGCGGACGTAAAGGTCACGATTACGGACATTGAGGGCCGAACGGTAGCGGATCTTGTAGGTTCAAAGAAGGCCGGCTTAAACGCCATCGTCTGGAACATGCGTGGTCGTCGTCCGGCCAAAACGACAGACTACCGTGTTACTCTAAAAGTGGGTGACAAGGACTTCACCACGTCGGTTGGGGTCGAGGTTATCGAACCAAGCGGCAACTAATGGCGACCAACATTGCGCCCCGCGTCTCATGTGACGCGGGGCGCATTTGCTTTTTCAGTCCTCGAGAGGTTCGCCTTCTTTGATGAGGAGCGAACCCACAATAAAGCTGACCACGGCGATCGCGATGGGATACCAAACGCCCGCAATCTTGTTGCCGGTATTGCTCACCAAGGCGGTGCCGATGAGGGGGGTGAGCCCCCCGAAAACGCCATTGCCGATGTGATAGGGCAGCGACATGGATGTATAGCGAATACGAGTGGGGAAGAGTTCGACCAGGAAGGCGGCGATTGGGCCATACACCATCGTCACAAAAACAACCTGAACAAAGACCAACAAGATCAGACCCCAATAGGCGGAGGTATTCGGCACGATCTTGGTTTCAGGCTTGATCTTCGGGTTCGGGACTTGGGGTACCCGGCGGGTAACTTTAAATCCATCATGTTCGCCGGTTGCTACCAGCCACTTCGTTTCGACCTTGGTGACGGGGTCGATCACAGCTTCAATTTTCGGTTGGGCCATTTCAAGTTTGGAAAAATCGGGGACCATCGATTGCATCGCCGTATAGATCGGAACATATAGAATTGCGGCCAAAAGGCAGCCCGCCATCATGATCTTTTTTCGGCCAATTCGGTCGCTTAAGAAGCCGAAGACGATGAACAGTGGGGTGCCAAAAATGAGGGCCCAGGCGATAATCTTGTTTGCGTACGCGCCTTGGATGTTCATTACTTTCTCGATGAAGGTCATCGCATAGAACTGACCCGTATACCAAACCACCCCTTGGCCCGCTGTAGCGCCGAAGAGCGCGATCAAAACAAGCCTTCGATTTTTGGGGTTTACGAAACTCTCGCGGAGCGGGTTCGCACTGGTTTTCCCCTCATCCTTCGCTTTTTGGAAGAGCGGAGACTCTGCCATTTTTCTTCGAATGAAGTAGGAAAGCACGACCAGTACGCTAGAAAGTAGGAAAGGAATTCGCCAACCCCAAACGCCAAACTCAGCTTCGCCCAGCGTCGTCCGTGTCGCCAAAATGACGAGTAGAGACGCAAACAGTCCAAGTGTGGCCGTGGTTTGGATAAAGCTCGTGTAGAAGCCCCTTCGACCCTCCGGCGCGTTTTCGGCGACGTAAGTTGCGGCTCCCCCGTATTCCCCTCCAAGGGCCAGGCCCTGAACGATGCGTAGCAACAACAGAATGGCAGGGGCAAGGTAGCCGATCTGATCGTATCCGGGCACGAGACCGATCGCAAATGTTGAAACCCCCATCATCACGAGCGTAAGCAGGAACGTGTGCTTCCGGCCCATGATGTCGCCCATCCGGCCAAAGAACAATGCACCAAATGGTCGGACGACAAACCCTACACCGAAGATCGCAAGGGTGGAGAGAAGGGAGCGGACGGCTTCCTCTTTGGGGAAGAACTGGCTAGCTAGTACTGTGGCAAGCGAACCAAATATGTAAAAGTCGTACCACTCTATGAGCGTTCCGCCCGATGAAGCCAGGATGACTTGCCAAAGATTGCGGTTCTTCATTTGCGAGAGTTTAGCCGCTCTTTGTCATATTCAGCCGCCGGTAGCTTCATTCGAAGAGCAAATGCAATAAACACCGGTAGCCAAATCAGGTCATTTGTTAGGTTGATCCACCCGAAAGACCAGGGCAGATCCCCTTTGAGCGCTGAGATGACAAACCCGGCGGGTCCAAAGGTCTTGCCTAGAATAGCGATCCAAATGAACCCGAAGTAGCGCAAGGGTTCTCGTGCCATTAGCCAGTAGCCGAACCCAAAAACGGCGACCATCATGCCTATGGCTTGAAGCAAAGGCAAATCGGTCAGACCCAGCCGTTCGCCATACCATCGCGGCATTAATCCTACGAAACTCCCCCAAATCACGTTGTAAAGGGCGGCGGCATAGAACCAGCCGGCATACCAACGTCGAGTTCGGCCGTTCATTGCACGAATCTATACCTTACGTGAGCAATTTCAGGTCGAAATCTGCCAAAATAATGGTTCGATGCGCGTTCCTGCGTGTCTTGAGGCTGACCTTGGCAAAGACCCCTACGATTAAGTCGGATGAAATGTTCGCGCGATCTTACGCAGATCGCTTAATTCTTGAAAAACTGACCGAGATGGAGTCGGCAATGAAGTTGAGTGAGCTCGCCGATAAGCTATCAGGCGCCGGGCTCGGACTCGCTTCCGTTCGCTCTCTCTTGGCTTCCAATCCAGATCGGTTTGCTTACCATGAGCGGCGCTGGATACCAGCTGCTCGTCTAGAAGGCGACGGTCGTCCGATGATCGAAATGATTCGGCTTCTCGTTGACCGCTTTGGTGGCCCGATGCCCTATAGACTCGTGCTTGATGAAGTTGCCCGAATCATGCACAAAGATGTTGAAGCGATTGAAGATCGGGTTCGCCGAATGGTTGGGGCCAGCCCCGATTTCATCGAGGCTCGTAACGAAACGGTTTCTCTTGCTGATTGGGCCTTTACGGCCGAAGGTGAAGACTTCGAGCGTGCGCTTGCTTTGCATAAACTAACTCAAGCCGAGTTGGATGATGCGACGAAGAAGTTGGCTGGTATTGATTGGTTCTCGGACAACGCTATCGCAGAGGCTCTGAAGCATGCTCCACTTTCGGCCAAGCTGATTGGTGCCGTAGCTTGGAGCATGATGAATTCACAAGACGCTCGAAGCGTGCTGATGTACGATGGTCGAGCAATGTTCGCCGAGATGATTTCAACCGAAGGTTTTGTTTACGGGGCCGACGGGATCATTCACCCCGAATCAGAAGTCAAGAAGTGGCTCTCAACGGCCATCAAGGTAGCCGAGAAACTTGCTCCGCTCGTTGACGTCGAAGATGCGGCGCCGATTGATGTAAAGCCCGTTGACGTGGCAAAGATGGTTGGCAAGATCGTAAAGTCAAACGATTCGATTACGGCAACCAAGCTCCTCGAAGAGCACTACGAGATTACGCCAAGCAACAAGACATTCCCCGACGACATGGATAACCTCATGGTCGCCCTTAAGGATCAAAAGGAAATCTGGTGGGTTGGCGGCGATCGATTCCGAAAAGCCAACTCGGCGCCAGACTTTATTGAGTCAGTTCCGGAACCCTTCCAGTTTGTACAAACAGAGTTCAAGGACGAAGAGGGTGAGTTGATTGACTTGGAGCTAACCGATGAAGGATTGAGTAGCACCCTTCGAAAGTTGCTGGTTCACCCGCTTGCAATGGATGTCTTGGACGAGGATATCGCCCCCGAGCCAAAGCAGCAACCCGAGCAGATTCGGCTTGTGTTGAAGTCCATTCACCGCGAGCTTGGTACGTTCCCGATGGCCCAAATCACCACCGGGTGGCTCGACAGCACGCCAAATATTCAGGAACTGATTTTCGTAAACCATGACGGTAACACGTTGCAAGTTTGGGTCAATCACGAAGCTCGGCTGCTCTATGGACTCGTTGACTGGTGGTATGACCAAGCCGTAGAGAGCGGATCGGTGTTCACTCTGACCAAAACGACAAAGCCCAATGTCTTAGAGTTCGCGTGGGACGACCAAACCGACCCGGTTGTTTTCGTTTCGAATCAGCGTATGGAAGAACTTCGGGAAATCGCGGCGCGGGCCGAGGAACTCAGTACGCTTGATATTCTGATGGAAGTTATGGCCCACTGGCCCAAAGGAGCAGACTTCTTGACGGTTCTCGCCGAGATCAATGTTGTTCGGCGCTCGTCGCGACGACTGGTCGCCTCCTTGCTAAGTAGCTATCAATGCTTCTACCAGCGCTCAGGTTCACCGGTTTGGCACTACGATTCCAAGAAGGTCGAGCTTGGATTCGATAAGGCTAAGCGCAAGTTCGTGAAGAAGTAGGTCGCCAAGCAAAGAGGGGCGAGATCACTGATCTCGCCCCTCTTTTTTGTTAGCCGCCAGGATTCGCGGAAGATCGTGTTGCCCTCCACCGGGCGAACTCGCCTTCAAAACTGTCCCCCGCCTTCACTCGAACGTTGAAGAACTCGATCGCGATTCCGATTCCCCAACCCATAATTGGCCAAATCGCCCAAAAGCTACCACCACTCCTAAGAGCGAGAAAGGACAGGAATGCGTTGACGACTACGTAAGTGGCGAGGTGGTTGTAGAAGTTTGCCCTTCGATGCGCCACAAATTGCTCACGCTCGCTTTCGGTTGCGATGTTCAGGCGATAGTCGGCCTCAGCTTGTTGCAGGGCCTCCTGCGAAATTCCAAGCTCGGATGCAGTCCGCTCAAGGATTTGCCTGTCAAGATTGGCATTTCCATCAATCGCGGCTGCGCGCTTGATAATTTCGCTCATGTCCTGATCGGAGTAACCCTGGTTTTGCATATCAATACAGCATTGTACGCGAGATTTTCGGGTTCGTTGCGCCTAAATGGGACTATTTTTCGTCAGAAACTCAAGGCCAAAACGCAAAGTTGCGGTTTTATGCACTACAATAAGGGTAGCCACACTGGAAGTGGCAATACACAACTAGGAGAGAATCTCATGGAAGAGCAACTCGAAATTCAAGATAGTCCCGGCTTTTTGGGCCGTATTCGCGACATGTTCACGACTCGTGATGAAAACGAGGTCGTTGACCCCGAGCCAATTGAGGAGCGACGCATGTCGAAAACACATGAAACGCGCTCAATTTACCGATCGCACGTCACTGTTCGGCGCCAGATCGTTTCATTCGAGGACGCCATCGCAGCTGCTCAAGGGTTGAAGCGCGGCGAGCATCAGGTGATGAACCTCACGATGACCGAGCCAAGCCTGCGCGAAAAGATCAAGGACTTCATGTGCGGCGTTAACTTCTCGCAAGAAGGCACTTGGGAAGAAATCGGCGATCATATGTATCTGGTAGTACCCGCAACCGTATTTGTTGAGGTGGCCCCGGCGTCGCCTCGCCAGATCGCAACGCGAAACTAAGCTTTAATGGCCCCAGAGGGTTCTGGGGCCACCAAGGCCAAATACGTTTCGGCTATTTGCACCGCATTTAGGGCGGCTCCTTTGAGCAACTGATCCCCGGAAACGAACATGCAAATGGCATTAGGGTTGCTAACATCCCGGCGAATCCGACCGACGAGGACATCGTCATGACCCGATGCATCCCGTGGCATGGGGAAGAGGTTATTCTCGCGATCATCAACAAGCTTTACGCCGGGGGAGCTTGACAAGACACTCCGAACTTCAGTCTCACTTGGTGCCGCTCCAGCAAATTCGACTGTAATCGCTTCACTGTGGGCGCGCAAGACCGGAACCCGAATGCAGGTCACGTTGACCTTAAGCTCGGGCATGTTCAGAATCTTGCGGCTCTCCTCAATGACCTTCCACTCTTCTTCGTTATAGCCGTGCTCATTGATGGCGGTGTTGTGGCTAAAGAGATTGAACGCATAAACGTGGGGCAGTACGCGAGGAGTAGGCTCCGCGCCCTCCAAAACGCCCTTCGTTTGCTCTTCGAGTTCACTCATCGCCTGGGCGCCAGCTCCACTCGCGGATTGGTAAGTGCTTACAATCACGCGCTCAATGGTTCCGAGACTCCGCAGAGGCGCAAGCGCCATCAGCATGATGATTGCCGAACAATTGGGGACCGCATAGAGGCGGTTCTCAGGCTTAACTAGGGCTCCATTTATCTCTGGAACTACAAGGGGAACGCTTGGGTCCATCCGAAAGGCACTGGAGTTATCAATGACGATTGCACCGGCTCGCAAAGCGGCTGGGGCATATTCTCTCGATCGGGTCGCGCCGGCGCTGAAGAACACGATATCAATCCCTTCGAAACTCTCGTCGGCTACATTACCAATTTTGAGAGTTCGGCCCTTGAAGGAAACCTCTTTTCCTACAGAGCGTTCGCTGGCGAGAAGCCTAAGTTCTCCAACCGGAAATTCTCGCTCAGCAAACAATCTTAAGAACTCTCCACCAACCGCCCCGGTGGCACCAACAATAGCAACATTAACCAATCTGCCTTATGTGTACCCTAATCCAAGTCGTCTAGCTCTTCTTCATGGTCGTCTCCAGGCTTGGAGGTGACCTTTACTGCGTAAACACTTATGGCGAAAAGCACACAGAGGGGTATGGCCATCATGAGCATGCTGATGGGGTCGTTGGAAGGGGTGATCGCCGCGGCTACAAAGAAGATTGCAACGGTTGCTTGCCGCCAGTTCTTGGTTAGCGCTTCTGAAGTCAAAATGCCAAGTTTGCCCAACGCAAAGACGATGAGCGGGAGTTGAAAGCAGACGCCAAACGCCAGCATCATTTTGCTGGAAAAGCTGACCATCTGCATGGGATCTTGCAAGAGCGCGACGCCAGGAAAGTAAGAAAAGAAGCTACTAAACCAACCGTAAGCACTGGGGAGAATCAACCAACAGAAATACGCCCCAATGAAAAAGAGCACAACAGAGATGGGCAGCACCTTCTTAATAGGTGCTCGCTCTCGCTCTTTAAGGCCCGGAGCTATAAACGCCCATAGTTGCATGATGATGAAGGGAAGTGCGACGAACAACCCTACAACAAAAGAAAGTTTGAAGAGCAACATGAACGCATCAGGTGCGTTCTGAATCCGAATCTCTAATGGAGTGCCCTTTGGTAAGCTCGCCTTGATGGCCGGCATGATGTGGTCAATGAGCTTCCGGTAAAGGGGGCTTACCAGATACCAAGCGCCTATCCAGGCCACGACCAAGATTGCTACCGAACGCAAAATGCGCGTTCGGAGCTCCTCTAAATGATCGGTGAGAGGCGCACGAAACTCCTCGGGTTCGTGGTCTTCTTGACCACCCGAGGAGTTTCGTGCAACGATATTCTGACCCTTCCTTGGGAGGGGCATTTACTTTTCGAGAGTGAAGGTAAGTTGAACGGTCAATTTGACGATTCGAGTTCTTGGACCTGCAGTTCGTTGTCCACCACCGGCTCCGCCTCCGCCACGTTGGTTACCACCCTGACCTGCAGGTGCACCGGTACTGGTTCCACCGAAGGACGGACCTTGGAAGTTAAAGGTAAGGCCCTTACCGTTGTTTCCGGGAAGAATAAACCCTGCACCAGCGCTACCACCACCACCGGCACCGCCAGCAGAAGTGGGGCCACCGGCCGAAGTGCCAGCCGCTTGAGGACCTCGATTGCCACCGGCTCCGGCTCCACCTGCTCCAGCACCGGCCGCTGCAGGGGGCTGAACCACAACCTTGGTGTCAATCGTGTAAGTGAAGACTCGCTTTAAGACGGCACCAAGATCAAGTGCGAAGTAGACATCTTCTTCGACCTTCGAAGCCTCAGATATCCTGCCCGCAGATTTGGCGCCAGCCGGAACCTTATCGGCTCTGCTGACTTTCAGGTGAGCGCATGGGTGATTCTGCTCCCACTCAACGCCAACAAAGTTGCCAGCGGCATTTGGAATACTGAAGACCACTGAGCTTACTTCATCCTTCTTTTCCAAATCGATTTCTCCGATTTGGATTGGGGGAGCGTATTTGTCGCCTGGGCGCAGAGCGCGTTCGGGAAGAACTGGTAGCGGGAATGAACCGTACAGATCAGTTCGGAAGCCCTCGCCGGCCGTGCCCTGGAAGGGGAAGTAAGTTGGAATGGACCCAAAGACCTCTCTACCCGTACCCTCGAGCCTCATATAGATGGGATGCATCTGGTAGTCGTAGTAGGGTCGGGGCTCGTCTGGATGAGCCTCGGTTCTCAGCATCACAGAGTCTCTACCCTTATCGGTCAAAACCTGCATCCGGATGAGCCCCTGGCCATTGCCGTAGGTATTGTCAACCGAGTAGAGCAAGCGCAATTTCTCGCTATCTGCGCCAGCGAGGAGGTTCTCGTTACTCATTGTTCGAGCATTCGACTCGTTAAGATTATTAACGGCAACTCTTTGCTCCATCGAATAAACCCACTGTTTGCCAGTTTTGAAGTTATATCGAAGCTTAAAGCCACCTTCGGGAACGGGAATGCTGCTGGAATTGGCAATTTCTACCTGAATCGAAGAGCGATCCAGGATGCGGGGGCGATCAGCGAAATCCTGATAAAGAACGGCTTCGATATTGAGCGGGCCATCGGGGATATTTCGAGCCTTAGTGTCCAGATCGTAATACAAGTAGTTTGCGCCCTTGACAGGAACCACCGCTTCCAAGAATTTCCCACCGATGAAAATTCCGACGTAAGAACTCGAGTCCACGCTTTTCATGGGGAAAAGCAAGCGAACAACTTCGCGGACCTTCGATCCATCAGCCGGTCGTACGATTGTAAAATTTGATTGTGCAAAGCTTGCGCTAACAACACCTAATGCGAGAAGGGAGAGTAGTGCTCTCTTCATTCCAATTTGCCTCCGCGTCAATTCCAGATTGACTTACGTTGATTATAGACGCGACGAGCGGGTCAATGTGTTACAGGTACACGCATTTTTTACAATCTTTCCCGCAAGCAGACATTTGTCGGGGTGAATCATAATTCTATCGCCAATGCCATCCTCAGAAACCACAACCGACACGCTGAATCCTGAGCAGAGGCAAGCGGTCGATTGGCCCGGTGGTCCTCTGTTGGTATTTGCCGGTGCCGGTTCGGGCAAGACTCGAGTGATCACGTGCCGAATCGCCCGCTTGTTAAGTCAAGGTATTCCTCCGCAAAGGATCATGGCGGTAACTTTTACGAACAAGGCCGCTCGGGAAATGCGGGAAAGGATCGAGGAAATGGCTGGGCCAACTTCGAGAGGGTTGTGGATGGGAACGTTCCACAGCATCAGCGCAAAAATTCTGCGAATTGAAGGCAAGGCGATCGGAATTGACCCGACCTTCGTGATCTACGACGACTCTGACCAAATGAGTCTCATCAAAGACATCCTAAAGACCAAGAAGATTGATGATAAGAGCGTCCAGCCCCGGGCTCTACTGGCCGAAATTTCCTCCGCGAAAGAGAAACTGTTGTCTCCCGAGAAATACGAAGAGCGAGCAACGGGTTTCTTTGAAAGAATCGCGGCCGAAGTTTATCGTTCCTATGCCGCTTTGCTGAAGAAGGCCAATGCTCTTGACTTTGATGACCTCCTCTATTTCATCGTGCGGTTACTTGAAGAACGCGAAGATGTTCGCGAGAAGCTTCAAGATCGGTTTTTGCATCTTCTCGTCGACGAGTATCAAGATGTGAACTTTGCCCAATATCGCTTTGTCAATCTAATCGGGGCGCGTCACAAAAACGTGACCGTGGTTGGGGATGATGACCAATCAATCTACTCTTGGCGAGGCGCGGACGTTTCCCTGATCTTGAAATTTGCCTCAGATTGGCCCGATGCCCAAATCGTTAAGTTGGAGCGCAACTACCGCTCGACCCAATCCATCCTAACCGTAGCCCACGAAGTGATACGCAAAAATCGAGGGCGAGCCGACAAGAAGATGTGGACCGACAATCGCGACGGCTTACCGGTGACGTTGAGTCAATCCGGAACCGAGCACGACGAGGGCCTTATGGTCGCTGACGCCATCATGGCTGATGTCCGGAGCGGGCGCAGGAAATTCTCTGATTTCGCCGTCTTGTATCGCACGAATGCTCAATCACGTGTCATGGAAGAGAAAATGCTCATGATGCGGATTCCGCACGTAATTGTTGGGGGAACTCGGTTTTACGAGCGAAAGGAGATCAAGGACATGATGTCCTATCTTCGCCTGGTGTACAACCCGTCGGATGACGTCTCTGTTCGAAGGGTGCTCAATACACCACCGCGAGGGATCGGACTGAGTACGCTTACTCTGATGGATACATGGGCCAAAGAGCGATCTTTGCCCATCATGTCGGCCCTGAAGGATCAGGAAATCCAGGCCGGACTATCGAAGAAGACTGCCATGGCCGTGAAAGTCTTCCTCGCAATGCTGGACGAAGCGCAAGACTTGGCCGCTAGAGGGCCGATAACGCCAGTCCTCCAACTTCTCTTGTCAAAGTCTGGATATATCACCGCTCTACGGGAAGAGGGCTCAGAGGAGTCTCTGGCGCGCCTTGAGAACTTGCAAGAACTCATCAATGTAACGAGTGAATACGATCAAGATGAAGAGGCAACGCTGGCAGGGTTCCTCGAAAATGTCTCGCTAATCTCCGATATCGATTCGGCCGCCAGTGGAGGCAACGCGGTCACCTTGATGACCCTTCACTCAGCGAAAGGCTTGGAGTTTCCCATCGTCTACTTAACCGGGCTAGAAGAGGGCGTTTTCCCTCACTCTCGGTCTTTGGGGACCGATCACGAGATCGAAGAGGAACGCCGCCTCGCCTATGTGGGAATGACGCGAGCAAGGGAAGAGCTTCACCTGTTTCATGCCCATCGCCGCTCCCTTTATGGTCAACCCAACTTTAATCGTCGCTCACGCTTCTTGGACGAAATTCCACCCGATCTGTTACGCACGGAGCACGGCTATTCGGCCTCCCCGGGTGACCGCGCAGTCATCCAGAACCGGTCGGGCAAGTACACCATTGGAGCCCCCGCACCTCCACCGCCGATGTATGGCGCCCCGGAGCGAGAGCTACGTAAGCCCGAATGGAAACCGCCCTTTGTAGTTGGATCGCGAGTTAAGCACGCCAAGTTTGGTGTTGGAATCGTCGTAGCTTGTAATCCTTTGCAAAACGATGCCGAGGTCACAGTCGCTTTTCCGGGGGTGACCGGGACCAAGAAGTTGGTTCAGAGTCTTGCAAAACTTGAGCAACTATGAGATTTTTGATTTGCTTACTGGCGCTGGGTTTCCTCGCCTTTGGGTGCGGTCGTCCGCACGAATATTTCCCCCTCAAAATGGGCAACCAGTGGCGATACAAGGTGAACACTGGTATGGACACCTTTATCCAAAACAGTGCTGTGAGCGATGTTGTCCCCGGTGAAATGGGACAGACTTATGAGGTCAGCGGGAACTTAGGTGTAAATCGCTTGGCCTGGAAGGATGGAGTTCTTTGGGCTTCAACTCTTGGCGGAGACCGATTCAGTCCGGCAATTCCCCTGCTTGACGGCAAAAAGGAATCAATCAGCTTGACTTGGGCGGGCTCGATCTACGCCTCGGGTCGTACGATGAAAGCCAAAGGAACCCTCGTCCAAGATAAGGGCAACGTCCTGGTCGACTCGCAAAAGAGAAGTGCCCTCACCACACTGTTGACAATCACATTGCCCGATCGCATTGTTATCGTGGAGTCCAGCTATGTTCGCGGTATTGGTTTGGTGAACCAGACGCAGCGCACCACCATCGGTTCGACTGATCGATTTGATCGTGGCCTAGAATATCTAGGCGGCCCTTAGGCAAGTTGGCGCAACCCTCGTCGATGGGGCGCGGGCATCGGCGGCAAATCGGTGAGGTCAAACCACGTCGAATGCTGGGGCATTTCATCTTTTCGATAGAGCCGCAACTCCACGCGGTGATTTGTCACAGTGTGTATGAGAACCTTTTCCGGCGGTCGTTCGGTTTCCTCGGTTTCAGGCGGGAGGCACCAGAGTCCATCCCACCAGCCATTGGTTGGAAGGCTGAGGGCAACTCGCCCGTTGCGAATGCAAACTCTGGTCGGCATGATGATTGGAATGGGCTTGGCGGTAGGTTTCTTTCGCGGGTACTCCTCTTGCAAGCCCTGGCCAAATGAATGGCAACTACTTTGGACAGGACACACGTCGCAACATGGCCTTCGCGGGGTGCAAACTCGAGCCCCAATCTCCATTAGGGCCTGATTAAACGCACCGGGGCATTCGGCTTCTTTGATCAAGCCGTTCGCCCATGTCTGGGCTTTGCTCAACAACTGGCTGCCAATTGCGTCGGAGGCAGCATGCCTTGCAAAAAATCGGGCCACGTTTCCATCGACCACGGCAACCCTTTGCCCATCCAGAATGGAGGCGAGCGCAGCCGCAGTGTATTTACCAATTCCGGGCTGGCTGAGCCAGTCATCATATTGGCGCGGCCACCCGTTCTGGGCAACGCGATCGCACACTTGCTTGAGGTTTCGCACGCGCCGGTAATAACCGAGACCTTGCCACAGACTCATCAGCTCTGAAACATCCGCCTCGGCCACGCTGTTAACAGAAGGGAAACTTGCCATCCATCGGTCGAAGTAGGGCAAAACCGTTTGTATTTGAGTCTGTTGACACATGAACTCGCTTACAAGAACGCGGTAAGGATCGGGCGGAATCTCGCGCCAGGGCAACGGACGAGCGTTGGCAAGATACCAACTTTGAATAGCCTCAATCAACGACTGTTCAGTGGTTCCAATCCAAGCGATTCGAGCGCTTTTTCAACGTCGTCTGTGGCAGTTAAGGCACGCCCGACCACCAGATAATCCGCCCCATCGCTCAGCGCCGACGCAGCTGAACCGGTTCGAACTTGGTCTTGGGTTTCGGAAGTCACTCGTATTCCGGGTGAAACGATAACTGCGTGTCCAATCGCCTGACGAATTATGCGAATCTCCTGGGGCGAACAGATCACACCGTCAATCCCGCAATCGACGGCAAGCTTCGACATTTGCACCATATGATCTGTGATTTGGCGGGTGATGCCGAGGTGTTCAGTCAGCGCATGCTGATCGAGCGAGGTGAGAACCGAAACTCCCATCAGCAAGGGAGCGTCTTGAACTCCCGCTTCGCGGGCTTCTTCGACGGCTGCCGTAAGCATCGCCGGACCGCCCGAAATATGAAGCGTCATCATCCAAACATGCCTTTTCGCCGCTTCTCTTACGGCAAGGGCGACTGAGTTAGGTATATCGTGAAACTTAAGGTCAAGAAAAATGCGGTTTGCGCCAGCGTCTTGTAGCTGAGAAATCACATCCAAGCCGTGTTGTAGAGTCAAGGCATGGCCGATCTTAAATGCGCCCACGTGGGGAGCGAGCTTGCGAGTGAGCTTGATTGCTTCGGTGATATCGCCAGTGTCGAGCGCGCAGATGATTTTTCGATTTCCCATATCTCTCCTTCTATTCGTTTCTCATCTATTTTACGGCATTTCTCGTAATGAGCGATAATCATTTATGCCCGAGTTCGTGAGTTTTCGGTGCGATAACTTGAGTCCGGATGAGGCATACAGCTTGTTGGCATCCGCCGTGGTTCCGCGCCCGATCGCATTTGTCAGTACCCAAAGTTCGTCGGGGGTGTGCAATTTAGCTCCGTTTTCGTTCTTTATGGCGGGTGGGGCGAATCCGCCGTCCCTGGCTCTCAGCATTAATCAGGGTCAGGGAGGCAGGCGGAAGGACACCCTGAAGAACATCGAAGAATCGGGCGAATTTGTGGTTAACCTCGTCACTCGATCAATGGCTGAGGGGATGAATGCTACGAGTGCGGGTTTGCCTCCCGAACAAAGCGAGTGGCCGTATACCTCGCTCAACCAAACTGCGAGCCATTTTGTCCGCCCGGCTCGAGTTGCCGAGAGCCCGGTGCAATTTGAATGCCGCTTATTCCGGGTGATTGACCACGGAGCGGGAGCGGGTGCGGCTGTTTATGTTATTGGCGAAATATTAGCGATCCACGTGATGGATTGTTATCTCCAGCGCGGGGTAATCGCAGATTTGGACTTGATTAGTCGCTTGGGCGGGCCAAACTATTTGGACCTGGGTTCAAATGCGCGATTTGAAATGGAGCGACCTAGCTAGTTGCGCCAACAACCACGTCGATCTTTCGTTCCTCGGTGCCTCGGACAAGGGTGACCCGGATGGTTGATCCAACCGTCTGGCGAATAATAACTTTGAAGAAATCGGACGTTGTTTGGATTGGGCTCCCCGACATTTCTTTTATGATGTCACCTTGCTGAATTCCGGCTTTTTCAGCGTTTGAGCCCTTCGTCACCGAATCAACGACGACGCCGCCACCCTTCGCGTTGATGCAGAACACGCCAATGGCAGGATGGGCAACCTTGTGGCTAGGTGACAGAAATCCTTCGATGACTCGGCTGAGAATGTCGGGAGTTATCGCGTACGCAACGGTCATCGCGCCCGGCCCAAATGAATTTGAGCGGCCTGCAGTTGGAGCCGACAACGCGCTGCCTGCCCCACCGCGGGGGACACTACCGCCGGCACCGGTCCCTTGATTGTCAGTTGGTTCCAGAGTAGCTCCCAAAACGCCAACAAGTCCGCCATCCATGTTAAAGAGTAGCGCCCCCGCAAGCGAATAGCTAGGCGTTTCAAATCGATATTCGTTCAGGGTAACGCCTCGATTGGATGGTTTCATGACTCCCATCCTGTTGCTAAAGCTGAGTTCAGCTCGAAGCGGGCCGTTAGGCATCACCGCCAGGAGTTGGTTCGAGTCCTTTTGAGACCGCCCGCTCAGGGGCGTGTCAAACTTGCCTTTCTCATCACGGCGAAATCCGCCCGAGAATCCCACGCTCTGAAGCAGAGCTAACTGGGTTAGTTCGTCTTCGGAAACAAAGTTGAGTTGGATGGATTGTCCTGTCCCGAGTTGGGCCAAAGCAAAACTTCCGGGCAGGGGAGCCACCGAACGGTGCACGATGAAATACCCGCGCTCATCAATCAGCGATGCAACACCACTTTGGCGCCCAGCGACGTTGAGATAAGCCACGCGTGGCTTTATCTGGCCCCAGACTCGCTGCTCGTCTGTCGTAAGTTGCTGGTTAGGGCCAAGCAACGCCAATAGGATTCCAGTACTAACCACCGATGACAACATTAGCAGACGATTTGACCTCCTTTGCTTGAGAGATGCCCTCATCGTTTTGAGCCTGGGCATCGATTACCACGATATCCGAGGTCGTAACTTCAGGTTCCGTAGTCAAACTGTCCTTTTGCGCGCTAGGTGTTGCCTGAAATGCACTTTTGAGATTTGGCTTGGTCTCAACAACCGTTGGTGATTCGGCAACCGGAGTAACTCGATCGATAGGGCGACTTGGAGATAGTCGGGCCGATCGCTCAGGCGAGTTAATCTTTCGCGTCACTGGTGCTGCTGAAAGCATCAAAACGTTTTCGGGTCCGCCGAGCCATCGATCCGCGTCAAAATTCTGTTGGGTCGGAGGCCAATCGAGAGCAACCGGCGTTTCTACGACGATCGGAGTTTGCTTGATCGCCGTTGCCCCCGCATCCGTGCGACCCATTCGAGCCGCCCCCATATAGCCCACCACGCAAAGTGCAGCGGCCGCAGCGAGCCAACTTAGGCCCAACTTCGGCTCGGGTTTCGGCTTTAAGCCTCCGTTCAAGATGGCATCGCGTAATCGCTCGCTGCTCATCTGCATTTCCGGAATATCCTTAAGCGATTGCAGCCCCCGGCGCAACTCGCAGTAACTCCGTAGCTTGGCTTCAGCATCCGGACACTCCAGGGCCGATTCCGGCATTTCACCGAAAGCCATCTGGATCAACTCTTCTTCTTGGCGGCGTTTCATAAACATGCTCTCATTCGGACAAAAATGGCGAGACACGATCCTTTAAGGCTCTTCTCGCTCTCAAAACTCTTAACTTGGCTCCACCGACGCTACACCCTAAAATTTCGGCGATCTCATCGTAGCCCCTCTCTTCCAAATCTCTCAAAACGATAACGGTTCGGTGGTGAACAGGAAGTGCCTTGAGCGCCGTGCGTAATATTTGGACGCGGCGTTCGGCTTCCATATTCGCAACCGGGTCATCCGTATCGCCCTCCGTCATCCAAACAAGGGCGCCTCCCGCCTCCTGCTGTTCGAGTGCGTCTCGTCGAGTGCGCATTCGGGCCTGATCCGTGCAAAGGTTGCTAACAATTCTTAGCAACCAAGTTGTAAATTTCGCCTCGTCGCGATATCGATGAAGGTTTTGATAGGCTCGAACAAACGCTTCTTGAACGATATCCTCGGCGTCATCTCGGCGTGGCACCATTTGATAGGCAAACCGATAGGCAAGTTGCCGGTGTCTTTCAAATAGGATTTCAAACGCTGAGAAGTCACCATCCCGCGCACGCTTTACCAGCGCGTTATCGTGATCGTTCTCAATGAGATTCAATTTGGGCGATGACAGGGCCACTGAAATCATGGATTGTTCGTTTTCCTCACTCGTTTTTATGAGTTCATCCATATGACGCGGCTCCTACCCATTCGTTACGACGAATCTAGCCTCAAGTGTGTCACATTTTATTGTCGCCTCTGAAAAAACTTGCTGAGCCTCTGGTTCGGTAAAGTACAGAGCGATGCAAGTTGCACAACTAGGTCAAGCACTAAGGACAGAGGTGGCCAAGGCGATTGCCGGTCAAGATCGAGTTATTGAACAGGCTCTCGTGGCAATATTGGCCAACGGTCACGCCCTGTTAGAAGGCGTTCCGGGAGTCGCGAAAACACTTCTCATTCGCTCCCTATCTAGAGCACTTAGCCTTGATTACGGTCGAATTCAGTTCACTCCGGATTTGATGCCAAGTGACGTCATTGGAACCAATATCTACGATCCCAAGACGTCCGAATTCAAACTACGCAAGGGACCAATTTTTGTTAACGTGCTTCTGGCTGACGAAATCAATCGGACTCCTCCTAAGACCCAGTCGGCTTTGCTTGAAGCCATGGAAGAGCGGCAAACCACCATTGATGGAGAGGTTTATAAGTTGCCGCCGCCATTCCTCGTTTTTGCAACTCAAAACCCACTGGAGTTTGAAGGCACCTACCCCCTTCCTGAGGCTCAGCAAGACCGATTCTTGCTGAAGATCATTGTCGACTATCCGGGGGATGACGTCGAGCAGGAAGTTCTCCGGCGACATCATGCCGGCTTCCGGCCCCAAAACCTTGAAGCAGCCGGTATTCAGGCGGTCGTTTCGGCCGATCAGTTGCGCGATTGCCAGGCTCAGGCTCAAAGTACGACGGTTGAAGAAAAAATATTTACTTACATCTATGAAATTGTCAAGGCAACTCGCAAAGCCAATGACATCCTCTACGGAGGATCCCCGCGGGCCGGAATCGCTTTGCTGAACTGTTCCAAGGCGGTTGCGTCATTGCGGGGCCGAGATTTCGTAATTCCGGATGACGTGAAGGAGTTTGCGCTTCCGGTCTTGCGACACCGGATCTTGCTCCGGCCGGAGGCTGAAGTTGAGGGGCTGACCGTCGATCGAGTCCTGACAAGCTTGATAGAATCCCAAATTGTTCCCAGATGAGAGTCCTACTGATTCGCCGCGAGCCCTCGGATGAGTTAAGGCGCTGGAGCGATGATCTCGTGACCCAATTGGGAACGCGCGGTATTACCGCGTACGCCTATGAAAGCGACTTGTGGATGCCCAAAGAGACTCATCCCGCCCTCAACCGGGACACGTCGAAGCGGCTTAGGGAGATTGGGAAAGACTACGATTTGGTTCATGCAATGGGCTATCGAGCGGCTTGGGCGTGCGCAGAGGCATTTGGGCAATCGGAGTCTTGGGGATATTCCGTGTACGATTTCCCGAAGACGAGAAGTCCGAAGCTGATCGAAAGGCTCAATCAGGCTCAGTTTGGTACGTGTGCTTGTCGGGCGATTCGCAACGAGCTCGATGGAGCGGGCACGGACAATCTTAGCCTGGTTTATCCCTCCGTATGGATCGATGCGAACGAATCCATGCGTTCTCGCGTGGACGTTCGACACTCACTTGGGATTCCACAAGAAGCCTTCTTGGTTGGGATTCAGGGTTGGGATGAGCGGCTGGATTTAGTCATCGAAGCCGCCGGGAATCTTCCTGACCGTATCCAATTCCTGATTGTTGGCGAAGAGCGAGAAGAAGATTGGCCCGCTCACGTTCACTGTGTTCACGGAGTGGCTCGACCTCACGAGCTTATTCAAACCTGCGACCTATGGGCATGTTGTAGGGAAAAGCCTGCCTTCCCGCTCGATGTTTTAGAAGCGATGGCGCTCGGCATTCCCACTTTGGGCCGCGCCAAAGGCGGGGTGATCGACTTGGTCGCCGAAGACCTCACGGGATCGATGTTTTACGAAGACGAAACCTTTGCTGGCAAAGTATCGATGATTGAAGAGATGTCGCTAACCCGCGCCGCCTACGGTCAGGCGGCCCAAGTGCGGTTCAAGGAGATGTTCACGATTGAGAAGTGCGCATCAAGGTTCGTAGATTTGTATACCGAAGCTCTCGGCTAGTTCACGATCTCCGGGGGCAGCGCCCCATTTGGAGTCATCCCAGCGGGGGCGATGAAGATAGTATCGAAGGTCATGTCTACCGGGCCGGAGTTTCGGACGAGAATCTCTAACTTCGCACCGGCACCTGAGAATTTGGTTGTTCCCACTTTGTACCAGGCGATACCCGGCCCGTAAGCTTGAACGGGCTCAGAGGCAATCGGGAAGTCGGTCCCCATCGTGCGAATCACAACATCGCCACGGTTAGCCCGGGGAATCCTCGCTGCGATCCAAATCTCTTGGTCTTCCAATGTTCTTACGGGGATTTCGTAGCTTGCGAAAATGCCACGCGGATCTATGGGACCAATGCTATCAAGCCAGAGGGCGGCACCGCTGTTAAGACCGTTCAATGAAATCTTGTCGCTCATGTTATGTTGGCGGCAGGTCTCGGCCTCTACCCACAAATACGGGGCGAGCCGGGAAGTGGCCAGCCAATAGTTGCGGCGCATTGCGGCAAAGTTTGAAGGGATACGGTCGAATCCTCTGGCGGCCTCTTTGAAGTTGTACTTCTCTTGAGTCACGTCCGATTTCATTCCATCGGCAAGCTTTTCAAGGCCCATAAACCGCGAAATCGTTTGTTGATAAGCGTATTCGGGGATCGGGATATCCTTGCCGCCTTTGATGATCACCGGAACCTCGCTCAAGTTAACTTCAACGCCTAGCTTAAAGAGCTTGGGCTTGGGATCTGCCCCATCAAGAGTTCGAAAAGTTAAGTCCTTGGCCTCATTAGAGCGCAATTTGAACCGACCCGGCCCAACATTACTGCGCAAGACAACGGTGACTTCGCCGTTCTCATCGTATCGATATCCACTGAACGATGGTCCGAGTTCAAGCCGGTTTCCAGCCAGCGGAGAGGGAAGCCAATAGTTGCCGTTGGGAAGCCGTTGTGCTGCCGCCGGATTGGTAGCCGACTCGGGAAAGAAGAGTGGCGCGGGCGACCACTGGCTCAGGCTCGGTTCCGACACAAGCCCTTTGAGCTCGGCAAGCGTATCGGGGGACGATTGACCAAAGAAACCGCGAACTCCGGCGGCGCCTAGTTCTGCAGCTGCATCGGACAGGCGGGGAACTTTCAAATCTGTTGCAATCAACCAGCCGGGCTTTGTCCATCGTAAGAGACTGCTTGCGCCGGGCGCGGCATTTACGAGCCATTCCGATGGGCTGCTTCCGCTCGCTTCGATACCGATTCCCGTTAGGTTCGGATTCGCCAGTTCGTAGGGTCCGCGCCAGCCTTGCCAAGTTTGAACAATCGGAACATCGACTTTTTGCTTTATGGCAGCAACCAGCCGGTCGAATCTCTTTACCGCGGCGGCTTGGATAACCCGATCAATATCTTGCCAAGCCGAACCCTCGGTCTCTTCACGATTGTAGGTCATGCTGCGCACCGGGTCCCAGAACATCTTCACGCCGCGATTGCCCGACCAAAGAGGTACAAGTCGGGCGAGATCATCAAGGGTCTCTAAATCATTAGTCCTAATCGACCATGCCCGTGCCGCGGTTTCAAGGTTTCGATACCGCTCCGCCAGGTAGATTTTGAGTTCATTGCGATAGGCATTTGAGGTTGGAACAAATGATTTAGGCTTTCCGTAGAGCCCAATCGTCTGCCCGACGGGGTCGACGATTCCCCGGAATCCCGGCCCGAATTTGGCTCCCGCTACGGCGGCAAGCAAAGCATCGCGATGGGAGTCAAACTCATCCCAATAGTCTGGTTGGGTGAGGCTAGTCATCTCTGGGTAAACCAACAGAAGATGCTCGAGACCCCCAGTTTCAATTGGCAGGCTAAACGTGCGGTTTAAGGCAGGAATCTTGGCCGCTTTTGCGATCGACCCATCTCGTTGCGCCGCCAAAACCAGCCATGCGGAACTGGCATCGCCGGCGGGGAAGTTCACGGTTTGATCTTCGGTTAATCCTGATAGCCGATATGTTTGAGGCTGAACGACAACTCCTTGAGCCGGTTTTGCCACAGAGCCGATGCAGATCAGATATCTGATCCCTTTTGACTCGAGGAATGCAACCGCTTCTTTCCACCCCATCCCATTCGCGGGGAGGTCGATCAGCAAGTCCGTAGCTCCCGCTCCAATCGCTGACTCCATCGCAGCCAGGGAGCCCTCTACGTGCAAGCCCATGGGGATGTAAGGTTGTCCGCTCCAAACGAGGGTGTGGTGTTGGTTAATTGACCACGGGGCCGGTTCGCCCTGAGCGGGATGAAACGTCCCTGAGGTTGAACTTTGAATTAGCGTCGCAAGGAGCGTGGCGATAAGCATATGGGTATTAGACGGGGTTGGGTCAACTCAGCGTTGGTTGAAAACAAAAAAGAGCCCCCGAATAGCGGGAGCTCTTCAAGTTTGGATTGCTTACTTGCGTCGTCGTCGAAGCAAAGCGGCAACACCAAGGCCAAGAGCTGCCATGGAAGCGGGCTCCGGTACGGGGGCAGCCTCAAGCTTGCCGAACAGGTCTAAGCAAGTCGTGGTTCCGCCGGGAGTTACCCAATCGCCAACGCTAGCTGAGCTCGCGCCACCGGACTTAAAGCCGAGCAGGCTGAACGTGTAGTTTCGACCATTGAGAACGATGTTCTTTGGCTGGAACGTAGTCGGCAGCGTCGTGTGATCATTCGCACCGCGAACGTCGGTGTGGCTGATTGGAAGGGTGCAAACCAAAAGGCCCTGACCTGGTACATCAAACTTGATACCAACTTGCAGATTCACATTGAAGCTGCCGTTTTGATCATATTTGTCCTTTACATTGAAAATGCAAAGTCGGCCAACCTTGAAGGCTTGTCCAAGTGGAGCATTAAAGCTTGTAGGGGTGAAGTAAAGGCAGTCGCCCTTGCTTCCCCAGTTTACGACGAGATTGTTGTTGGAGAGCCGAAGATTGCTCAGGTTGCCCGTTAGGGTGTTGAAACACGTTTGTGGCACCGAAGTAGTTCCGATCGCCGTGGCTGAGCTAATAGCCGCAACCACGAGGCCGGAGACAATCAAGGCTCCTTTGAAAGATTTGTTCATCACTAATATTCCTCAGAGTTGGCGGGCATACGCCGCGCCACCCATATTATGAAGGAGCTTCACCCATCGCGCCCTCGTAATACTGCCGGGTTAGGCACAAAACCAGTAAGACTCCCGGCGTTTTTTACCGATAATGGCGCGAACGATGCTTGGTAGACTAAGTTTGAATGAGAATTGGCTTGATTGGGTACGGAAAGATGGGCAAGGCGATAGACCAATTGGCTCAGTCGCAGGGGATTGAGATTGCGTTTCGTGTGGACCATTCGGGTTTCGATCCTGACGTTCTCGATGGTTGCGATGTTGCCATCGAATTTACGCAACCGGATGCCGCCCCCCACAATATCGAGGTTTGTTGCGAGAAGCATGTTCCCATCGTCTGCGGCACTACCGGCTGGTATGCCGACCTTGATCGAATAAGAGGCACCGTCGATAAGTGTAACGGAACATTGGTTTATGGCTCCAACCTCTCAATCGGGGTTGCTCTGTTTCGGCGGATCGTAGAAAAAGCAGCCGAAGAATTTAGGGATCATCCTAGCTACGAGGCTTGGGCCTACGAGATGCATCATTCGGCAAAGCTCGACGCCCCATCGGGGACCTTGTTGAGGCTAGTTGATGACATGCGAGCGGCTGGATATTCAGCCCAGATAGACGTCTCCTCCTCTCGGGCGGGCAAGGTCCCTGGAACGCACACCATCGGCTTCGATTCGGCGGCCGATACGATCACGCTGACTCACACTGCCAGAAATCGAGATGGGTTTGCCGCAGGGGCACTCCACGCGGCCCAATGGATCATTGGAAAAACGGGCGTTTACGAGTTTGCAGAAACGCTCTGATCTTGCTCCCACCGAATCTTGAATTGAGGTCCCTTTAGGCACAGACTCGAGAAGTCACAAGTTCTGCAGATAGGTTTGTATTCTGATTCGGCTTCGAACCAGTCAGTCCCCAGAATTTGGTGGCCCAGTTTGTTCAAGTCTGACTCAAGCAGTTCATGTTCACTTTCGGACAGGCTATACGAAGCTTCCTCTTCAGCCGCAAGAGCAATGATCCGGGCCTGCACCTTTTTTCCGGGAAAAGCCTCCTTTACGAGCAGCTGGTAACAACCCATGGCCAGGTCGTTCGCAACGTCTTCCGATGATACGCCGCGCCGCCGAGACTTATAGTCCACGATTTCCAACGTGCCGTCAGGACCTTCAACCAGGCGATCAACTCGCCCCACGAGCACGAAGTCGTTAAGTTCCTTCTTGAAAGTTCGCTCGACGGCAATCGTCTTCCCCTCAAGCTTCGGGATTGCTTTCTCTCGCTCAACGTATTTTTCGATCAGCTCTTTTCCTTCCCCATAGGCCTCTTGCATGGCTTCGGAACTTGAGTAGCCAGCCTCAATCCAGCTTTCCTCATAGAGCGCGTCCAGTTCCTCCATGGGAATCTCCAACGACTTGCCTTCGAAGACTCTTTCCAGAACCGTGTGAAGCGACTGTCCGAAGCTATAGTAGTGCTTGTCTCGAATCAGCCAACGATGGGGGTGCACGTAGGTCCATCGGTATTTGAGCGCGCACGCCAAGTATGTTGAAATTTTTGTGGGACTAAGCTTTGGCTTTTGCGGCACGTTTCAATTCTAGCCCGTTCGGGTACACATTAGAGATGCGTCTTGAAGAATTGCCGACTTCGTTTACCCTGGATGAATCCATGTTGGAAGGGTATGGAGGATTTCCGGATTCTCTGTTTCTTATTGAAGTTGGTTCAGAAAAGTTTGCTGCTAACAACGTGACTTTACCGGACGGGCAAGTGATCAATGGCCTGGCTACATTCCCGTCGCCAGACGATGCGACTACCTATATGGGCATGCTTGCCGGATTGAGTGGCGACATCGTTGGGAGGTCGTTTGAAGATGCTCGCCAGATCGCGATTTCTAAACCCGTGCTTTCTTGCGTTCTTCTTTTTGCCGAAGGCCGCATTATCGATATTTGTTACGTCAGATAAAGAGTGCTGACCCAAGATCAAGTTGCGTTTTATCAAGAATTTGGCTATCTCTCGATTCCAAACATCATGCCGCTTGAGGAAGTGGAATGGATGCGAGAGGTTTACGACCGTTTGTTCGCCGCTCAAGCTGGTCGAGACTATGGGGATCAGTTTGACCTCGCCGGAACAGACGAAGATGGCGTGGAAGCGAAACTCCCGCAAATTTTGGGTCCGGCAAAATATGCTCCCGAGTTAAAGCGGAGCCAGTTGTGGATCAACGCGGAAATGTGCGTGATGCAGTTGTTAGGGCCAATGGCAAATTTTGGTGACGGCCATATGATCTTTAAGCCTGCCCGAATCGGCGCCGAAACTCCGTGGCACCAGGATGAAGCCTATTGGGATCCGGCTAAACACTACGAGTCGGTCTCAATCTGGGTGCCGTTGCAAGAAGCGACCGAAGAGAATGGCTGCATGTGGTTTGTACCAGGCTCGCACCGATTGGAAGTGCTCCCGCATCAAAGTATTGGAGGCGACCCTAGAATCCATGCTCTTGAAGTTTTGGGGGCCATCACCCAAGGAGCGGTGAGTTGCCCATTACCTCCCGGTGGAGCGACATTCCACTCCTCCCGCACGCTTCATTACACCGGCCCGAACACAAGCGACATTGATCGGCGAGCCTACATTCTGGGGGGAGGGCTCGAGTCCACGCCGCGAACGGACGGTCGAAGGTTTGTTTGGAATGAGATCAAGCAAACGGCGAGAGCCGCAAGAGCCGCTGCGAACTCTTAACTTGAAACATCTGGCGGAGCGGGTGGGATTCGAACCCACGACTCGACTTTCATCGAGTACACGATTTCCAATCGCGCTCCTTCGACCACTCGGACACCACTCCGCGATTGACCCTGATTATGGCACGAACTGGGTCCTCTGGACTAATCGCCCCAAAAACCGTCGTCAAACGAGAAGATGGACAATAATGTTCGCATTCTGCCTCCCGGTGCAGGCCGACGATCCAACCGCTCGGGCTTCATACCCCTTCTTATCGCATTGCTCTACGGAGCCTCGCCGATTGACTTGATCCCAGATTTGATTCCGCTGCTCGGCTGGTCGGACGATGCGATCGTCCTCCTGATGTGCATTGTTGCCGCCCTCAAAATTTTGAAGCGAAGAAGGTCAGCTAACGCCGGAAGTTTTCGGCAAGCAGTTCGCCCAGCCGAACAATACCAGCAGCCGTAATAACCAAGTTCTCGGATTGGCTGGGCAAGTCAAAGGCTTTAATGTGCACGCAGGCTGAGTCGGCGGACACCAAGTGTTCCAGGTTGGCAGTGAAGTCAATTCCGCTGACACTTGCATCGTCGGTAGGTGGCTGCTGGCTAACATACCACCTTAGAGAGGGCATGCCAAGGTCCACTCGACTTTTCGAAATCAACGCCTCCAGCCACTTTGCCGCTTCTCGCCGATAGGGGCTGAAGGACATATCATTTTCACCGACGTGATAATAAATGCCAGCCAACTCGACTGAGTGCCCCTTGGATTTGAGCTCGGTTATAGAGTTCTGGATGAAAGCGATGAACTTCGCGTAGAGGTTTCGATACGGAGTTGAGGTTCCAATCGGGGTCCAATCATTAATTTGCGATCCGCTATGGGTGAACTTGGCAATGGCGATGTTGCCCCCAACTCGATTTTGAAGCGTCTGGCCGAAGCTCAACTCCGGCCCAAACGTCTCGTGGAATCCGGCCGGACCCAGGGGTTCCCAACCCGCCGAAGTCTTAAGACCACCGCCGATACTGTATTTGAAGGCAATCTTGTTGTTGTCGTTCGCCAGATTCCTGTATGGGGTGAGCGCCCTCAAATCCGCGGTAAAAGCCCGTTCGCCCTCCATGTTTCGGTGACCGGCCAGAACAAAAAGCTTTATCGCGCTCCTCTTTGGATAGGGCCAAGCTTTGAAACGCCTGGTTCGTGCTTTGCTTTTGCCAACAGCGGCCAAATAGGCGTCGGCGTAGTTCGCGCCGTGCTCTAATTGCCCTAGGGTTCCGTAGTGATAGTGCAATCCGGCCCCGCCACCAATCTCCACCGCGTTGTGAGAGGTCGGAACGTAGTCTGCCAGCGGGTCGGCTTCAGTAACCTCCATTTGCCCCTTCCGAATCGCGTCCATGTTCTCGCGATTGTCCATTCCCCAGATCGTTTTTGTGCTCAACTCCCCGATATAGAACCTTAGCTTAGGCAAGTTCAAATCGCGCCGCCACTTGGCCAGAAAATTCTTCAAGTTTTGTCCATACAGCGGCTTGAATTCTCGGCTAAACATGTCGTTCTCGCCCTGATGCCACATGAATCCTTCAACCTTGTAAGGAACCTTTCGTTGGTCTAGGTCGGCGAGAGAAGACCTCACGAGTTGGAGGGCAATGGGATACAGCTTGAATCCACTTGGCGAATCAGGGTTCCAGTCGCCACCCAGGGTCGTGCCGCCGGCCGCACACTTGATAATCGCAATGGGGTCCTTAGTGACTTGAGATACCTTCCTCGCAAAACTGAGTTCGGGTCCAATAACCTTGTCGACGGGCTGGAGTGATATCCAACCGTTGGACGTACGCTTTTCCTCGCGGCCCAAGTTGTAGGAGTACAACACATTTGGTTGCGGCAAGTCTAATCCCACAAAGGGAGGGTAGCGTTGCACATCAGCCGCGTTCGAATCTGAGCCAACCATGTTCGATTGCCCCGCGAAAATGAAGACGCGCAACGGGCCGCCAGCGAGGGCTGGCACTGAAAGGGACACAGTTGCTGCCACGACGCTTACCTTTGAGGAGAACTTCCAGCGTCTTTTCACAGGTTCGTTCATTGTACTAGCGCATTTACCGAACTTGCCAAAACTGAAGCCTGATGCGTATACTGTCAGAATGCTTTCGGGGAAGGAACGCAAGGAAATTTTCTCAGCTACCAGCAATATCCTTGTGAGAAGGCTGTTCCTTGCCGCAAGCCTGCTTATCGTGGTCTTCGGAGCCCAAGCGAGCCCACCCACGGCGCAAAAACAACTGACGGGCAAGGACTTGGCCCTTTTTGAGTCCAAAGTGCGACCGACACTCGAAGCCAAATGCGTTGTCTGTCATGGACCTGATCAGCAAAGTGCCGATCTCCGGTTGGATAAGCCAATCTCGGCCGAAACCGCTCAAAAAGTTTTTGACGCAATCTCTTATACCGGCGATGTAAAAATGCCGCCCGCGGGTAAGTTACCGATCGACGAACTCACGGCAATGAAGAGTTGGGCCAAAGCCGGCGCCCCATGGCCAGCGGCGAAGCCAGCCACCACTGCAAAGGGTCCCTTCTGGGCGTTTGTCCCGCCTAAGATGCCGAAGCTGCCAAAAGTCAAGGCACGCGGCTGGGCGAAAAATCCGCTTGACACCTTTGTCTTAGCTAAACTTGAGGCTAACGGACTGAAACCGGCGCCGCCCGCAGACCCCCGAACGCTGGTTCGCCGGGCAACACTTGATCTTACGGGCCTGCCGCCTACGCCACAAGAAGTAGACGCCTTCCTTGCCGATAGGCAACCTGGAGCCTTCGAGCGAGTATTGGATCGCTTGCTCGCTTCGCCCGCATACGGCGAGCGGTGGGGTCGGCATTGGCTGGATGTTGCGCGTTACGCGGATTCAAACGGCCTGGATGAGAACCTCGTTTTTCCGAACGCATGGCGATATCGCGACTGGGTGATTGGGGCATTTAATGCCGACAAGCCGATTGATCGGTTTATTCACGAGCAGCTCGCCGGTGATTTGCTCCCAGGTGCGGGTGACAACGAGATCATCGCGACTGGCTACCTGGCGCTTGGAGCGAAAATGCTCGCCGAAGATGATCCCGTCAAGCAAGAGATGGACATCATTGACGAGCAGGTGGACACCCTGAGCAAAGCATTCCTTGGCCTAACGGTGGGATGCGCCCGATGCCACGATCACAAGTTTGACCCCATCAGCGCGAAGGATTATTACGCAATGGCGGGCATCCTGAAGTCCACCAAAACGATGAACAACTTTAGGGTTGTTGCAGATTGGGTCGAGCGCCCGATTGGGCCTAAGGAAGAGCAAGAAAAGTTTAAGACGATTACTGAGCAAGTTAAGAAGAAATCAGAGGAGGCCACCAAAACTCGAGAGACGGCCTCGAAGGTCCTATTGGAAAGGCTCCGTCCCATGGCTCCTGCTTATGAGAAGGTCGCGAGGCAAGTGATCGAACTCGAAAAAGGGAAGACTGACCTTAAAGCCGCCATTGGGTCGCCCGCCGGAAGTCCGCCACCTGGGGCGATTGTGGTCGAAGCGGAGGACTACACATCCGGAAATGTGTCGAAACAGAAGGATGGATTTGGCAAGGACATCGGGGTTTTGGTGAACCGCGAGGAATATCCCAACCGGGCCGAATACGAAATCACGGTGCCAAAGGCCGGACCCTACCAACTCGATTTGCGGTACGCCTCAAACGATTCTCGGCCAATCAAGGTCTACGCTAACGGCTCGGTAGTCTTGGGCAATGCCGCCGGAAACATCTCTGGTGGATTCGACCCTCAGCATCAGAAGTGGTTTGCCGAGGGAATCTTCGTGCTGAATGCGGGCAAGAACACGATCAAGCTAGAGCGCGAAAGCTACTTCCCGCATATTGATAAGCTTTTGTTGATCGCCCGGCCCGGCCAGCCGCCAACCGAAGTGCTTCAATCCCTGGCGAATGAGAACAAGCTCGTTCCGGATGTTGTGCGTGATGTTGCCAACCGTGTTAAGCAGGGAATTGACATTAAGATTGAGCTTCCCGAGAAGTTCGATCACTTGCTTGATGAGCCCGCCAGATCCCAACTGAAAAAACTTGATGAGGAAATCGCAGAGCTGAACAAAGCCAAGCCGAAGTTGCCGCTTGCGATGGCCGTGGAAGATGGCAAGCCGACCAATCTCAAGGTTCACCTACGGGGCAACTATTTGACTTTGGGTGAGGAGAGCCCGCGCCGATTTCCAGCCGTGGTTTCGGAACCAGACCAACCGAATTTGCCATCGGATAGAAGTGGTCGTCTAGAGCTAGCGCAGTGGCTCACGAGCGCAAAGAATCCGCTGACCGCTCGAGTCTTTGTCAATCGAGTTTGGCGCTGGCGTTTTGGCCGAGGGTTGGTTGGCTCGGTTGATAACTTTGGTGCGCTTGGAGACTTGCCCACCCACCCCGAGTTGCTCGATTGGTTGGCATTGACGTTCGTTCAGGAAGACAAGTGGAGTTTAAAGAAGCTCCACAAGCGTCTCATGCTGACGAACACCTACCAAATGAGCGGCCAATTCGACAAGAAAGCGGCAGAGTTGGACCCCGATAACCATCTGCTTTGGCGATTCCCCAGGAAACGATTGGAGGCCGAGGCCATTCGAGACAGCCTGTTGGCCGTGGCCGGAACCCTGGACCGAAAGATGGGCGGCTCACTGATGGATTTCGCTCCCCGTGCCTATGTCACCGGAACCGACGGGGTGGATCGTGTGAACTACAGCAGCACCCGGCGGGGCGTGTATTTGCCCGTCATTCGCGCGGCACTTTACGATGTTTACACCGCCTTCGATTTTGGCGACCCAAGTGTGATGAACGGGGACCGGCCCAGCACAACCATCGCCCCTCAGGCCCTGTTCATGCTGAATAGTCCGGTGGTTTTGAGCTCGACCAAGGCACAAGCTGAAAATATTCTCAAGGCGCCAAATCTCACTGATGCTCAGCGCATCCGGCAGCTTTACCTGACGTGCTATGCCCGTCCGGCCACGGAACCGGAAGTGGCCTTATCGCTAAACTATCTGGCCCAGTTTCAACTTGCCTACGCCCAGGCAAAAGACCCCCGATTCAGCGCTTGGCAAAGCCTTTGCAAGTCTATCGTCGCTGCCAATGAGTTCATCTATGTGGAATAACGATTTCGTCTCGCGTCGTGACCTTTTGAAGGGGGCCGCCTTAGGGTTTGGCAATCTCGCCCTGATGAGCCTGATGGCGGCGGAACAAACCCGCGATGCCCAGAACCCGCTGGCCCCGAGGTCGCCGATGTACCCGGCAAAAGCCAAGCGCGTCATTTTTGTGTTCCTCCATGGGGGACCGAGCCAGGTTGATACGTTCGATCCCAAACCGCTGCTCACCCGGGACCATGGCAAACCCTTTACCGGACAGATGCCCCGAATCGTTTCGAGCCCAACTGGGAACCTACTGAAAAGCCCGTGGGAGTTCAAACACTACGGCGAAAGCGGCATCGAAGTCAGCGATCTGTTCCCCCACGTCGGAGGCTGTGTCGACGACTTGTGCTTTGTCAACTCGATGTACGGTTCGAACTCGCGCCACGGCGGAGCGTTGCTTGAGTTGCATACGGGCAGCGATACCTTCGTGCGCCCCTCAATGGGTTCGTGGGTCACTTATGGTTTGGGCACCGAAAACCAGAACCTGCCCGGATTTCTCACGATTTGTCCAACGCTAAGCCATGGCGGCGTTAACAACTGGAGTTCCGCGTTTCTGCCTGCTTACACGCAGGGTACGCCGATTGGAAACTCGAGCATTGATGCTGGAAACGCGAAGATTCCGTTCATCCAGAACAGCGAAACCCCAGTGGATGCCCAGAAGTTGGAGATCGAACTGCTCAAGACCTTAAGCCGAGATCAGTTGGCTCACCTTGGACCCGATCCGGCTTTGGAAGGGCGGATTAGCTCGTTCGAGTTGGCGTTTCGCATGCAGATGGCCGCGCCCGAACTGCAAGAAATCTCGGGCGAGAGTGAAGAAACGAAGAAGCTTTACGGTCTGGATGATCCGAAAACCCGCGGTTTTGGGCATCAATGCCTCCTCGCTCGTCGCTTCTCGGAGCGGGGCGTAAGGTTTGTGCAAGTCACGCACTCCTATAAGTGGGACCAACATGAATCCTTGCGCAAAGATCACGCCAGCAACGCCGCCGAAGTGGACAAACCCATCGCGGGAATGCTGAAGGATCTTAAGGCCCGCGGCATGCTCAAAGATACGCTGGTCATTATCAGCGGCGAGTTTGGGCGAACCCCGGTTGCCCAAGGCGATGATGGCCGCGACCACAACCCCCACGGCTTCACCACGATCCTAGCCGGCGGCGGCGTTAAGGCGGGGATCAAATACGGCGAGACCGACGACTACGGCTTCTACTCGGTGAAAGATAAAGTGCACATCCACGACCTCCACGCCACCATGCTGCATTTGTTAGGAATCGATCACACCAAGCTAACGTATTTCCACGGCGGCCGGAATTATCGCTTAACCGACGTTCACGGCGAAATCGTGAACGGGATTATTGCTTGACTCTCACGCTAGCATCATAGGCAAGTGATTTGCTACGCTGATGCGTGTATCGACGCGCCCCGCGCTGGCCTAGCCCAAGTCCAAGTGATTATCCGACCCGAAGGGAGGTAATGGTGTATGATTTTAGAATGCACATTCTAAGTTGGGACGACAACATCATCGAGTTGGAAAATCAGCTGTTCACGAATCGACCGGCCGGCGCTGCCCAGTTTCATCTCATCGAGAAGTCCCTTAAGGGCGATCACGCCGGCAAAATCGCGAAGGTCTATACCTATGAGAATGCTCCCGGGGAAGACTTGGTTAGCAATCTCCGGGAAATCTTTTACCACCGGTTGCAGGAAGGGGATGGAATCATTCCCTGCACTGATTCCAATATCGGGCTCCTCAAGCACGATGATGGAAGGAGCGAGCCTTGCATCTTTCTGGTTCTTTGTCAAGGGTCCTGCGACTACCTCGCTTACTCGACGGGAGCGGCTACTAACGCAAGGCCAGCTAACGAATCCGACCTCGCGCTGATGCTGAAAGGATTGGAGGGACTTCACGGTCGAAATGTGAACCACCGAGACGTTGCAGCACGTAACATATTCTATTACAAAAATTCGTGGGTTCTTGGTGACCTTGGGTTCGCGGGACCGGATGACGCTCGGCTTTCGAGTGTTGTCACCCGGGTGCGCGGCAGAGTTCAGACCCATGCAGGGGATGATATCAAGAATCTTGCGCTTGCCATCATTGACCCAGAGGAGCGGATAAACTTGATGCTTGATCTGGGTGCCCAACGGGACCTGGTCAAAGAAGCGCTCGACAAACTGGTGAACATGACCGCCAACGGCAAGAGAGTACTGTGGGCGATGATCTTTGAGTCCGATGTTGCGTCCGGGCTCTTGAAGCGATTGAATGTGGCAGGGCCGCGCCACTCAGCCCATGCTCAAAGATCGCTGCACGACCTGAGCCTCGCCAGGCGTCTCGTTAGCGATCAAGCAAGCGAGTTGCGAGGTGCGACGGCAGTTTTAGCTGCTGGGATTATCCATAGAGATCTTGAGCGACTTGAGACGCTTGTTTCAGACGGGCAGGCTAAAGTTGATGTTCAGGAGTCACTCGTTGCATACTCTGGGCTCGTCTTGCGGGAGTGTTGCGAGGCTTGGGCTGTGTCAATTGACCAAGTTTCAAGCTTCTGGCTCGATGGTCATCAGTCTGGCACCTTAGACATTGTCGACTACGTTGGTTATCAGAGGGGTAAGCCTGTCCACCGCCTGTTCGTGTTTCACACGTCGTCAGATTTGTCTGATTATCAAAGCCTGTTGCTGCAGCACGCAGTCAACTATGGGTCACAACATGAATCTGCTCAAGGGCATGTTTACGTAACAACACACTCGCACTATGAGAGCTTGTTTCGGACTTGCATGAAGGACCCGGCAAACATGCTGAAATTTGATTTCGCAATTGCCCGTATGTCCGATGCGGACCCGACGAATCCCTATGCAGATGCAAAGTACGGCGAGCACGTTGAGATCGTATTCCGGAAGCACACGATATCGCTTGATGTCCATGCATTCGCATTCAGTCGGCTAGTCGAAGCAGAAAAGGTAAAAGACCTGTTTAAAGAATTAGAGAAAAAGGCGACCCCTTGGTCAGATGCGCTGCAATCGGGGACCTCATCGAGCGTTCTCGTCATTGATGAACGTTTTCGCCCCAGCAACTTGGCTGAAGTTAACACTGTGTGGCAGTCGATGATCCGTTCTGAGCCCTGACGGGCCGGTTCCAGTTGGTGCATGCCCGTCTGCACTCACCGAGGCACTAGCCGAACACGATTGCTTCAGTTTGCACTTTCAGCCCGCGCATCGCAGGCGAGGATAACCCGACTAGGCACAGCCTCTGGATGAGGCGTTGCGCGCTCGTCTCCTTTCGCGAGGTTCATTGCCTTGACGTAGGACTCGACCTAATACGTGTATGGCTTCATCATGCACGCATATGCTCACTCCCAATACGGGTATGACCCGGCCCAATGCGCGTATGACCTGAGCCAATACGCGTATTGGCTGACCCAATACGCGTAAGACTTGACCCAGTATGCGTATGGGTTGGCCCGATACGCGTATGGGCTCGGCTCGGTGTAATAATCCCTCAGGGATGAAAGTTGGTGGATCGAGTTCTAATAGCGGAAACCCAACCCCTTCGAGTGCGAAGGCAGCCAAAGATGAGTGAGGTACACGCGACGTCAGAGAGCGGAGCAAGCGGCGACTTTTCGGGCAAGTGGCCCCGCAAGTGGCTATTCGCTTCAATCACGATTGGTATGGCAATTTGTTGCTGCTCGCCAGTTTACGTGGTTTTCATCGCTTGCCCAGGGTCGGAGGAGCTCCTGCAGGCGGGGCGGCAGATCAAGGTTGGGATGCCAATCACTCAAGTAAGGGCCCTGATCCCAACTTGTGAAGACATCCCCGATAAGTCCATTCCGGGCCGAGGCAAACTTTACGAACTTGCTGAGACGAGCATGCAGTGTTATTGCCTCTTAGAAGTAGAGTATTCGGCAAACAAGGTCACCAAGGTCGAACTCACAAAGCGAAATGACTTGACCCACGCCAGCGACGTCCTCAGGTGAGCTGAGTCTGAAGACACTGAATCTTGGCGCGTCCGAGTCACGTATGATACTGCGTATGTCGACGTGCCACACGCCTCCGCCAAACCGAAAAATGATGATTCAACGGGTGGGTCACCAGTTGGCTCAGCGCCATGGAAAGCAGCGAACTTACACCCAACCGCAGATTCAAGAATCCGCGCTGGCGGCGGGATATGCGATGGATATCCACTGCTGGGCCTATTGCGTGTTCATGGCTATGCCTGATTTCAACCACTTCCACCAGTCAATCGGAGAGTCGTGTGACTTCAGTGAAATGCGGGCAACCATGTTTGAAGGTTTGAACCTCGACGGATTCTCGCTCTCCGACATAAGCCTTCCCGACTTCGAACTTGGCTCGATTTTTGACTTAGGATCACTCTTTGATCACTCGTGAGTCTCGATGCACAGTTAAGAGCTTCTAACCCCAGGTATTGGCTTCCTCCCCCGTGCCCCGGCGGGGGAGGGCTGCGCCACGCTAGTGTGCGCTGAGGAGGGGGAAATTACTCTTTGACGCCACCACTATTTCGGACGCGGGCGGGACGCCCTAGCTACGGGAACCAACCAAACGCCGGCAAACAGGTAAAACGCAAGCAATGATGCTCGCCCTTCTCGCCAAGCTTGCTCTGGCCCAAGCCGTCTACGTCCCCGGAGCCACGTGGGAGCATAAAACTCCCTCGGAAATGGGGTTCGACCCGGCGGCGCTTGAGCAGGCGGTTGAGTTTGCTAAGACTCACGAAACCGACTTTCCCAAGGATTTTTCGACTCAGGAGAAGATTTTCGGCAAGAAGCTAGGGCCGCTTCCAAAGGAGCGAGGCAGCACTAACGGGTTGGTTATTCGGGGCGGCTACATTGTGGCTTCATTTGGCGATGTGGACCACATTGACCCCACTTACAGCGCCGCCAAAAGCTTCCTGTCATCGCTTTTAGGCATTGCCGTGAGGGACCGCAAGATTCCGAGCGTGAAGGATAAGGTGGGCGAGGTGATTCGGGATGGCGGATACGATTCGCCTCAGAACTCTGGCATCACTTGGGAGCACCACGTGCGCCAAACTAGCGAATGGGAGGGCAGCCTTTGGGGCAAGAATCACGACTTCATTGGGGAAGAAGAGTTTGGTCAGGGCCAAAGAAAGCCGCGCAAACTTGTCGCGCCCGGAGAGTTCTACGAATACAACGACGTGCGCGTCAACCGGTTTGCCCTGTCGCTGCTGAGGATCTTTGAGAGACCGCTACCCGATGTATTGAAAACCGAAATCATGGACCCGATCGGGGCTTCATCGGCTTGGAAATGGGTTCCTTACGATAACGCAGTCGTGGAAATGAACGGCAAAAAGATGCCAAGCGTGAGCGGCGGCACGCGATGGGGCGGCGGACTGTGGATCAACTCTATGGATCAAGCCAGGTTCGGGTTGCTCTTCTTGCGGCAAGGGATGTGGGGCGATCGCGAAATCTTGCCAAAAGAGTGGGTCGCCGAGTCGGTTACGCCTGGGGCCAAGAATCAAGATTATGGATACCTATGGTGGCTGAACACACGGGGAGCTTGGCCAGGGACTTCGAAGACGGCATATGCCGCTGTGGGCTTTGGGTCAAACACCATCTGGATAGACCCCGAGCACGACTTGGTGGTGGTCTGGAGATGGCACTCAGGCAACGGCGGCGAGTTTTTCAAGAAAGTGGTCGAGGCGGTTAGGAAGTAGATCTTATCGCGAGTTAAGTCTACCACTGGCGAGTTCACGATCCCAGTCGAAGCGGCCCCAAAATCATCGGCCACAGTTACACCAAGTTTCTGGTGGCGACAGGAAGGTCGCTCTCGCTCACTTCAAGTTCGGCTGCGATGTGCATTGTTCTCTTGTGACCTTCATGAATGATGAGTGCGCTGAAGGTTCCAACTACCAACGATAACAAATTTGCGGCCGACTTCGGTTCGCTGAAGAGCTCGTAGCAAGCCCGCAACAGGAGAATGTGGACCGTGCATTTGACTAGGATCGTTACTGCTTCGAGGGTTTGAGCGCGAACGTCGGCTGGACGCCAAAACCAATGCCAAAGTGCCCAGCTCAACAAAACCGTCGGGCCAATTGCGGCTGGCCAGAAAGATGGCCATGCTCCGAAAAACGCTAGTAAGCCGATCGAAAGTAGCGCGCCAAGTCCCAGCAGGATGAGCGGGAATAGTCGGAAGATAAGCCAGATGAAGCATGCTGCTATCCCAGCAATCAAATACGTGAGCCAGTCAACCAGCTTAGACTTTAATGTTGCGCTCTCCATCTAAATCCCCAATTGGATTCTACCAATTGAGGCGTAACCTTGGCACGCGGGTAGCGGAGCCGAGTTCTTCCGGAAGGTGGTTGAGGCAATTCGGAAACCCATGAATCGCAGTTGAGACCCTGCAATCCTCACGGGAGTTGAAGGCGAAAACGGCTCAAGTTGCGTCAACCTAAGCTGGGGATGACGCAACGCCAGCTTAGGTTGGGGCAACTTCTAGTGGGGATGGGGCAAAAGTAGGTTAGGTTATCGCAACCTGAGCTTAGGAAAGGCTAACCTAACGTTAGGAAGCGGCGTCCTCCCATCAGGTGAAGGCGTTTATGTATAAGTTAATAGCAAAAACTTATACATATTTTAGCTCACTGAAGAAGATCGCTTACTTCTCTGGCCTCTACGCGAGCAGGTGGCGCCGGAAGATAGACATTGGCAGGGCCGGAATGTGGCATGAGGTGCGCGTAGCTCACTGAAACCCGGCGCGAAAAGAGATTTGCGAGCGTACAATAGACTGTCAATGGAGTTCAGCGATGCTGTTTGAGGAGCGCCGCTGGCGCGAGGGAACGGGGATCACGGAGGCGTTTGATTGACTTACGAGCATGCGAATGGAGCGAGGTTTTGGAGCCACATTGCGAATGTGGCACGAGGGACCTGGGCTGTTTCAATGTGGCGCGAGGACCCGTCAGGTGCCTGAATTCAGCGTCGGGAAATATTTATGGGCCAACCGGAATGATCAGGGTAAAGATTATTTATGAGACCGCTCCCGGCAACCTGCCGGACTATATCTAAATGGAGAAAGAAATGAGCATCTATTTTAAAGCACCAAGCCACCAGCGCCGAGACTTCGGCCCAACCATTAGAAAGTTCATCCTCATAGGCTTGATCAGCGGTGCTTCACAGTGCCACGCGATCGTCATTAGCACCAGGGACTTTACTAGCCCTCTGACCACGATTGCCGGGGGGCATCGCGGTCGGTTCCTGATCAGCGGATTCAACATATTCAGCGCAACTCGGGCTACTATAGGCATGCTGGGACGTGGCCTTGCCAGCGGGTATGGCGGCGGAGTAGAGCTTGGGGCGACCTTTGAGCCTGGGGAGGTTGCATCGATGGAGCAGCTTCTGCCATATCGTAATGAACGATGCCTTGGCAGCTTTACTACTCCGGCCGCGGGGGCGGTGCATGTGATGCAGGTCTATTCTGTTGGGCCGGCCGAGGGCTCTAGAGAGTTCCGCTCACCCTCTGGGCCGCTTTGGGCGCTTAGCGATGGGATCGCGGAAGCATCCGGAGGCACAGCTAAGATTTTGTGCGAAGTTCGACCCCTTAGCGGCCCCCGCTCGGCGGTAATCATTACCGTTCCTTTTGACGGTTTGGCGATTGCTACCATGAGGGAATACCCGTTACCCGCCGGGATGGCCATTCTCGACCGCCTCCCAACTCCCGATGGCGGCTTCGTGTTTCTCACCGGTACTGAGGAGGCCGCCTTCTCTAATTACATCGGCCCGGACGGTACGATACAGGGCCCATTCTTCGTTGGGCCAGCGCAGCAAATCGCCTACTCACCCGCCAACGGGGGAACGATTTTGACGGCGGGGCGGACCGCAGGCGGAAATATGTTCTTCACGCGCGGCCGAATCACTGGCCCATTCGTGGATTCGCGTGCGGAAGCACACCCCTTTCTCAACACTGGCTTTTCTTTCAAAGGCTGGGCGCGCGGCGCACGGGGGGAGAGCTGGTGGTGCGGCGGTTACACGACGATTCTGGGCGATTCTAACGGATTTATTCTGTCCACCGAAGACAGCTCTTTAATGGAGACGCGTGGTGCAGATATCGTTGGATCGACGGCAAGCGATGAATCGGCCAACTCGATCCTTGTGGAACCAGGGGGCGTAGGGGCAATTGCCGCCGATGGCGTTGTCCAGATTCGCGAGATGGAGACGGCGCGAATTATGGCAAGCTACCCGCCAACTCCGGACCCTGCCATCCACTACTCCGAGGTCACCGCCAACATGTACGCGCCTGGCCGGAACCGTGACCTAGATGCTGGCGATCCGTTTTCCCACTTTGGGGCAATCGGGGAGGATACGCGAACAGGTGTGCACAGCGTTGTCGCAGTACGGCTTCAAGGGGAACTGCGCCGGGCGACCGTGGGGAGCCCTGAGTATGTTGGAGGGGTGACGCCGACGATGTACGTGCAAATGTACGAGCCGGAGTTTCCCAATATAGCGTTCTCACTCTCATCGAACTCCGCAAACGCGCGGGTGCCTGCCGCAATCCAGTTTGCTGATTTTCTCAAGCGCAGTTCTGTCACTATCTCGACGTCGCCAGTAGCGGCCGCCGAGGATATTGAGATAACGGTCGAGTCGGCTACACGACCAGTTGTCGCCCGGTTCCGGCTTCTGCCCCCTGCGCCTTATTTCTTCACCCCCTCCTCACTAACTCTCCGAGGAGGGACCTCGGGCATCCTGCGTCTATCACTGAACGGAAAAGCCCCAACCGGCGGCTTGCCCGTTGCGCTCTCCTCGGACGGGCCACAGGCCATTCCCCCCGCCTCCGTGTTAGTGCCCGCCGGGCTTTACTCACGTAGCTTCGTTGTTCGTACCACTCCGGTTGCCGTAACAGCCAACCGCACAATAACTGCCACTTACGCGGGGGCTACTGCTACTGCGCCGGTAATTGTCACCCCTTAGCCCAAATTCCAGGAATCAAAGCAAAATCATGGCCGCCAAATTCATACCCATATCTGCCGGGGCGACGGCAGACGACATCATAACCGCCCTAGGCACGTTTACCAGCGAAGGTGGCACCATCCACTTCGAGGCAGGAACCTACACGCTCAATAAGGCCATTCCTATCCCTCAAAGCAATATAAGGTTTGTCGGGGACGGCATGAGAGCATCGGTCTTTGAGTTTGTTAGCTCGGGTTGGACTGGAGGCACAACAGCGTTTATTATCACGAACTTCAGGCAGCTCCGCGTCCTCGCGCCACATTGAAAAGCGTCCTGTTTACTCGTGCCACATTCGCAATGTGGCTCCTCTTGTAAACTCCCCTTGTGAAGGGTTCTCACCGGTGGCAGAATACCCAGGAGGTATGCCGAACGGTGTTTGTTACAACCACGGTTTTATCGCGCCTCCATTTATGCCCTTGTCTTCTCGCCCCTGGGCAATCCTCAAACAACCTAGCTGAGCCCTATGCAGAGGCTATTATACGCCCGCAATTCCCTCACGGATAGATTAGTTTCAAAAAATGTCCTCAAAAAGCCCTAAGATTGCCCGGCGTTGGCACCGATAGAAATACTAGGCACGCGCGTGCGGTCCATGAGCTTCATGGAAAGCGGGCGCACGCACGTTGGAGAAACATAATGAAAAAAATCGTCATACCATCCCTCGTACGGGATTGCATCAACTGCCTGTTCGGGCGCGGAGGAAAACACTAAGATGGCTAAGAACAGCTTTCACGACAGTCCGATTCCTGAACTCCTGACCCTAGCTAACCAGCTAGTTGCAACAATTGGGGCATCACCAAGCACTTTTGGGGCGACTTTAACCCAGGTAACCAGCGCCTCAGCGGCGCGGGATGCCCTCAATGTCGCATCGGCGACGAAGGAAAATGCATACCTTGCCGCAAAGGCTGCCACCCAAGGCCAAGATACGGCTAAGGCCGCACTTGTGAGCCAAATCACGGTACTAGCAAAGCAAGTCTACGCGAAGAGCGGCTTAACCGATCAGCAGATCCAGTCAACCGGATTGGCAGTTCATGATGTTAAGCGCTCAAAGATCACGCCACTTGTACCGACGAATCTCGTTGCCCAGGCATTTGCTAATGGCGATGTAAAGCTAGATTGGAGCCGCAACGGCAACCCTTACGGCGTCACGTTCTTCATCGAAGCATCGGTGGATGGCGGTGCGTGGACGCAGGTCTTCTCGACAAAACGCAAATCGGTGAAGTTAGCAAACTTCCTTCCCGGCGTACCGACCAACTTCCGGCTTTACGCCTGGAATAATAACGAGAGTTCGAGCTACAGCACGACAGCTTGGATATACAACGCCGAAGCTTCGGCCGCTTTACGCCTCGCTGCGTAAGATCGCGCTTACCCTCTCCGGTTTACGGAGAGGGGCGCTCAACTCTGGAGTGTGCGAGGTCCGGCAGGTCTCCCGGCCTCCTCGCGAGCTTTCCGGCGGTGTAGCACCTTTACCGTAACCTTTTGCGTCGGTCAAGCATCTGAAATCTATGTCCGTCATCTCCGCAATCCTCATCGCTGCTAGTTTCGCCCAAGCCCCAGAACCCATCCTTTGGCTCCAACCGAGCGGTCAGATCACGCTTTCGGGCAAACCGGTTCAACCAACTTTCTCGCCCGGGACTCGCGTGATCAAGACGGAGCGCGGCACAACTTATGATTTTGATGGCAAACGATCGGGCATTCTGCTTCCTGATGTGAGTGCACTGGCGTTCACCAATTCTTTCACGGTTTCAACCTGGATTTATCTTAGAAGTTACGTAAACGATGGCCCCGGTGCGCAGATTCTGTTTCGAGGTGATGATCGCAATGGGCTCGATCCCTACGACCTTGTGATCCATGGCGATGGCACGATAAACTTCTTTGTACGCGACAGCTCCAGCCGAGGATTTTGCGTATCGGCCGAAATGCCGGTGGCGAAATGGGTTCATGTGGTGGCGAGTTGGGAAATGCCGACTGGACAGTTGAATCTTTGGCTGAATGGCGCAAATGTAGCTCATGCAACGACGTCGGTTCAGCCTTTCGCGGTTCTGGATAAGGGAGCTGCGCCCGGATTTGGCATCGGCAACGTACAAAACGAGAAAGGTCCCCACAACCAACCGATCAACGGGCAACTTTCCGATGTCAGGATTCTACGAGGCGTTTGGACTCCCGAAGACCTCGCATTCAGAAAGGCCGGCATTCCGCCTTTGTCAACGAATCCGCAATAGCACGCTCCAAAGAGGCGTGCCCTAGCGTCCTAGCCCTTCGAGGATATGTTTATGTCAAAGATTGGAATTCGTATTTTGTTAGTTGCTGCCGTTATCGCGGCCATGTGTTGCGTTCCTGGCTGCGGAAGCTCGTCAACTGCGCCAAGCGCGGCCACCGGCTCAACCGGTTCCACTCCCGAAGCTAAACCAGCGGTAGAGGCAAATGCCATGGTGGGTACTTGGAAGATGGAAATTAGCGCCGAGGCTATGAAGGGGGCGCCGAAAGGCACAAAGGCTCCAGAGATGTCGATGACTTTCAAAGAGGACCTGACGTTCGATGGCAAAGCGAACTTCATGGGTAAAGATTCGACCGTGTCTGGCACATACACGATCAAGGACAAAGCCGTGAAGATGGTGACGAAGATGGAGAATGGGAAGCCTTCGAAGTCGCCCGATATGGATGCAACGCTTGCCGCCGATATGAAGTCTTTCGACCTTCCGGGCGGAATGAGCAAAATGGTCAAGCAGTAATTGCCTTGTGGCCCGACTGTCCTTTGCGCTCAGTCGGGCTTTTTTGTGTGCGAAGAAGATAGATTAACTGGCCCTAGCGATCCTTTACGCGGATCACGAATCGTAGGGCCGACCACACTTCGTTGATCGCACAAACTTTGTTATCTACCAGCCCCGTGGAAAGGCCGATGGTGCGAACATTTCCGTCATGACACTCGGATGGCACTCCTGAAGATTTCTTTGGCCACGCGAGCCAGATGCCGCCATCAATCGCCATGTTCGGCCTTAGAATATTGATTGCCTCCTCGATCTCGGCAACTCGTGTACAAAAAGCTACGGCGACGTCAAAATCGGACTCGGATAGCGATGTACCTTCCGGGAGGTCATGTAAGCTAAAGCCAGCCGGCGCGTTAAGAAGACGAACGCGTGATCCCGGTTTGATGCCCAACTTCTTAGGAAGCGGGGTTCCCGAATAGCCTGCTTGCACCGTTTGATTATCCCCAAAACATCATGCGAGCCGCAAAATGGTGTAGAGTGAGCAGATGCAGGAACTCTTCAAAACGCTCGGCCCTATCGGATTAATTGCGGGTGTGGCAATGGCAGTTGGCGCTGTGCTGTGCCATATTTTTGCGATCCAGCTCAGCGCGAGCCGTGAGGAACTTCGAAAACTGCGTGTTGCCCTCGAGCGAGACCCATCCCCGGGTCAGCTTGGCGAGGCTCTAAAAATGTGGCCTGAGGCAGCGAAGTACGCTCAGGGTCAAAAAGTGCAGGAACTTGTCAAGCAGGCCCACATTGAAGAAGGCAAGCGAGCCCATCGAAATGAGTCGGTAAAAGGGGCGGTTCGAGTTTTATTCTTTATCTCCGCAATGGGGTTTGCCCTTTTCATCGCATCCATTTTCTTGGGCCGAGAGCCAGCGCCCGAAGCCGCGCCAAAGCCCGAACAGCCGCTCACAACCACGGGTTAGACCGAGCAGTCGATAACTTCGCGGGCGTATTCCTTGGTTCCGGCTTTGCCCCCAAGGTCAATCGTTAGGCATTTTCCGTCCGCACAAACCCTCAACACACCGTTCATAACCCGGTCGGCCATGACATTCTCACCCAGGTGGCGCAGCATCATAAGGGCCGAAAACACCAGCGCGGTCGGGTTGGCGATATCCTTGCCTGCAATATCTGGCGCGGAGCCGTGAACCGCCTCAAACACTGCGCAATCCTTGCCAATATTCGCCCCTGGTGCCAAACCAAGTCCTCCGACTAAACCTGCGCACAGGTCGCTCACGATGTCGCCGTATAGGTTCTCGGTTACGATCACGTCGAATTGCTCGGGTCGCGTTACGAGTTGCATGCAGCAGTTATCGACGATGATGTCGTCTGCCTTGATAGCGGGGAAGTTAGCAGCGACTTTGTAGAATTCTTCAAGAAACATTCCGTCGCATAGCTTCATGATGTTGGCCTTATGGACAGCGGTTACTCGTTTGCGATTCTCCCGAACCGCCATTTCGAAAGCATATTGGCAGATACGGTGGCAACCTGGGCGCGTGATAACCTTGATGCCTTGGGCCATATCGGGATGGGGCTGGAACTCGATTCCCGAATACAGATCCTCGGTGTTCTCCCGCACGATAATCATGTCGAGGTTCTTATCGGCAAACGCGCCTTTCACGCCGGGAAGGGTTTTGGCGGGTCGCACGTTTGCATAAAGATCAAGGGCCTTACGAAGGGCGACATTTGCGCTTTGATGGCCCTTGCCGCTCGGGGTGGTTGTGGGTCCCTTTATTGCGATGCCAAGTTCACGGATTTGATCAATCGTCTCTTGGGGCATTGCGCCCAAACCGCGCTCAAACGCACCGAGACCAGCTTCAAGAGGAACCCACTCTGCCTCAAATCCTACAGCTTCCAAAATCGAAATCGTGGCCGCCATGATCTCCGGCCCGATCCCGTCGCCAGAAATAACGCCAATTCGTCGCTTGCCCATTCTCATTCAAAGACGTTCTCGCATTGAGTTAAGGACCAGGGATTTGGGTGGGTCAGGGGTTGAAATGGGATGTTGGGAAGTTCGGAAATCCTGAGCCCAACGGCGAAGCCACCGAACTCCCGCCGAATGGTGTTGAAAGGGGAGCGTTCGAAGGTTCGGACCGAACACGAAGCACTGAACGGAGAAGCCTCCGAACTTCCCCGCACTCCCAAATTTTGGGTATTCTCTTAGCTTCAGTTAGGAGTGCTCCGGTCGTCTAGCGGTTCAGGACATCGCCCTCTCACGGCGAAGATCGCGGGTTCGAATCCCGTTCGGAGTACCAATCTTTCTCACGCTCTGGCTTCTTATTGCCGCGAGACAAACGGAAGGTAAGAACTCACTAGCGTAAGCGTGGTGATACACTTTCCGTGTGATGACGGCAACTGGAGCGATTTTGACTTTTGGGCTCGCTGCTGCCCAGGGAACACCGCCTACATTTCGGCCGATATCTGATGACCCCATTGCGATGGCAGCTCACGTTAGACTGACAAGTAGGAGTTCTCTCTTGAACTTAGTTGTGATCAATGGGAGCGACATCAAGGTCAAACCCATCACGGTCTTTAAATCTACTAGGCTCCAATCGCGGCTAGCCGAATCAGACTGGCCGATTCAAAGGGACACGCCATTCGACTTCGCAACAGGCTTTAGGCTGCCCAAGAATGTGTTCGACTTGGCTGATGCCTACACTTATTGCTACATCGCCCACATCGAACTTGCTCGGCCACGGTTCGCCCACGACGGCGATACTTTTCGTCCTTGGCCTGCTGCGAAAATTCGCCGTCAATTTGAGCGGGCTTTAGCGAACACTCCAGTAATCAGCCAGGAAGAGAAGGAACGTTTATACTTCGCTCTCGTGCGCTCGGCGGCTAGCGCTCATCAATGGTGGAAGGCAATCGAAATGTCTGTCACCGCCCGCGGAGACGTCATAGGCAGTTCACCTGAGGATGCGGACTATGTCATCCAATGGTTGATGGGGGTTCCGGTCGATAAACTGGAAACTGAATTTGTACGCGCAGGCATTCAGCGTATTCTCAAGCCACGTCCCCGTCCAAGCAACGAGCAGTAGCTCCCACCGAATCTGCCGCGGAAGCCTAAAGGGATTTCCGCGCTTCGCGGCGTCGCATCGAGCACCCATATGCTCCAAAGCTTTTTGGGCGAAGAATGAAGGGTTGGATTTCAATCTATACGTTCGATTGAAATTTGGTTGACAGATAACCTCGGCTGACCGTCGCGACCTATCAAAAACATCCACCTGGGCGTTGTTTTGCGGGTCACGGGTAACTTTCAGGTGCCATGGGATTTTGCACTGTTTTCCCCTTACTCGTCGCTTTGGTTTCAACGCCGGCACGGCAAACTTCGTCGAGCGCCGATGACTTACGCGCATTAGATGGTGAGTGGATATTTGTCGAAGATCGGACCGAAGGCCGCACCCTCGAGCAGGTAGGTCCTCCGATGGGGACCAAGTTTATTTTCAAGGTCGAAGAGGGGGCCGTCATCCTGGCGTGGGGCCATGGTGGAGGCGGAAATCGCGATGTGCGTGTCAAGGTTGACGGCACTCTCAACGAAATCCCAGGGGCAACCAGCGGTGCCCTAACGCGTTATCGTGGGTCGTGGAAGGATGGCGCATTGACCTACGAAATCGATTTCATTCGCGGCCCAGGCGGGGCACCAGAGGGCCTGATCAAGCGCGAGTTTCGTGTGACGAAAGAGGGTCTCATTGTCCGCTCAAACCTTGGCACAGGCAGCGAGTTGGGGCCAATCGCACTTTATCGCCACCCGCAAGATATCGCGATGCCCGAGCCCGCCAAGGCGGTAATTGGCGATTTGGCATGGCTGTCAGGTGCATGGGCGGGAACAAGAGGGACGAACAATACAATCTCCTTCGAAGAGCGATGGAGCCCGGCAAAGGGTGGCGCCATGCTTGCTATATCGCGCACAGTCAACCGCGACAAGATGTCGGCGTTTGAGTACTTGCGCATTGTCGAGCGCGACGGCGGATTGGTTTACGTAGCTCAGCCCGGAGGTGCTCCTCCGACCGAGTTCGTCCTTACCGAGCTGAGCGCCAAGCGCGCCGTGTTCGATAACCCTCGCCATGACTACCCTAAGCGCATCACGTATGAAATGTCGGCGGAGGGTGGCCTGACCGCCACGATCGGCTTTATGAAGGGAGGCACTCCTCGGCGGTTCGAATTCAAGCGAGAGGGCAGTTGACATGAGAGCCTGGTTCGTAAGTTGTCCAGATTGGAATAGCCGTAAGAGTAAATGAGTATCGCAGAACAGATCCAAACTTACATTGGCAGTCAGTCGGAACCCAAGCAAGCCGACATGCGGGAACTGCATAGGCTCGCGCTGCAACTCGCACCTTCATGTAAGTTGTGGTTTACCGATGGTAAAAACGAGCAGGGCAAGACCGTGGCTAATCCCAATATTGGGTACGGCAGCTACATCATCAACTACGCCGACGGAAAAACGAGAGAGTTCTATCAGGTTGGTTTCAGTGCAAACACAACCGGGATCTCTGTCTACATTATGGGTTTGGAGGACAAGTCCTACCTTGCCGCGACTTTTGGCAAAACCATTGGCAAGGCAAGCGTCAGCGGCTACTGCATCAAGTTCAAGTCCCTCAAGGCTGTTAACATTGATGTGCTTAAAACGGCCATTGAATACGGTTTGCGGTCTCGGCAAGGCTAGCGAGGTTGCAAAAAGTCTCTCTCGGATCGCCATAATTCCAGGATGGAGAATTCTGAGTGGAACGAGCTCTTCGTTCGCCTCAAAGACCAAAGCTTAACCATACAAGTGTGGCAATTGGAGCAACCAAACCCGGTTGCTTTGCGCTGTGAACAATCCCGTCATAGAACTCTTGCCCATCTGAGAGCCTGCCAAGAGCAATGGCTTGCGATCGTCCGGCACTTCATGGATCGGGATAATCCCAGTGTAAAGATCCTTCACCCTTGGCGAAAATTTGACCATGAGCTTTACGCTTCGCAAGATTGGGCAGTACACCTGGAGAGATTTATGGATGACCGAGCAACTTGGCTCAGTCTCGAAGGCAGGGTTGATCGAGAGCGGGGCGGAAAATGGAATGGTAAGCCCGATACAATCGCGGGCTTAACCCGACGCCTCGCCGACCATGAAGCGCATCATTTGCGGCAGTTCACTCTCTAACCAACGTAAATTTGTTGATCGCCCCAGCATGTCTGAAGATAGTCAATCTGACCGGCATGAAGCGTTGCGTGCCAACCGGGCAACGCCATGAGTTGCGTCATCGGCATCGACCATCCCTGGCCGGAATCGAGCGATGAATCTACATCTTCAGGCGTCAGAGTGTCCAGTGCTTCGAGAACCTCTTGGGTTCCAGCCCGGAAAATCTGTTCCATGTCGGTTCTGCTTGTTATCACCGCTTCCTCAGCTTCTTGCTGCTTGACCCACTCATCCAGGTTTTCGGGAACAGGTAGTTTCCGGTCTCGAATCATGCGGGCAAATCTTCCCGCATAAAGCGCAGTATGGGCCGCCACTCGGATCGCAGATTTGGATGTGGGGGTTGGAGTCCAGGATAGCCGGTCGTCGGGTACGTAGGAGAAGTTCCGAAGGAAAAACTCCATACCACTTTTTGCCTCCCGCTTTGCCGATTCAATCAAATCCATTTGCCCTTATTTTACAAGCTTGGCAGCGGTCGGGTTGCTGAATCAAGCGGGGTTCGACTACTGCGCTGGCAAGGGCCCCAGGGTAACTGGAGTAGTAAAGCTCGCTGTGTAGCCATTACCTCGGAAGAACACTTCCTCAAACGTTCCGGTTGCCTTGGCTTGGGCTGAGGGGCGCTTCGGCTCCCACGGTCGTTCGTTGAGCCACCGCGTCCCTCCTGAGACGCTCCAGATCTTTGAGCCGTATTGCCGAGGGTCACGTGTACCGTTTACTGCCGGCAGCCCGCGCTTGTCGGTGCCAGTAATACAGTCGGCGAAGAACCTGACGGCTCGCATGAGATCCAGCGATTGGGGCTCGGAATACCCATCATGCCGAGCATTGGGGATCGCGAAGAAGTGAGAGGCGCTGGGAATCATCTTGAACAATTTTGGACCTTTGATTTGATTCCAGTAGAGCTTCGTCGAATCCAAAACGGTGAACTGATCGTTTCCACCGCAAATGACTAATGCCGGGACGTTGACTCGGGGCATGGCCAAGTACGGATCAACGAGAGTCATCATCTCCTTACCCCGCGGCATGCTCAGGAACGGCACGGGATCCATGGCCTTAAACTCTGGGATCATCGGCGTGTAATGCCCCCACACTGCCTTCTGATAGTTCAGTTGGTTTGGCATATCGATCATGAGGTCTGCAACCGTCGGTACGATACCAATCACTCGCGGATCGCCTGAGCTTGCCACGAGCCATGAGGTTGCTCCACGCTTGCTGGTTCCGGTAACAATGAACTTCTTCAGACGGCCGTTGGACCACTCCTGAATGGCGTCCATGGCATGAATGGCTGACTTAGTCATCGGCAGGAGTAGGGGCCATGTGTTATCCTTCGTCATGAGGAACTGCCTGATACCGTAACTGATTAACTCGTCCTCTCGAAGGCCAAAGGTGGGTTGGTTTGGAACCCCATATACAGTGACTACAGGAAGCTTGCAAGTCTTGGAGAACATGATCGTGAAGTCGTCCATCTTGTTCTCCATACGATCACCCGTCAAGTTGAGAATCGCAACATCAGAGCTGATTTTGGCGCCTGCAACTACGATCTCATGCCTCCAGGCATCGCCTTGCCACGTGAGCCCGTTGAGGCGCAACTCGGCGAAATTCGATGACTTTGGACCGGCGGACCACGAAGGCTTGCCGGTATCAAGTTTGAGGTAATCATCCAGCGACTTCACAGTTGGCGCCGAGACTTGGGAAAGGAGCAAACAGGTTGATAGCATATTGTTCAAATCCAAAATATCTGACTTAGTTCACCCGGATTGTCACTGTCGCATCGCTGGTCGTTAAGCCCGTTCGGGTTAGCCGATACTTGAATGTCACGGTTCCGACGAAGTTAGTTGGTGGCGTGTACGTGAACCGACCGTTTGTTGCCAGCGAGAAAGTTCCGTTGCTGGGTGGGGTTACGATCGAGGTTGTGCAGTTCAAACGCCAAACATCGTTTGCCATAACACCGGGGGTTCCGGAATCTAGGGTCGTGTTCTTGGTCATGGTGTAGGTGTTTGCCGCCGCAATCGGAGCTTGGTACATCGTCAGGAGTTTGCCATCAGCATTAATGTTGGGCACTTGGTCTCCGGTTACGTAGACTTGTCCGGTGAGGTTGTCCATTGCTAGCCCGCCCGGTGTATCGTGAAGCGTAGACGAGAATCCCTGAGCGTAGCGATATTGCCAGTTGATCACGCCCGAGTTTGAAACTCTGGCAACCAGAAAGTCGGTCAGCCTCGTTGCTCCCGTGAAAGGCGTCGAACCGCCCGACACGTAACTGTTCCCAAATCGGTCAACGGCGAAACCTGAAGCAATATCGACCGTGTCAGTGAGTCCATTGATAAGGGTCATGAACATTTGAGAACCGGTCGTAGCGTTGATTTTCTGGACAAACAGGTCTGGTCGAGGATTCGTTCCCCAGAAGTCGCCGCCGACAAGAACGTTTCCGCTCGGGTCCAAGCCGACGCCGATTGCGGTGCTCGCGTTGTTGGATGGGGAGTTGATTGTGTTTTGCCAGATCGTGGCTCCCGTTGTCCCATTCAACTTGCGGCAGAAGGCGAAGAGATTGGTGCTGGAAACATACGTATCGCCGACTGCGTAGGCATTTCCGGCCGAATCGGCTGTTATGGCCCGAACAATATCTCGGCCAAGGGCGGTCCCGAAAACGATGCTGCTCCACTGTGCAACTCCGTCAGTCCCGCGAAACTTTACGATGAGCCCATCTTGGCCGTGAGCCGATGTGTTGGTGTAACCGCCAGCGAAGATGTCGTTTGTGGAGCTCACGGTGAGTCCAAACGCCTCGGTGTCGGCGGTGGTGGTCGTGGGTCGATAGATGTTGCTCCACAACAAGGTGCCAGCCGAGTTCCACTTCAGGATGCCGAACTTCTCTCGGGCATTGCTGCCGTACCCACCCGCCTGGATAATGTTGTTAGCGCTATCGATGGCGATTCGTCGGGGGAAGAATGCGTTGGCCCCGCTGTTGAAGACCTTACGGAAAACTACCGCGCCGGTGGTGGGGCTGAACTTGACCAAGCAGGCCTGGGTCGCGGCTGAGTTGATCGGTGCGCCAACACTTGCGTAAGGACTTCCCGTGGAATCAAGCGCCAAGCCGCACCCCGTGTCCGGCCGTGAGGCTCCCGGAGCCACTTCGAACTCCGTACTCCATGTGACGGCTCCAAGCGGCGTGAACTTTCTCAGGATGCAGTTCTGTTGCACTCCCACGACGGTTGTATAGAGCACATACAGGTTGCCGCTCTTGTCAACGATCTGCGCGTTGGCCGTATCTGAATTGGCGCCGGTACCAACAAGGATGTTGCGCCAGCCGTAACGAAACGGCTGCGCGGTCGCAGCAGTGATGAGGGCAAGAGACGCGCAAACGACCATCAAGGATCGAGTTTTTCCGCGCCGAAGGTCAAGAGTGGAAGAGAGTTTGGTGATGGTGTCGTTTGACATACATCTATGTTAGTCCTCACCCACCACAATTCCCGGCTTCTGCCAAAAATATTCCTAATCCTACTTAAGCCCACGGAACCGATATCCAGTTACCCGGGTGGCCAGGTCACGAATTCCTCTGCCAACCGATGGGGCAATGAAGTCATAGTCAATGTCAACTCGCTCCCGGCTACCCAACCGCACAAGCCCGATTTTCAGGAAATGGCGGCTAAGATGCCAGTAATACTGGGAGCTTTCGTGCTCCGGTTGCTCTTCATTGAATGAATCTTCGAGGATTTTCAATGCGAGCACGGGCCTGTTTAAGTAGGACGCAAAAATCAAGCGGTAGCTATCAATGGCTGTGTGCCATTCTTCTTCGGTCCACCAGTCTGTTGCGCTCTCTAGTCGACATGATGGGAGTCTGTCTCGGGACATGGCCAAGTGGTACTCCACCATCGCCGCGTCTTCGGCAAGAGCCGCGCGTGTGGCGCGCAAGAAGCAGGTATGCGGCAACGTTAACTGACACAGGTTTGCTTCCGCCAGGGTGATGAGCCGGTCGATAAACTTGATGTCGCTTTGTCCGCATGAACCACGTTGAATCTTCGTCATACCAAGAGTCCAAATGGCTCCACCTGTGTAGCGATCAAACCCTACTCTCTTGGCGTGCCGAATAGCTTGTCTTGCAAATTGTTCGGCGAGGTCACCTTGGCCTTCGAAGTAGCTCCAGTTTGTCCTTGTGTATAACGCCGCCGAAAGGAGCTGGCCCACTTCGGGTTGGGAATCTTCGAATTGCTTAAGGCTTTCAATCACTTGTGAGACCTTCCAATCCAGCAACCAAGTGGAGTCGGTAGAAAGGTCCTCGGCGATGTTGCGATATTCCTCAAGGCATTGTTGGAAAGTGAGTTTTCCCTCGGAGGGTAACAGGCTTAGCTCATTCGGGAGATCGAGCTTGTCAAAAATTGCACGGGCCGTCTCCAAGTCCATGACGAGTTGTCCAGATTCCCACTTTGAGATGGTGGATTGGCGAACCCCGAGCAGTGTTGCGAGGCCAACTTGGGTGTGTCCGGAAACATCGCGAACCGCACGCATCCAGGCCGCCGAGTCGAACGCCCCGGGGCTGGAGCCAATTGTGTCTGTGTCAGATCCGCGATTAAGTAAAAGGGAACCGGGAGAGCTCTCTAGTTTAGCGGCGCCAGAAATGACTTGATCCAACATTTGGAAGCTTGAACTCTTTATGACACATTTGTGTTAACCAATACAAATTCATTCGCTTCGAGATTTGTTTGGTCATCGAGGCGCGGCATCAAGATATTTCGATAGCGCGTCCACCCCCAATGGCTTGCCCGTTGATAACAAAATCTTCTTGGACCAAGGAATCGAAAGGCCAGGGAAGAAAATGTGTTTGCTTATCCAGGGGCCGACCCGCGATTCGCTACTGAGATCCTCCACCCCGAACTCGGATTTCATCGCAGCTCGGAGTTGCGTAGCCACCATATTCCCGTAGAGGTACGAGGTCAGATACAGTGGGCTTGTCCCGTAAACTTCGATCATTCCAAAAAAATGACCCTTGGGCAACTCGCACAACATGAACTTCCGGAAACCTTCGGCGTAAAGGGCATCGAGGTCGGCATTCAGGTTGTCATAGGCGCGTATTTCAACCCAAGAGTTCAGGCAAATGGTTCTGCGCAACCAAAGCAAGAGTTGGAGCTTTCCAATACGCTCAAGCTGGGCGGCTCGTTCGGTTGAAACTCCAGCCGCGCGGGCTAACCAGTTGTGATCATAAGCAAAGTGTCCGAGACATTCGGCAACGCCTTCTGATAATGGCGCCGGATCGACGTTAAGCAGCCCCGGGGGCAACTTCGGATTGATCAACACCCCGTGCAGGGCATGCCCATACTCGTGGAACAACGTGATGTAAAACTCAGAGCCGGAGAACGGATTCGTCAGGAGCCGCGACTCAAAGGCAGGACGAGTAGGGAAGGCGATTCCACCCACTGGCACGTCTCGTACATCTAGCCCAATCATTCGCTTTTCAGGTTCGAATCCAAGCGCGGTCATGAGTTCTTTAAGCCGCGGTACCCCAGCTTCGCGTGACCAAGGATCAATGCCGCCCTTGATCTCCTGCTGATGGAGCCAGTAGTCAATATCCCAAGCCTGGGCTGTATCAAGTTTGAGGTCACGCCTCACCTGGGCAAGTAGCTCTTGCATCATCGGCCTTGTTGAACGCTCAAAATCTTCCAGGTCTTTAAGTGCTTGCCTGCGGTTCAAGCCTTGGATTTGCAGGTTGGCATCGGCCCCATTTAAAAAGCCCTGCGAGCGTCCAATCCGATCGTTCAAGCGCATACAAGCCAGGATTCGCCCTTTGTTTGCCTTTGCCGCTTGCGCGTTGGCCAAGAACGCCTCCCGCCTTTGGGTTCGATCTGGTTGTAATCGCAGCGTTTCTCCTAGCTCGGTCATCGTTACGCGCTTACCACCAAACGAGTAGCGAAACGCGAGCACTGCGTCTTGAAGCTTAACTTGACTTTCCCCCAACGTGAGGATGTCCTGCGGGTTTGCCCGAGAGATCAGAAAGTCTGTACGTTGAACATCCAGACGTCTTGCGAGTTGCGAATCTTTCACCTTGCCGAGCCAACGTTCGATCACCGCCGCATAGTCCTTGCGCCCAAGGAGTTGGTTGTTTAGCCGAGTGAACTGACTTACCAGGTGAGGACTGTTGCCAAGCCACTGGTGGTAGGATTCGATCCCCAAACCCGTTGTTAACAAGAATCTCTGAGCTTCGAGATCATCCAGAAACGTGCGAAGCTGTGCCTCGGTTTTGATGAGCGGCACCTTTCCCCCTAGGGCCAAATGGGGCGATTTCTCAATCTGCTGGGCGGAGGCGTGCGGTGTTGTCGCGCACAGGATGAGTGTGGCAATCGCAAAAGGGTGCATCCGAATCATTATGGACCGAAAGCCAAGCTCCATAATCATCAGCATGAACGCCGGTTTCGTTATCTTTGATCAAGCCGAAGAGCTCGACTTCGTGGGGCCATGGGAGATGTTTACTATGTGGGCTAAAGTTGCGAGCGGTCCCCAGTGTCATATGGTGGCGCAGGCAATGGAGCCAGTTGTTTGCGCGAAGGGGATGTCGGTCAATCCGAGCGTCGACTTCGAGCATTGCCCTCCGCTCGACTATCTCATCGTTCCGGGCGGACAAGGCACGCGGATAGAAGTAGATAACCCCGTGTTGATCGAGTTCATCGCGAAGCAGGCTTCCGGTTGCAAGGCCGTGCTTTCGGTGTGCACGGGCTCGTTTTTGCTGCACGCCGGTGGCCTCCTCTCGGGCAAAAGAGCCACCACCCACTGGGGTTCGTTGGATCGTTTGCGGGCGTTGGGTACTGTGGAAGTTGTGGAAGAGCGAGTGGTTCGAGATTTCAACATTTGGACTGGGGCGGGAGTCTCGGCCGGGATTGATCTCGCCCTCGCCTTCATCGCGCACGAAGTGGGCGATGACGTAGCGGGTCAAGTGCAACTCGCCGCCGAGTACTACCCATCGAGTCGGTCATATGGTGGTAGCCAAAACAATCCCCGGGCACCGGGCCACATCAGGGGTCTTTGAGCCAGAATAGGATTTGTGGTTGCGCTTTTTGTTGCGGTGATGTTTGGCGGTGGGGCTTCGTTTGATGAAGAGAAAGTCGCGTTTTCTTTTAACAACGTTGGTTACGTGCATCGTTATGCGAAGGATAATCTGACTGAGTTCACGCCGAAGGGTCAGGCCGATTTGAAGGCTTGGAAGGACATGCTCACGATCAATGACTACCCTCACGTTAAAACCGGGGAAGACCTGGCTAAGAGTGCCAACTCGGTGCTGGAAACCTACAAAAGAAACAAAGCGGTTGTCGTACGAACCGACTCTGTTCCGCGAACAGCCGCGAAAGAAGCCGAGCATCTCGTGGTCGTCATGTTTCCCACTCCTAACTTTATCGAGGCTGCCTTCGCTCGATTTGTCATCGTCGATGGAAAGGGGCTTTCGATTGTTTATTCGCATCGGATTTATGGCAAAAAGGCAGGCGATGACATGAGCAAGTGGCTCCTTAAGAACGGCGAGAAGGTTGAGAAGGTGCTTATGGCCATGCCGGTTCCAAAACACTAAGGAAATGTTCTCAGGGTCTTTGCGGCGATTCGAAAAGAGCATGGACATCGGCTACGAGCAATGGCACGATGGGATTGGCTATGACCTGGACGCCTTAGACCACCTAAACGATAGCGAGAAAAGGCAAGTCGAAGGAAAGCTCATCCCGCGTGCGGCGAACGATTGGCGAGACCTGGAAGCTCTCGATCGGCTGGGGACCCCCGCCGCAATCGAAGCCATCCTCCGAGTTCGAAGCGCCACTGATCCTCAAATCCAACTGTACGCCCATCAATACGGACCGCTCCCCTCAGAGCAGGAGTGGGAAAGGGCGATTTTGAGGCTGCTCGAAACCGCCGAAATCTACTCGGGGCTCACTCAAGTTCTGAACTGCGCCATCGAGCACCCGAGCGAAGCGGTGGTGGCGATGCTATGGCACAAGGTTCGCAGCCCAGAAAGCGGAGTCGCCTACCATTGCGCCGCCGCGCTGTGTTGCATCGCTGGCGTTCTAGAATCTATTTACGACGACTCGCAAAGAGAGCTCTTCCTAAACCTAGTCGGCCCCGCCTCAGAAAATCGCTCGAAGGCTGTGATGGATTTGGAAGCGCTCTTGGGTTTGAAGGGAAATCAAGGCGGTTCTTAAGGATCGCGCTTTCTCGTGGTGGAGGGCACAGGCACCCAACGTGGCGAGGAGCGGCTCCCCACAGAACTATGGGAGTCGAGGCGTTTTTTACTTGTCCTCGCACACCAAATCCCACCCGGCTAGGGCAGGCGAGCGCGAAATACAAGTTAACCCCAATATCGCTTCAGCAACCCTGAAGCAGGCTTGGTATTGGTTTGACGTAATGTTTGCTGGCTTGGGCGGGGCCTTCGTAGCCGGTGGCTTGACGCCTCCGCTTGGCGAGCCCGCCCAAACGGTTTCACCGGTTACGCTGTCGATAACAACCGTGCCCCTCGGGCACGACATCTCGTAGCATAGGCGCTGGACGTGTTGCAAGGTCAATTCGTAAAGCTCTCTTGGTCCGGCCGCGTCCCCAGCCTGGTAGGTCAAAGACAACTGCCACTCGCCCGCCTCGCCACCTAGAGCTTCTACGGCCTTTTGTTTTGCGTAAGCAGCCGTTACCGCGATTCGCGGAGCTTCATATTGCCAACCCTCCTCAAGGTCTATCGAAGTAACCCGGCCGCGACGAATATCGAATTTTATGTAAACGTGGTTTCCACTCAACGCAGGATAGCCGTAGGTCGCTGAGCGTAATAACAAGCTACAGAAGGCAAGGACACGCCGGGCAAGTATCTCGGCAGCGGCTGGCCCCACACTGTGTACGCTAGCGTCAAGCCTGTCGGGCATGATAACTTGCTCATGACGGCGCGAGCACGTTCGGCGACAGCGCCATTGTCGGAGAAATAGGGCTCTGCGTTTATGTCGTCCGGCATAGCCTCTATTGACCGCTGAAAGGTTCGCAACTTACCGTTAACCGAATCTAGCGAAATGCGCGCGCCCAAGTGTTGCAACCAGACACGGGACCCCGAGCGGGTCACCGAAGCACCCTGCCCATCGAACTCTGCCCCTAGATTTGCCGCGTGAACCACTGCATGGGCGCGTGCGGAACTATCTGACAGTTGAGCATTTGCTGAAAATGGCAAAATCCACGCGTAGAGCGCCAGCGTCGACCTAGCGTAAGTGTACATATACGTGTTCAGTGAGCTCCGCGCACCTCGTGCCATACGGTCCCCTTTGGCGTGGCGCGCCCATTTGGGCCAGACCGGCCCTTGTAACAACATACCGGCTCAACCAGTGCGGTTTTTTCTTGCAGGCTCCCATTGTAGTTATGCAACCAACAAGCATCTTATCCCAAGGCATCAAAAAAAGTCCACCACAGAACGATCCAACTGGATCACGAAAATTGAAACGGCAGAGCGAGTTCACGATGTGGCGCCGCGTGTAATTCGTGTCGAGGAAACTCAATGAACTGAAGGTCATCATCAGTGGCAGAATTCACAAGAGGGTGCCCGTCGATGGTTCGTGCAACCACCTGTCTCGGAGTCTGGCACGCGCTTAAGTGGCCCAAAATCAAGGACGCCAACACAGAAAAACCCCTCCCAAACAAAAGTTCGGGAGGGGACGTTGGGCTTAAGCTGCGAGCTTAAGCGAGCTGGTCTGTGAGTTTGTAGCCGGATAGATTACTTGCTCGAAGCTGGGTTGGGAGGCTAGGCCGCGGTTCGTGGCACGAACGCGCGTAGCCGTTTCGACCCCGGGGGCGAAGCCGGAAACGCTGACTTTGGTTCGCTTCGTCGAGAAAACCGCGTTCCAAGGGCCACCTTCAACCGATGCCTCAATAACGAAAACCGCGCCGGAGGTGTTGCCCGAGCGATTCCAAGCGAATACCACGCTGCCATCGGCGTTCGGAGTCGCGACAAACAGGGTTGGGGTGATCGGGTTGTGCGGAGTTCGCCCCTTATCGCGAGGTTGCAAACCGGTGCTTTGAACTTGGGCATCGCTAAGAGGTTTGGCGTACATTTGCTTGGCAAGAATGGCGATGTTTGCGTTGAGAGCCTTGCGCGAAGCTGCGAGGTTGTCAAAAGCAACTTTCGCCGCATTTTTTGCCGCCGCCGCCGTCGCCGCATCGGTTCCGACCGAAGCTGCGGAAGCTAAGAGCGCGGTCAATTGGCCCGCCGAGGCCCCGAAAGTTGAAGGGCTCAGGTTCATAGCCGCATTGATTTGAGTCGCCAGAGCCTGAGCTTCTGCGTTCGTTAAGTTCCAGTAATTGTTAGAGGGCATGACGTCCTCCCGTTTTCGAGTTTTGGTTTTTGATCATTTTAGTGTCCATTTCACCTTTGGTGATGACCTGGCCCGGATGGCAAGGATAATAGAATCATTGGTATGTGCCGCCGATTTCTTTATAAGAAACGTCGTTGCTAACGTTTTTCTCGGCGTTCTTTGGCTCTCTCTCGTCGTTCCTTAGCCTGTTATCGCCGCTCCTGAGCCTATTCTCGACGTCCTTTAGCTAAGACTTGGTGGTCGTTCGCTTTTTTTCGTTGGGTTGAAGACACACTGCGCGCCTGGCCCCAGAGGACCCTGAAACATAAACACATGGCGGGGCCCCAAAGGTGCCGCAACTTCGGCAACTTCCGTGGCACGAACCCACCGAGGCGGAGCAAACTCGCCCGGCTCCGAACCCGTAACCATCGTGTTCGGCGCGCAGTTGCCACAAGCGGCTTAGGTTCGCTTTTCAGTGAGCTCCGCGCACTCGCGCCATACGACGCCCCTTGGCCGTATGGCGCAGATGGGAATCGGGAGTAAACTCGTATTGTTAGGGAGATCGTGAATGAGGGATCAGGACCCAGATTACAATAGCGCCACACGTGATCTGATCGGCAAGAGCAAGCCATCAGCAGGAGATCGTATGGCGCGAGAGACCCGAAGGTGCTCCAAAGCAACTACGGGAAAAGATTCGTGTCTCGACAATTGTAAAGGGCGTTGGTGGGGTTTCATTTGATTTTCCAGTTTGCCATCTTTGGGCCGTTGCTGCCGCAACCGCTAATGGTCCATTTGGAGTCTCGCGCGGTAAAGAGTTGCCTATCGTTGTGGGGTAACTCGTATTCGGAGGATCTTTACGTAGAAACCAAGTCTAAGTCCGGTGTATCCGTCATCGGTCTCAAGCGAAAAGGCGGCTTCGGTAAGCGAGTTGATTTAGCGCAGGGCGTCCGTGTTGTTGGATTTGATCAGGAGGGCAAAATTCTGGTTGATGATGTTGTAGGTCCCCGCCATCTTGATGGCCGATTGGAGTTCGGGCAAATCAATACCAAGGAAACATGGATACTGGGAGACATTTGCGCGGGGGCAACATGTTCAGTTGGGAGTGGGCGAACCACAATCGTGGTTACAGCCTGGCCCCAATCGGGTTTAATGCCAAACACGACCCACCTGAACTTCAAATTCCCCTTTGCGGCATGGGATTACAATCCGAAGATAGCCAAAATCGCCTTTGCTTCTGTTAGCCCGACAGTCACGACGGTGGGCTTGACAAGCACAGATGGAGGCGACTCGCCAAATCTCAAGACTCTTGAATTGGATCGATTAAAGGTGGGACGGATTTTCGATGTAAAGCTGATTGATGAGGATCGAGCCGTGGCAATGGCAGGTATGGACGCTGGTTCTGGTGACTCCATCAAATTCAGTGGGCCGGCTCAAGTTATTTTGATTGATTTCAAAACCTCAACAACATATATGCTGGGTAGGGTGAGCGCGGTTTGGAACCGGTTCGCAATGTTGCGCGGCAATCGCGAAGGCGCATATCTCGATCCATCCGGAAAAGTCCAGTTTTTTAAACTAGCTTTGCCTGCGACAACAAGCCTTAAACCATCGGCCAGATATTGGATGAACCAGAGCAAATTGGAATTTCAGTGAGCTCCGCGCACCTCGCGCCATACGACGCCCCTTGCCCGTATGGCGCAGATTGGAATCGGGAGTAAACTCGTATTGGTAGGGTAAATCGTGAGTGAGGGATCTGCACCCAGATTACAATAGCGCCACAGGTGATCTGATCGGCAAGAGCAAGCCATCAGCAGGAGATCGTATGGCGCGAGAGACCCGAAGGTGCTCCAAGTTTTGTATTTATGTCGAACCTGGCCTTGAGTTCTATGATGGTTTCTGGAGCATGGCGGCCGTTGATGATGGGTTGCGCATGACCCTCTCAGCGACATTGGACGTTCAACTGGAGCTAGAAGACAGGGCAGTCGCGTTGCTGATAGAGTTCTTGGAAACAACTAGAAAGCAGGCGCTGGAGGTAGCTGGGATTCAGCATGAGCGGCTTGTTCTCAGTTGGCTTGGTGACGAACTTAAGGCAGTCGCAATTGATGAGGAGCAAGGAACAGTTGAGCTCTTGCTTACCAAGTTTGATGCTCAAGGATTACTCAAGTGGCTTCGAAGTTGGTTTTGAGTTTGCGTGAGTTGCGCGCGCTCGCGCCATACACTCCCTTTGGGTGTGTGGCGCTCGGCCGACAAGCAAACTCCAGAGAACTCATGAAGCGTGCCGGTGGAGGTTGGGAGGGTCGTTTGAGGATTGCCTTTGGCGGGATGAGTCGGGAATAATGAAGCGATGGGAGAGTGGGAATGACCCTAGCAGTGCTGGTCGGCTGAGCGCCATACAGCCCGGCTTGAGTTCGGAGGAAGCAACCACCATGAACGGAATAAATCAGCAAACGGGGCAGTGTATGGCGCGAGGACGCGGAGCTGCCGCAAAGTGATAAGTAGCATCGCTCTTGTTCTTGCCCAAGCTGGGTCCTATGGGTCCATTCTAGTCTACGAAACGCCCAAGGGTAAGGCAGGTTGGGACCGAGGCTACGCTACCGCCACCGTCCTCAATGAGAATGAAGCGGTCGCCGGTTACGCCTGCGAAACGGTGGGCAACCATGGCGAAGCGATGTTCGCAAAGCCATTTGTCTGGCAGAGCGGCACCTTCCGCTGGCTTCCTTTGGGTAAGGCCGAATACGGCCGGGTCTTTGCCGGAAATGAAAACACCCTTGTCGGTGAAATCCTCATCGACTACAAGACGCTCCCCGCAAAATGGACGGCCGATCCCAAGGTTGGCTGGGCAAAGCCAACTTTGACCCAGCTAGGCAGTGAGGGCGGATATGCCATTGCGATTTCCGAAACTGGCACAATATGGATCAAACATGCCGAGCACATCACGTGTTTGGGGGCCTCGACGACCCGCATCAAGCTCGAGAAGTTCGATATCGTGGGCGTAGATGCGAAGGATCGGGCTTGGGGCAATCAATACAGTTCTCTTGGCTTCGCCTCCACCCGTAACGGCGAGTCCGCGGCTTACCTGGAAGAAGGCAAGTTGAATGCTTTGCCCTATAAGGTGAAGGCACGGGCGGTTAACTCTAAGGGAGTCCTTTGCGGCGTGGAAGTCGATACCGCCGTTCAGAGCTCATGGGGACCGACCGAGCGTGGCCCGGTGATCGTGGCCGATGGCAAAATAATTTCCATCCTCTTGCCTAAAAATCGCTTTAGTGACGTCCGCGATATTAACGATAGCCGGCAGGTGGTAGGGAGCTTCAATGTTGCCGAAAGCAAACCAAAGAAAGGTGAGAGTGAATTTCATAGTGTCGGCTTCATTTATGCAAACGGCGGGATTAAACTGCTCAGTCCTCCTGCTTCCGATGCCTCGGACTTTTCGCCTTTAAGAATCAATGATCGCGGCACGATGGTCGGGGTGTCTACGGTTCAATCCCGCTACCGAATCTACTTGCGTCGCCCCAGGTAAGGGCTTCGCCAATCCCCAGAAGGATCAATTCTTGCGGTCGGGGCAAAAACCACGGTTCGGGCTCTCCCTCTTGGAATATGAAGCTGGGCCAACCCTCTTGTCCAGGGCCCAACGTTTGCGGCGTCCTTCTTTGTCCAATCGATTTTGACCGAAGATGGCCACGCAATCCAGCAGTCGCCATCGGATGCGACATTTTTTTCAGTGAGCTCCGCGCACTCGCGCCATACGACGCCCCTTGGCCGTATGGCGCAGATTGGAATCAGGAGTAAACTCGTATTGTTAGGGTAAGTCGTGAATGAGGGATCAGGACCCAGATTGCAATAGCGCCACACGTGATCTGATCGGCAAGAGCAAGCCATCAGCAGGACATCGTATGGCGCGAGAGACCCAACGGTGCTCCAAAGATTATACGTCTTGGGGTGGGATCATCGGTCTAGGGGCCGCGGGTCTAGCTCTCTATGGTCTTTCAATGGGATTGTTGTCTACTGATGCAGATGCGTCCGTGTGGGTTCCTTTCTAATGTCCATTTTGTTCGTCGCCAGGGTTGCCTTACTCGCTTTTGGCCTCACAAGTTTCCTGAGAGGATTACAGTTGCCCAAAAGCCATGCCCTCTTCGTTGCCTTTGCTTTGACGGCTATTGGCGTTGCCTGTTACCGAGAAGAGCATTTGATTAATGTAGTTGGTCTGTCCCTGCTTGTCCTAATGTGCCTGGTGTTAATGCTCTACGCACATGTTTGTAGGTTCGACAAGGTCGCCTCTCAACGAGCCTTGATGTTTGGTCTAATTGGCTCAACAATGGTGCTCACGAGCGTTTTGATTTCTACTGCTAGGTAGACTGCGCACCTCGTGCCAGCGCCCGTAATGTGGCTCCCAGAGCCTCTTGAGTGAGCTCCGGGCACCTCGTGCCATACGACGCCCCTCCGCTAAGGCGGAGCAAGCTCGGCCTTATGGCGCAGATTGGAATCGGGAGTAAACTCGTATTGGTAGGGTAAATCGTGAATGAGGATCGGCACCAAGATTAGCGCCACACGTGATCTGATCGGCAAATGCAAGCCATCAGCAGCAGATCGTATGGCGCGAGAGACCCGAAGGTGCGGCAACATAAGGGGGAAAGGAATCCGGCGCAGGACGTCCAAGCTCCTGATTCCAGCGTTCGAACGGAGGCAGACGCTTTAGTGCGCACCGCCGACCAGATCGCGGCTCTCATGGCGACCTACGCGATTGGCTTCAAGGAGCAGCTGAAGCAAACCGCGTATCGCCTGCAGTTGGCAAACCACTGGTCGATTGAGCCAGGCTCGAAAGTGCTAGAAATTGGGTGTGGCCAGGGCGACACGACAGCCGTTTTGGCCGAATTGGTGGGCGAGCAAGGAAGCGTATTAGGCGTTGACCCGGCACGCCCAGACTACGGTTCGCCCATCAGCATTGGACAATCCGCTCAGCACCTAGAAGATGGCCCATACGGACCAGTACTCGATATCCGGTTGAACTTTTCCGACTGGTCGATGATTGACAATCACTTTGACTACGCGGTGATGTCGCACTGTTCTTGGTACTTTGACTCCTTCGCGCAACTTCTCTACACTCTGAAGGAAGCGAGATCAAGGTCGGCCAAACTATGCTTCGCCGAGTGGAGCCTGGAACCCCTCCAAACCAATCAAATCCCACATTACTGCGCAATAATCGCCCAATCTTTAATTGCCAAGCTCAAACCTGATCTCCAACTCAATATCCAAAATCCGTTTCCGGAATCAGTTATTTTGGATGCGCTGAGCATGTCAGGGTGGAAAGTGGAGTCCCGCCATGTCGTTGAGCGACCAAACGTGGATGACGGTCATTGGGAAGTTCAAGAACTAATCAGGCTTGCCGAGCGAACGGACCTCGCGATTCCATCTGAAGTCCAGGCGTGGCTGATGGAGCAGGCAAACATTTTGAAGGGCTCTCCAACGCCGTATGCATCCTTGCCATCTTTTGGCTATGTTTGCAGCTGATCCCCATTTTGCGGGTGTGTGGCGCAGATCGGAAGTCCTGCGCAGCGAGAGCGGGGAAGGGATCGCCCAAGGTGGAGGAACCACTTTGGGCGATCTGGGGATGTAGGGCTAGCCGCCTACGGAGCCGCCTCTCGAGCTGGCTGGGAGGCCTAGCCTTTGCTGCTGTTTGGGGGCGACGTCTGCCGCCGAACCGGTTCCTGGCTTACCAGGTTGCCTTAGTGTGTTCGGTACCGAGGCTCCAGCCGAACCTGTGCCCATTGGCTTGATGGCCTTTGGATCATACAGGAGCTTGCCCTTTTGGGCTTTGTCCTTGGGTTCCTCTACCTTGAAGGGGTTGGCCTTTGCGTAGGCGTCTTTGCGGACACCCGTTACCTGCCACGAAACCTCGATTCTCGGCTTGCTTGTGCGGATCGTGAACTGGTTGTTCTCGATCTTGCTCGTGACCTTTGAAAGAACGAAGTCATCGCTGTCATCGAGCACGGTGAGCTGATAACGGAACTTCTCGTTGATTGCATCGAACCAATCGGGAAGGGTGATGGTGGCATAGCCCGTCGCGTCGGTGGTAACTACACCGTCGTAAACGTTCTTATACTCATCGCTTTCTATACAGGCGTGTTTCAGGGTCGCGTTGAGAGGATCGCGGGGATCATCCATGAGGAAGAACTTGGCCGCGCCGAAGATATTGCCAGTGACGAAGAGGCTGGAGCCCATGAGGACATTACCGGTCGCATTTTGAATGGCCATCCGTTCGCCCCCTCCGCCAAGCTCAAAGAACTGCAGATTATCGGTTGCGGGATCATTGCGCATATTCCACTGGTTTACCCCGGCTTTTGCGAAGCGCAAGGCGGCATCTCCGCTCTGGGCATCAATGTCTACGACGGAGAAGCTGCTGCTGGAGCGGGAGCGAATGCCGGTGGAACCACCGTGCAACACGTCCAGCTTATAGGTTGGATTGGTCGTTTCGCCGATGCCGACGTTACCCGTCCCATCTTGAATGACCATGCGGCTTCCGCCACCGCCTAACTCAAAGATCTCATAATAGTCGTCAGCAGGACGGTTGCGCGTATTCCACTGGTTGACCCCAGCTTTTGCGAAGCGCAAAGCAGCATCTCCGCTTGCGGCATCGATGTCGACGACGGAGAAGCTGCCTGACGAGCGGGAGCGAATGCCGGTCGAACCACCGTGAAGCACATCGAGTTTATAGGTTGGATTGGCCGTTTCGCCGATGCCGACGTTACCTGTCCCATCTTGGATGACCATGCGACTGCCGCCGCCACCTAACTCAAAGATTTCAAGATAATCGTCAGCGGGACGGTTGCGCATGTTCCACTGGTTCACCCCAGCTTTTGCGAAGCGCAAGGCTGCATCTCCGCTCGCAGCATCGATGTCTACGACGGAAAAGCTGGAACTGGACTTGATTAGCGCACCTGTCGAACCACCGTGGAGGACGTCGAGTCTGTAAGTACCCGCTCCCCCGCCGATAGCGACATTGCCGGAAAGAGTTGAAGTCCCCAAAACCTGTAGCGCGGTTCCTGTACTCTCAGCGCGCAAGCCGATTCCGCCGGCGATGTTCCGAGCGTAGCTACCGACACCGTCTGGCGAGTTGCTTTGGAACCATCCGCCGTAGGTGTTTCCGGTCGCCCCCTGGGCCACGCCATACACCGCCCGGCCCGCATTACTGCTGTTCAAGCCATAAATGCCGTAGGTGGCACCGCTTGTCGCACTAGCATAACCAAACAAGGCTCTTCCGGAGACACTCTTGCTCTCGGCCCAAACGCCATAAGTAATCCCGGTAAGGCTCGTCGCAAGCCCAATAATGCCGGAGGCATTGGCGCTTCCGTCGCTGTTGGATCCGCGAATCATGTAAGTGGGGCTAGCACCAGTAAGGGTGATAACGCCCGTCCGAACCTCGGATCCGTTCAAAAACGTAAGCTGGCTTCCATTCCCCTTGAAGAACCCGGCCTTCGATGTGCCGGTGATATTCGAGTGGCCGGTTTGTGCGGCTCCGGGGGTAGTAGCTTGGAGGTTGACGGAGCCCTGAAAGGCGACCGCACCACCAACGACGGCTATAGATGCTAGTAAAGTGTATCTCTTCATGTGTTACCTCGGCCCGAACCTGCGGGCTTGCTCTATGTTAGCACGGTATCTGCGGCGAAGGCGCTTTTCGCACGAGGTAGAACCACGCACCGGGCACCATACGTAGGGCACGCAACCGTTTTCTGCCGGCAGCTCTCTTGTCGCGCAGCTTCGAACCATCGGAAACGTGCATGAATATTCAGGGTTTGTTGAGTTCGCTAAGGGCCGCAAGCAACGCTGCTCGCGAGAGCCTTTGTTGCTCTTCTCTTGTTACGGTTGCCGTACCGTCCATCAATTGATGTCCGTAGTAGCCGAATTGGGAATGATTCCCGCCCTCGATTCGCACCCACGTTGTCGTGGGCGGTAGGAGCAATTTGTTCGCCAAAACCTTCTTCATTGGGGCGACGCCATCAGCGGTTCCGAAGACCTTAGTGATGGTGATCGTCACCTTCGAAAGATCGTCTTCCTTCGGATGAGTGGTGCCAAGGAGGACCATGGAACGAAACGAATTTGGGTTAGATTGCACCACTCGACACGCGAGAGCCGCACCAAGAGAATGGCCAGAGACAACCCACTTCGTGAGGGTAGGATGATCTCTCTGAATCTTGAGGGCACGTTCGATTGCCCCCAGCTTGTGGGAATCGAATGGCGCGAACCTAAGCGGCAACTTAATGATAAAGACGGGAACACCAACCTCTGCGATGGGCCGAAGCATTGGCGCGTAGGCGTGGGCTCCTACACCCGACCCACAGAAGAAAACAAGCGCGGTGTTGCCAAGAGATTTGAGTGGGGTGAACGATAGATAGTCGTTCTGGTCCGAGACCGCAACGGTTGGTCCAGGCTCAAGCACTCCGTTGGGTAGCCCCTGTGTTCTAAAGGAGTTGGATAGCCAAAGGGTCGAAAATATCGCCCAGGCCAAAAAGAACCGGGGAACCCACTTGCGCCGCGCTAGTGTCGATTTGGAAGGCGCAATCTTAGTGCTCACAAGATTAGAACGAGCCCGATAAGACGAAGGTTGCAGGCTACCACGGGTGAAATCCAAAGGCTCGTCGAGGTGCCAGAGAATCCGCGACCTGTGAACTCCGAGCTCCTCGTCATTCCGCAAGTAGGTTTTCTATGGCCTTTCTGCGGTCGCCTTCGTCGGCTTTGATCGACCTTAAGATTCCTTTTTTGTCGACCAAGAACTGGGTTGGCCAACTTGAAATACCCCAATCTTGAGCGATGCCCGCCTTTGGACCCTTTCCGTCATAGAAGGTTGGCCACGCGATTTTCTTTTGGGCAATATAATCCGCAAGCATCTTCTTTCCGTCGTCTCCCGGAGCATCCCCACTGATCCCCACGATCTCGAAGCCACGCGGCTTGAGCTCATCATACATTTTCAGCATTACCGTCTCGATGTCAAAGCGGCACGGTCCGCACCAAGTGGCCCAAAAATCGATCAAGACGACTTTTCCGCGCAAGTCTTTCATGTCAACTTTTTGGCCGGTCGTGAAGTCGTTAAAAGCGAACTCGAATGGCTTACCGAGGGCGTCGAGTTGTCGTAACCGGCCCGCCGCACCCTGGCCAAGCGAATGCGCCGGATAATACTCGGCGATTAACTTGATGGCTTCGCGCTCAAATGCAGAGTCGGCGACCAGTTGCGAATATTGGTAGAAAAGGTAAACGCCGGTTTCGACATTTGGGTACTCGCTTCGAAAGCCCATGCAAGCCGCTTTAGCTTTTGCAATAAAGGGCGCGGCTTGGGGATCGGAGGCTTTGAACTCCTTTGCAAGCATGAGTCGCCATTGGCGGAGCATCGCTTCTTTGCACTCGAACTCTCGTGCCACGGCACGGTGCTCGGGCAGGGGCTTTGCCTTCAGAAACTGGTGAATGTCGGCTTTGATCATGTCCAGCCTGGGCAGTTTGGGTACCCGCACATGCCCAACGAAGTCTTCCCACCTCGTGCGAATTAGCGCAGTTGTTCGGTCGTGCTTGGGATACGCCTTATAAAAGGAAAGGATGAGTTTGCCGCGTTTGTCTGCCACCTCATAGCAATCATCGACCCATTTGTTGATGTCACCTTGGCCATCAAATGGCTTCTCCTGCAGAGCGTCGATTGCTTTTAGCCGATCTGTGACATCATTGCGAACAAGGGTGAGGGTGAGCAAACAAGCGAAGACGGGCATCTCAATGGATACGAGTAATCGAGCCGTCGAAGTTTCCCGCAAGCAGTTACCGCGTCGAAAGGGGCCAATAAGTTGTTACGCTGATTCAAACGCACGTTGCAGCTCGGCCATGTCTACCTTTACCATCTGCATAAGCGCGTCGAACATCGCTTTCGTCTGGGCAGGAGTGCCAGATTTCATCTTTTCGCCAAACCACGAGGGTTGGATTTGCCAAACAACGCCAAACTTGTCCGTCAGCCAACCGCACGCATGCGTGACTCCTCCATCCGATAGCGTGTCCCAGAGGTGGTCTATTTCTTCTTGGGTATCGCAGTTGACCATATAGCTACTGGCCATAGTGTGAACGCACTCGGGGCCACCACTGATGGCCAAGAACTCGACCCCGTTTAGCTCGAATGTGCTCGCCAGATGGCTACCATCAGGCCAAAGTTCTTCGCTTTTCAATTTGGAGTTAGGGAACACCGAAAGGTAGAAGTCCACTGCGGCCTTCGCCCCGCCGTTGAACATGAGAGCGGGAGTGATTCGTTGCATGCATCCAAGTTTACTTAACGATTGTGGTTTTACGACGACGATGGCTCGGAAGGCGCCGCAGAGATCGGCATGCAATCTTGATGCTATTGTCCGGGACAATCACGATGGTCGTAACGGGTACCGGATGATGTCAGAACCGACTTGAGGTGCTGTTTTGCCCTTACTTCGATCGCTTGCCGGCAACTAGCATTGCGCAGGCTTCCTCAACCCTCGCCTTTCTTGTGACCTTGTTTTCGGAATCTTCGACCCAATCCGAAAAGTCTCGCTTTTCGTTGGCAGTCAGAGTGCTCCAGTGGGCTTTGGCGGTGGGGTTGTTGCCGAGGGCTTTGTAGAGATCCATCGGTACCACTGCATAGCAGCATGGACGACGTTTTCCCTTGGCGAGATTTTCGACGCACCTGCCAATTCGGCGGGAGCGGGTCTCGGCCTGTTTGGCTTCGTTTATCCAAGCAATGAAATCGCGTTGTCCGATCTGAGTCAGATTATCCCAAGCCGTCTGCGCACCGGAATCCGCGGAAAGAGCTTGGCTAAGATCATCGGGAATGTGTTCGCTCATATCTGTCATTTTGTCATTCTTCGGGCCACGCACTTACGAACGATGGCTCTCAAGATTTCTTCGGGAATCGGTTTATCTGGATGGAACTGGATGGTGCCCTTTGAAAGCTTGAAGCCCTTCAACTCGTTCTCAAAATCGAGGGCGATGGCACCTGGGAAGAACGAGCAATGGTTTTTGAATGCGGCAAAGCCGCACAGGTATCCATTCAGCTTGAAACCCGGCATACCATAGCTTATGCATTCGGTGGCGTCCGGGGCTTCTTCAAGAATGATCGCCCGCAATCGTGCAAGTGATTCGCGCGCCTCCCTCCAATCGAGTTCTGCCAGATAGGCATCGGTCGTTCCAACCAGGTTAGCCTTCACTCTCGAAAGATACCCAAACCGCAAGTGTATACTCCGGCCCATGGGCGACCTCTCGGTTCGACCTTTAAATGAAGAGACCTGGCCCGCTTATGCCGCGCTTATCGAGCGTCACAATGGCGTCTGGGGCGGATGTTGGTGCATGGGGTTTCATGAAGGGACTCCGGATGAGGCTGATACCACCATTTGCAAACGAGACCGCAAGTTTCGCAGGGTCAGTCAAGGGACGGCTCATGCGGCGGTCGTATTCGATGGAGAGATTGCGGTGGGTTGGTGTCAATACGGGCGAGCTCCCGAGATTCGGCCGCAAAATAAGTTCAAGCGCCAATATCTGCCGGGACTTGAACGTGAACCCGATTGGCGGATTTCCTGCTTCTTCGTAGATAAGAAGTATCGGGGACGAGGGGTGTCGTCACTGGCTTTGGATGGGGCACTTGAGGCGATTGCCAAAGAGGGTGGCGGGCTGGTTGAGGCGTATCCAGAAAACGTGGATGGCCGCAAAGTAGCGGGATCGTTCATCTATCTCGGAACGATTCCGATGTTCGAGCGACGTGGGTTTACCAAGTTGCGTCCAGTCGCGATGCATCACTGGGTTATGGTTCGTCGGGTCGGCCCTTAATTATCCGGAGTCTCTTCACCTAGAAGATGGCGAGCTGAATACATCTGGCCGGTGTGATAGGAGATATGGAAGATCAGATATTTTAATAACTCCTTAAAACTCCCGCCCCAATGTGGGGCACTTGAGGCGAGGTCGGGATTGAGGGCTCGCAAGCAAACCATCGACTCAGCGTGCGCCCGCTCTAGCTCGGCCTGAACCTGGGATGCCGACATTGCCATTTGCGCCTCGGAGGTGTTTGATTCGAGAGTTGTCGGGTAATAGCTGAATCGCGGGTCGAGCAGGGGGCTGCTGATCTTGCAGTTTGTAAGGTCTTTTGAACAGCTTCCATCGGGGTTTTCCCCAGCAAACCGAACGACCTCACCGTATGCAATGTGCCCCGCCAATTCGCCTACAGAAAGGAGACCCGGAGCTGGCCGCTTCCACACATTCTCGTCGGCGAGACCTTTGAATGCCTCGGTCACCTCAAAATAGCAGAGGTCCAACAAATCCAAGTAGGTTTCGAGCATTAGGGGCGAATTGTACCCACCGCGCCGTCGCCTTAGATTCCACGAACAAACTTCGGCGGAGCGAGATCTGCGGCATCAACTTTCGCCGCTTCTCGCCAATTGCTCCACTTGGTCTTTGCCTCAATCCAATCCTTTTCAGTGACCGCCCCCAGTGTCTTGGCTTCATGATCACAAAATGTCTTGGTAAGGGAACCCCGATCGATAATCTTGCCAAACGCCTCGGTTAGCGATAGAAAAGGTACGCCGGCGGCTCCCTGCAATCTTCGAACCCCCAACCCTTCATTCTCTACAGAGACAACCGAGGCGATCGGCATTCCAAGGCAAGTCCAGCCTTTTGCCAAGAGAGTTGGTTCGAGCGGATACCAACCAACGGTTGGGACATAGGCTTCCACGATGTAGTGGGTTTGATAGGGGCTCCCAGCCCAAGTAGGAAAGCCGGAAAGGATTCGTGTGGGAATGCCGTTTGCGCGCAAAAGGGCAGCAAGAAGGTTTGCGTTGTTCGTGCACGACCCTGTATTCGTCAGAGTGGCTACGGCCGAGCAATCTGCGGCCATTTGACTTTTCTGTTGCCCCAAGATTGTCGACATTCCGCTCATGGTCTTGTTGATTGTGTCGATGACATCGTTACCACGAAAGGTTAGAGCCTTGTCCCTGATTCGTTTATCGTCTGATTGCACAAATAGGGAAGCCCGGAGCCACGGTCGTGCCTCTTCGGGGAATTCTTGTGGGAACGGCACGCTCGGCGGGACGGCGTAAAACGACTCCATCATGTCCACAACGACTTGGCAACGCCACTCAATGTTGATCTTCTTGTCCTTTTTCAATGCCTTGAATTTCAGCTCAAGGATGGTATCTCCGGTTGGGCCTTCAAGAACCGATTTGGACATTAGTGCATCCGTCGGTTGAACCTTCAACTGAAATCCGGTCGGCATCTGGGCTCGGATCGCTCGAGGTAAGGGGAGTTGAATGCTGCTGTTGGGCTCGTCCTCGTAAGCGATGACAAAGGACTTGCCGTGGACTTCGACCAGAGCATACAAGGATGTCGAGGCGACGGCATAGGCTAACGCAACGATGACCATTTTTCTATTATAAGCGACATTCTCCGAGGTTCGACATGAAAGGTTCAGCCCATTGCAAACTCTAGACGAACGGGCACAACATCTCCAACTTTGACATCTTCTGCCTTCTGAACTCTTACCTTCACCGGCACCAGGTAAAGACCCTGCCGAGGAAAGAGCGAAGTCGTAAAAGTCGTTTCACCTATCCGAGCCGTGACCGGAATGACCCCCCCAGCCGTAGGTGAGCGTCGAGGCGACCTCCTTGATATCCGCCGAAAGCTCGCACGGTACCGGTACAAACACAAATGGAGCAGGGCCGCGCCAACTGATCGCTTCGGCTTGAAACTCAAGGATCATGAGTTGAGTATATCAACGTGCCGGACTGGTTGTGCCAAACTAGGCTCGGTTTAGAGATGAGTCAAGTGCAGCCTATCCATACTCTGCTGAAAGCAAGGCTTGACTATGTCCGCCGAGACCTCTTCCAAACCCTAGCAGGCATGACGGATGATCGGCTGGATTGGCGGCCGGGTGAGGGGATGCGTACAGTACGCGGGCAACTATTTGAGATCCTGGGAAAGGAAGTCGAACTGCTGAACTTTGCAAAAGGGAAGGGTCAAGCTGAGTGGGTCGAAATGGATGATCCTGGATCTCGCCTCGAAACTCTGGAGGATTGGAAGCAGGCGTTGGACGGCGCGAGGTCCGAGACGCTTCGGTACCTCGACCAGATGTCTGAAGGGGATCTCAATGAACTTTTGCCCTTTCCCGAGGATGATTGGTGGGAGGGACTTTGTCTCGAGGCCATTCCGATGCATGAAGTTTTCCGCAACATCGCGGCCCACGAGTGGTATCATGCTGGCCAAATCACGACGTACTTGTGGTGCCTTGGAAAAGACCCTTATCACCGCTGAAGCTAAACTTCGCGAACGACCCCCTCGAAACCGTCACAGGCAAAGGTATTCTGCATCCAATGGATATCACCGAAGCCCTTCTTGAATCATGGGACGTGCAGTGCCAGATCGTTAGCAACGTATGCACTCTTATTGATGAGGCAAACCGCCATGTTACGCCTTCGGATGATGGAATGCCTTTGGATGCTCAACTGGCCCATATGCACAGCGTCCGTAAGTTCTTCCTCTCTCAAGTCGCACCTGATTTGGCCGCCAGCTTAGTGAGGTCGTACTCCGACGATCAAGGAACCCCGATTGATGACCTAGAAGCCATCAAAGCCAACCTCGTAGCCAGTGGCTCAGCCGTTCGTGAAGCCGTTCAAAGAGGCTTGGCCAACGGATGCGGCCCGATGGTTGGCGAGAACGTAACCTACAACAATCCTGTATTACTGTTGCAACATATGGTGTGGCACGATGGTTGGCATGTCGGCCTCATCTTCCTCGCCCTGCGCCTAAACGGCCAAGAGCCACCCGAAGAGTGGGAAGAGCCAAAGGTTTGGGGCTTGTGGCGAACCGAAAAGTGGTAGTCCCGCTCTAAGCTTCAGTGCCGAGCGATAACACCC
>JBEBHJ010000122.1:0-2828 GCA_040081075.1 Fimbriimonadaceae bacterium | reverse complement strand
ATCAAAACCCTCTTTTGCGGCATGTTTCTTGGCCCACCGGCGGATTGGGATTTTAGGGCCGCAGTAGAATCGGATGTAGCAGCGTTCGGCATGGAATCCCTTCGCAAACGTTTGGAACAGGTGGATCCGCTTTCGGCATTCAAGATCCTCGACGGTGACATTCGTCGCATGACCAGAGCCTTGGAGGTTGCGAAGATTACAGGCCGGCCACTAAGTCACTGGCAAAATCAATTCGAACAGGTCCAAGGGCCAAAAACCTGCAAGTGTTTTGCACTTGCATGGGATCGAACACAGCTACATGGCCGCGTGAATCAACGCGTCGACGGGATGTTCAGTCGAGGTTTGCTCGACGAGGTGAGGGCGCTGATCGCCAAATTCGGTGCTTTCGGAAGAACTGCAGCACAAGCGGTTGGGTACAAGGAACCGCTGGAATTTTTGAAAGGTACCGTCAAAGAAAAGGATATGGTCGAGCAGGTCAAGGCTCATACCCGACAATTTGTTCGGCGACAAGAAATCTGGTTCCGATCGATGCCAAGCATCCAGCGAGTTCCAATCGCGAGCGAACCGGACCTAGTACGAGCTGCAACGATGATCCTCGACCAATGCCTTTAAGTCATTCGATTATTCACAGGGGATTTATTGATCAGCCACAAGGCGTTAGCCAAATGGCACTCACTTTACAAAGATAGGGGTAGGAAAGCCGCATTGGGTTGCGGCTCCCCTCCCTCCGAACCGTACAGGCGGTTCTCCCGCATACGGCTCTCCGGTCAGCAGGTTCCTGTGGATTGAACGAAACGAACATGGGCTTCACTCAGGCTGTATAGTCCATGTGCCGTAAAGAACGAATTTGGCCAACGATTAGTTCGGGGCAACCGGAGAGGATTCTTACGATTGCGTTTCAGGAGCAAGCGACGAAGTCGCCGCCGCACCATCGCATCGTAAACCTCAAAGATATTCCAGAAACAATGACGGAAGTAATTGAACCAGCCAATAAGCGATTTGTTGATTCTTGCAATCATGCATTCTAGTGATTCACCCGATTTGCGAGGGGTTAACTCGCGAATGCGTGCGACTACTTTCTGATGAGTCTTCGCTCGAGGAAACCGAAAACGTCCCCGAAAAGAATAGCCCAGAAATGCAAAACTCTTCTCGCGAGAATCGACTATATGCGTCTTTTCGGGATGTAGGCTTAGGCCCGATGCCTCCACCCATGTTCGGATTTCTGATAGTGCCGCTTCTGCTTCAAATTCGCTACGACAGAGAATGACAAAGTCATCTGCATAGCGGACCATCTGAAAGCCTTTGGCCGACATCATGTGATCCAATGGGTTGAGATAGACGTTAGACAACATCGGAGAAAGAACTGCCCCTTGAGGCACTCCCGCTTCGGGTGTCCACGTTGTTAGTTCGGACATAATCTCCTGGTCAAGATATTTCTTGATTAGTTGCAACACCGCACTATCCGAGATTTTCTGCTTCACTAGTTCAAGCAGGCGATCTTTCGGAATTGTATCGAAGTAGCTTTTCAGGTCTGCATCCACCACATAGACATACCCATCTTTGAGCAAAGCCTCGACGCACCGAAGGGCATCGTGGCAGCCACGTCCGTGCCGAAAACCGAAGCTTCTCTCATGGAACGTGTGATCAAAGATTGGCTCCAGTACATGCAACAACGCTGTTTGCACAACGCGATCACGCACCGTCGGAATGCCCAACGCTCGCTTCTCATTACTGCCAGGTTTGGGAATTTCGACTCGACGAACAGGCAAAGGGCGATAATTACCATCCGTTAGCTCAGTTTGTAGTTGTTCGATTTCTTCCTTGTGTCGTTCGAAAAAGACCTCTACGGTCTGCCGATCGACCCCAGCAGCACCCTTCTTGTCAACAACCTTCATTGCTGACACGCTCAGGTTGCGTTCGCTCATTACCTTGTCAAATAACGTGTGCCATTTTCCACCTTTCACTTTGTTTTCTAAAAGTGTCGTCAACATGCTCTCTGTCCAAACAAGTGGATGAGCCCACTGGGCAACGCCCGGTGTCTCTGCTTTCTGGGTAGCCGCGAACGGCACTGTGATCGCTACGTAATCTCGTTTACGTTTTCCATGTTTGGTCATTGTCGCTTCTGCTTTCCTTTCCGCCCTTGGCTCCATCAAGTTATGTTGTCTTGACTTCATAGCTACTATGGCGTTTCTGACTGCTGTTATTGGGTTAGCCTGCCATTGCTTGGTATTATTATCAGTGATTTCGCTCCGTCAGCCCTGATGATTCAACTGACGACCTGGAGTTGGTGACCCAGTATCTCCGGCTGGGATTATTACCAAACGACAGTATCCTGGCCATTAACAGCTCTCCCTTCTTATCTCGCTTGAACTTCTAACCATTCCGACTCCAACCACCGCATTGCCATTCCCCATTTTCCAGCATCTGCGCGTTACTGCACCCAGAAATGGTTGTGTGTGTCTACCCCACGGGCTGATCGATACAAAGGATCAAGGGGTTGCCGTCGCACTCACAAGGGTTCGGATTATTGTTTGCCAGGTACCTCCCCGGTTGGCTTGGCCGAATCGAGTTCGCTTTCGCTTCGGACTGGTTATTCTCCTCAGGTTGCTCCTCACCTTTCCTCACGGAAACGCAATTACCTCTGTTGGATTCGAGGCGGTAACGTTACCCCGGAAGGGACTTCCACCCTACTGTTCAAACGCCTTCAAAGGCGCACTAGCAGGCACACTCCGTGTGCCGTCCGCAGATACCATCGTTTGCGTGGCCACGGCACTTGGAAAGTGCCTGCTACTTTGTAAAGTGAGTGGCGTTGGCATGATTCTTACGGT
>JBEBHJ010000035.1:0-36876 GCA_040081075.1 Fimbriimonadaceae bacterium | reverse complement strand
CCCCAGGCCCCGGCGGGGGAAGCCCCTCGCCAACTCCGGTTGAAGCCAAAGAGGTGGCAGACTTTCCCTTGAACAAGATCAAAAAATTGAACCCCCACCCTCGCACGCGGGAGCGGCGAGGACTCCCCCCTTGGAGGGGGAGATAGCCTTCCTCCCCTCCAAGGGGAGGACCTTCGTCATCTCCGGATGTGCGATGAGGAGGGGTTCATAAATCTCCGAACGCCCGAACCCCGAACCTTTGCATTTGAAGCTCGAGCCTGTGGATTTTGTTGCCAAGCCATTGAATTGTAGCGGCAGGCCATTGCAAATTCGGGCCGAGACGTTGCTTTGGAAGGGTGGGGCTTTACATTTTCTTGCCGAGTTAATGCTGTAGAACTTTGGGATAAAGCTAAGGAGCGTTCGGCACTCGCTTGGGATTGGAGACTAGCCAACAAACCACTCATTGCCGCAGTAGTTGCAGTGCAAGTATCTTTGAGTCACTTGCTTGCCGAGCAACGGCGCGATGAATAAGAGGGGCCACAAACAGCACATGCCGAGTAAACAGCCGGTCATGACTTTAGAATTGTCCTGGTGCTGTTTGGCAAATGGCGTCAGGTTTTGAGAGTTACACTTCGGGCATGCTCCGATCCCAGTTCGGACGGCAAACACGGATTGCGCATGCGCTTGCTGTGCCGCGAGCGCTGCCTGGTTTGCTTGGGCTTGGGCAGCGGCTTGCGCTTGTTGTGTAGCTTGCAGTTGAACCTGCGTAGCTTGACAGGTTGGACACATTCCCGAGTTCGCATTTGACATGGCTCGCGGAACGTGTGCTTTGCACGTTACGCAATAAACCGGGAACATCCGATCTTCATCGGTGAAAGTGAAGTCTGCCATGTGGCTACTCGTGGGGTCTGGTCCGGATAGACTTTACCGAATCGTAATCGTTGGTGGATCTTTTGCGAAAGCCAGCACCGTCCGGCTATGATTATTCGTGGCTGTTCCCGAGTTCTATAAGTTTTTCCGACCAACGCTAGAGATTCTCATCGCGAAGGGAAGGATGCACGTCTCGCAAATTGCCGAAGAGGCGGCGGATCGATTCGATCTGAGCCTGGTGGATCGCGAAGACCTGATTCCAAGTCGAAAGCGTTCGAGGGTAGCTGACAGAGTGCTTTGGACCGGGACCTACCTGTTTGCGGCAAAGCTCGTAGACAGGCCCGCACCTGGAACATATGAGATAACCGCGCGGGGCAGAGAGTTTCTTAAGACCGCTCCGCAAGTCATCCGGCCCGAGTTGCTAGAGGTTTTTCCTGAGTACGTAGAGTTCAAGACGCGATCCCGACCGGAGAAGCCAGCTTCAAAAGATCAAAATAAACTCCTAGAACCGAGCACGGCGTCTCCGGAAGAGACTATCGCTCTGTCTCATCAAGAAGTGAACTCAAGGTTGGCAGAGGAATTGCTTGAAAAGATCAAAGCGATGCCACCGGCCTTCTTCGAAGACCTGATAGTAAAACTCATGCTAGCGCTTGGCTACGGCGGGTCGGTGGAGGACGCGGGCAGGACTTTGGGCCGCTCGGGAGATGGGGGCGTTGATGGCGTAATCAAGCAAGATAAACTTGGCTTAGACAATATCTACCTCCAGGCAAAGCGCTGGGGCGACGGCACCGTGGGGCGAAAGGAAATCCAAGCATTCGTTGGTGCCTTGGCGGGTCAAGGCGCGAAGAAAGGAGTGTTCATCACAACATCAACCTTCACCCGTGAAGCATCGGATTACGCCAAAACGATTGACTACAAGGTTTCACTTGTTGATGGCGTTCAATTGGCGGGGCTGATGATCGAAGCGAATCTTGGCGTAAGCCTAGTGCAACGCTACGACGTGAAGAGAATGGATTCGGACTTCTTTTCGGAGCTTTGAGCGACCTAGAACCGAGGAACCGATTCTAAATTTTAGGGCACGGAAAGTGACATAATCTGCGCTGGATGATTAGCGGTGCCTACTGATGTCAGAAACTTATCACGAAGTATTGGCAAGGCTGCTGGCTCAGGTCAACTTCAAGCAGATCGAGGTAGTTATGCGGACGAAAGGCGAACTTCCTGCGCCAACTCCAAAAGAGGACAATGACCGTAGGTTAACGAATTCGCCCCTAAGCCAAACGCCAAACCCCACACCGCTCTTCCGAGCCGCCGAGGACTGCATCAAGAGGCAGAGGAAGCCTACCGCTGCCAGCCATCATGGATTTATGGCGGTCTTCGAAGGTGCGGAAAAGACAAAGGAAATGGCTCATGAGTTGAGAGACGCGTGGGCCGCATTCACGGTTGCCGCGCCACCAAAAGAACCGAAATCACATAAGGCAATCTACCCTCCGGACGAGATAAGGGTCGTTGCCGATCCGAGTATTGCCAGGGCAGCGATGGAGGTCAATGATCAAAAGATGCTCTTGCGACTCAAGTATCTTGGGTTCTTTGGGGCAGCAAATTTTGAGAAGCTAGAAAAGTCCAAGGGTTCGGAGATTGAGGTTTACCACGAAAACATCAAGTCGATGGTCCGGCAATTCGGGCTCAGCGGATTCAAGACAATGGCGTCGCTCGGGCCCGGTACTGGCGTGCTAGACGTCAAACTCCTCGCCCAGATGGGGATCGAACACTACATCCCCATCGACATAAGCGACGGTCTCCTGTACAAAGCTTGGAACGAGGCGAGCCCGACCGTGGAAATACCAGTTTGCATATTGGGTGATTTCGAGACCAATCCCAAGTTCATCTTTGATCGCGTTGTCTCCAATCGCTCCAAAGGAAACATCCTGTATTCATTTCTTGGCAATACGTTTGGAAGCTTGGATCATACGTCCAATGGGACGCTACTAGACATCGCCCGAGCGGCGATGAGAGGTACGCAGGATCGCTTGCTGCTTCACGTTACTGTTTTCCTCAGCAACGCTGAGGGCGATGATACTGGAATTAGGTTGTTAACAGCGGATAGTGATGTGCTTAAACACAATTGCTATGAATTTGAGAAGGATCCACGTTGGAACTTGCTAACCGGTAGCCAGCCGTTCGAGGCCGCGTTCCGCTATTTCTTCGCATACGGAATCGCAAGGCGTCAGCTTGGCATGAACATTGGTGACGTCTTTTTCAAGACTCAGGAAATCGAGAAGCAGATTTCTCTCTCCGAATCCGATTTGGTCGACCGGCAAACAAGAGACGGAGCCGCGGTTGGTCCCCCGCGAAAGACCATCAAATTTATTGTCAAGCAGTTTGATCGACCGATCCAGGTCATTCACCGCTATGAATTCGACGGCCTGCGACGGTGGCTCTCCAAGGAAAAATGGACGGGCGACGTTGCCCTTCGGGAGCGTTATTCAAGTTGCGGCGTTTACGATGCCCTCTTTCTTTTGCAACCCACCGAAGATTAGCAAAACACCGGCATTTGTGTAACTTTGCTAAATGTTGCAATCCTTCGAGAATGTTTGTCGGCGAAAAAGCTCAACAGTGCTGTTCGGCGAGCGAATTTCCTTGTAAAACAGGCGGGTGTGCCGTATGATTTTTGTTGGAGGCTCGATTTAAATCGAGACAACAAAAAATGAAAAAAATATTCTCAGTTTTGGCGATCTCAGTGGTTGCCATGATCGCCGCCAAGCCAGCCGATGCTCAAGTCGACACCGGTACCGGATTCGTTTTTCCGCTCGACCGAGTGATGAATCCTAACGGCTCCTTCATGAACCGTGATCGGGCGCACGGGGGCACCTATTTCGACGGTTTTTATCATATCGGGGAAGACACCCCAGCCAACGTCGGCGATGTTGTCCGAAGCATCGGCGAGGGAGTGATAATGTATCGGTCAACCTCCGGATGGGGAACAGGGAACTGCGCTTTAATCGCACTTTATACCGACAGCACGGGCGTGAGTTTTACGTACCTCTATGGTCATATTCGAAATGAGTTGGCTGTCGGGACCCGCGTTTCGCGGGGTCAGCGATTGGGAGAGATTGGTCCGTATCCGGGCGGATCGCACTTGCACCTCGGTTGCCATCCAGGTGCGGGGTTGCCCCCTTCAGCTTCGGGGAAGGGTTGGGGAATGGTTCGCAACCAATACTGGTCCGATGCAAACGGATTCGTGTCGCCTCTGCAGTGGATAAAAACTCACTCTCCGGGAGGGGCTGTCAGCCAACTGGTGCGAGCTGCCAACGAACCTACGGTCTGGCTAATCCAGGGCGGTCGCCGGCGCGCGATTCCATCGATCCTCTGTTTCGATGACTGGAAGTTTCAATGGCCGAACGTTCGCGTCATCAGCCGCTCCGAGTTGGAGACGTTCCCTTGGGAGAAGCCAGTTATTCATTTGATCCGAGTCAGCGGTACACCGACCGTCGCGTGGGTCTACGATGGTTTTAAGCGACCGATCACATCAGCAGCTATCTTCGATGCGGAGGGATTTCGATGGGACGACATACGCGAGGTCACAGCGGCGCGATACAACTCGATCCCGACCTGGAAAGTTTTGGATCGCGTTGAGGCCGTCTTGATCGTCAAGGATGGCCCATTCGTGACCCCGCCCTCAGCTTACTCGGGCGAAAACTTGTCATCGGGGATGCGAGTTTGGAACATCGCGCGCGACCACCCGCAAGTGCCGTTCAGAATAGCCACGAGCTACTGGGGGCCTAATCAGCTGATCAATGCTCGGAACTTTCCCGTGAGCCCTCCTATCTATTTAGCGCCAAACGCTGAGTACGTTTGGTGGAGCTCGTGGGATCGCTTTATCCAGATCTGGGAGCGGGGAAACTATTACATAAAGCCAGCTATGATCTTGGATGGCAGGTGGAGCGAAATGGCCAACGCTGGGACGTTGCCTTTCCCGTCCTACGGTTTTTCGATCTACTAGCCCACAACATCCGGTCACCTCCAAAGGTGGCCGGCCTTTTTGTGCCTAGCCACGGGTAGACTTCAGGTTCATGGCAGCAGTGGCGAGTGATACGATTAGTCTTACCATCAACGGCATCGAAGTTGAGGTTCCGAACGGCGAGTTGATTGTTGAATCGGTAAAGCGGCTTGGCCTGGAAATCCCGATCTTTTGCTATCACCCGCGAATGAAGCCGGTGGGGATGTGCCGGATGTGTTTGGTGGAAGTTGGGTTTAAGCAGCCCGATGGTTCCGTTCGGACGATGCCCAAGCCTCAAGCCGCCTGTACTTTGCCCGCCCAGCCGAACATGGTGGTTTATACCGATTCGGAGATGGTGCACCGCGACCGGAAAGGCGTCCTTGAATTCCTCCTCATCAACCACCCGTTGGATTGCCCTATTTGCGACCGGGGCGGGGAGTGTCCGCTGCAGAACAACACGTTGTTCTATGGTCCAAGCACCAGCCGATTTGTCGAAGCCAAGCGCCACGCCAAGAAAGCCTTCGCCCTCTCGAAATATGTAACTTTAGACTTGGAACGCTGTATTCAATGCGGCCGTTGCGTTCGCTTTACCGAAGAGATTTCGGGCGACGCCGAGCTGGCGTTCCGCTTCCGCGGCGCGCAAATGCAGCCTTCGACCTTTGAACTGCGCGACTTCACTTCGAAGTTCAGCGGCAACGTCATCGAGATTTGTCCGGTGGGGGCTTTGACCAACGCCGAATATCGCTTTAGAGCCCGCCCGTGGGACCTGCAAACCAAGCCCTCGATCTGCACGGTTTGCAGTAACGGCTGCAACATCTGGTTTGATTACCGCGTGAACAAGATGGTGCGCATCAACGGTCGCACCAACGAGGCGATTAACGAAGAGTGGACGTGCGATAAGGGCAAATATGGTCACGAAGCCTACAACGCCACCAACCGCCTGACCAAGCCACTGATACGAAACGGTGATCGCCTGGAAGAAACCGATTGGCCGACGGCATATGCCGCGATCATGGAGCACTTCAAAATCGGTGAGAACAAAGTTGCGGCCCTTGCCGACGACAAAGTTTCGAACGAAGGCTATTATTTGCTGCAGCGATTGATGCGCGAGGAGTTCAAATCAAACAACCTCGACCACCGTTGGACTAAGAACCTCCAAAGCAGAGAGAGTCGGCTCGAGAATTTAATGGGCCAAAATCAAGTTCAGACCCGAATCGCGGATTTCGAGAGCAAGAAAACGGTGCTAATCTTTGGAACAAGCCTTGCCGACGATGAGCCCATTTTGTTCTTGCGTTTGCGGAAGGCTTGGCTCAATAACGGCACGAAGGTGATTGTTGCGCATCATGAGGGGAACGAGGTTGAGGAGTTTGCTCAAACCGTTCTTCGCTATCGCCCGGGGCAAGAAGCTTGGATGGCGAATGCTTTGCTTGCTGCGGCAGTTGAAGCGGGCGCCGCGAAGGTGCCCGATGCAACCAAGGCGGCTTTGCCTACTGTAGAAGATGCGGCGGCAGGTTCAGAGATTTCGGCGGATGTGCTGAGAGAAGTTGCGAAGAATTTTGGCGAGGGCGGGGTTATTGTTACGACTCACGGCCTTTTCAACTGCGACGAGGGCCAAGATGCTTTGGAGACGTTGGGCGGTTTGGCGATGACATTGAACATGGAGTTCAACTGCTACGCGCTGGGCGTAAATGATCAAGGCGCGCAGGAGATGGGATTTCTGCCGGATTGCATCCAAGGCGGGGCTGTGGTTTCGGGCAAAGAGGGATTCAACACGCACGGCATTTTGAAAGGCTGCACCGACGGCTCGATTGGCGCGCTTTGGGTGGTGGGGAACGTTCCTGTTACCGCCGAAGTGACCAACGCGCTGGAGAATGTTCCCTTCCTCGTGGTTCAATCCACGCATCATACCGAGGCCGTGAACTACGCCAGCGTGGTGCTTCCGATGGAAATGCCGAACGAGCACACGGCGACTTATACGAACATGGAAGGGCAGGTGCAGGAGATTCAAAAGATCCTGCAATCGCCGGGCGAAGCGAAGAGCGATTGGCAGATTTTCAGCGAGATCATGATCCGCTTGAAATCGGGCAAACCTTACTTCAATGCCGCCGAGATTCGCGCTGAGCTCGCAACTACATAACCCTAAGTCAGAACCGGTCCCAAATCCGGTGTTGCTACCCTCGGTCCCATTTATTAGCGTTGTTATCGACGATCTCGAGCGAAAGGTTTTCGCGTATTTGTAGCTTTTATTAACTGCTTTGCTAAGCTCGCGGTTACGGAGTAAGCGGTGTAACCGCCTCCGCAGGGCAAGTAAAGTAGCTTCTCCCGACTGGCGTACCGAGCGTCCAAATAGCTCTTTCCTAACTTGATCCAAACCGCGGTGCTGGTGGGTTTGGTCCCTTTGCTTGCAACAACCTTCCACGTCTTTGATGTGCCTCTCAACCCGACGTAAACGCTCTTTGGGAGTTGGAACCTCTTCTGGGTTGCGGCATTACCACGCTGGTCACTGGGATAAATCACAATTGCCCTTCCCGTTAAGGCGTTGACCACAACAGTCTGCTGCGAACCGTATTGTGTTGGCCCTGCTTCTGCGTTGACAAAATCAAAATAGTAAAGCGGAAGCGCGGTTAAATTGCGGAAGTTAGCAAATTCAGCCTCAGAAATCTCATGATACGCTGGCGGTCGCAACTCGGCACTCGCCGGAATCCCAATATATCGCCGGACCTCACCGACTTCAGTAATGCGGTACGGGTGGAAGCCCTCATAGGCAGCCCAAGCACCCGCCAAGGCGGCCTGATCCGAGACACGCGGCGCACGACCAAATCGTGTGTAATCAAGCCGGTCCCACATCGTGATCTCCTCCAACGCCCCGCTCCTGGCATCAAAACGGACAGTCGCATCATTAAGGCATTGAAGAGGTCCCACGAACGGTGATGCGGTTACGGTGTTCCATGAAGGTCCAACTGCAATAGAGTATTTGACAGTGTCACCCCATATATTCAAAAGCTGCATTACTTGCTTTGCTTCGGCGATGAGGTCATCATTGGGCCGTTCGGGGCGTCGATCCCTTGGTATCAGCATACACGCATACCCCCGAAAATGCCCGCGGGCAGTGTAGTTAACCATCGCAAATCCACTTCCGAATTGCATGGTTCCATCGCTGGATCGAGCAAGAAGACTCGTAGATCCCGCCAGGTCCTGCCGAATCTTTTCCAAATTGGACGGTCTGGATATCTCAACTAAACTGCGAAAAATGTGTTTCATTTCCGCTTGAGGCACTGGTGCGTCACCTTGATTGCAAAATGCTCCTACAAGAAACAGGGTGAAGAACTTTATCATAACAATCAGACTTTATCTCCTAGGGGGTATATGGGGCAACCCACTTCCAATTCGCGTACTCATAATATGGGGCGGTTAACGCTTCACGAACTGCGAGCGATAGATACACGTGCTTAAACGTGGCCAAGCTACTGTCTCCTTCAACTATTAAAGGCGCCTTGCTTCCCCTTGGGCCAAGTAGCTCGGGGATTCCGGCATTGTCATTGGCGAGCTTAACGGCCCAATAAGCGACATGGCCCTGATCGTATTTGTTGAATAGGTAGTCAATGTGTAAATGCTCTTCAATACAAAATCCGTATGACTTATTAAAGCCGTAGCTAGCACTATCTATCGCGTCTCCAGTCGAAGCCAATGGCTCCCGCCATAGCCAAAAAAATGCAGCAGCCATGTTGGGAATTGTCTGACAGGCGTACATAAACGCATGGCTTACGGGGGGAAACAGAACTGAATAGCGATCACCTATGCCAGTCTCAATTTCGGACCAGGTCATCGAATGCCCCGCCCCAACCCCAGTCGAGTCAGTGACATCGGTCGCGCTTCCGTGTGTGATTCCAAACAGACCGGTGCTCAAAGAAAAATCAGTGAGCAACTGGGATTTGGTTGCAGAGGTGGTTGCAGAAACTGCATAGTTCGCATCTTCGTGCCAGCCTTTAGCTTGATCATATGATGCGGCTGTCCACGCCTCTTGATCAGCGTTAAGCGACCCGCCCGCTACGGTAACATACGTGCGCCACATAGTCACACGATTATAGGCTTTGGGCGAAATTGTAAGTGGACCCACCACAACATCCTCCTCTTGTCCGCCCTGTCTTTTGGCTCGGAATGTAACCGTAAGAACGATCGGAACTACGGTGTTGTGGGGAAATTTTGTGCTTGCAAAAAATGGGTCGCGCGGATCCCGGACATCAGGAAAGAAACTTCCACTTCCCCCTTGCTCGTTGGCTCCACCTTCGACGGGAGCCGGTTGATCACTGATTTGCAGATCGGCGAATGATACCGTGTAGAGGTCATCCAATACAAGATTTCCTCCAATCGTTAAAGTTACGTGCTTGAGCCTAACTTGCCCGACCGGGTTCTCATCACTTCCCGAAGCGACTTGAGCGGTACCCGTGCAAGTTACAGGCACCCGCGTACCGGAAATCTTATGATTATCCGCAGTAACTCGCGGAATAGCCAACGTGATCTTGAATAGGGCATTACCCACAGTTTTGGTTTTCGTTCCCCAGGGGTCCGCCTGAGAGGATCCTATGGAAAACAATGAGAGCATCCAAACAAGCGCAAAATACCGAAGTGTTTTACTACCCATAGTCTAAGATGTTACACCGCTACTAGCGGAGATAGATAGATAGATAGATAGATAATACAGTAATTATACTAGGTCCTGGCGAGCTCTCAGCGAGATCATGATCCGCTTGAAATCGGGCAGGCCTTACTTCAACGCAGCGGAAGTTCGAGCTGAGCTTGCTCTGAAGTAGATCCATTAGCGGTTCATTAGCGGCGGCATTGTAGATTAATGTTGCCATGCGAGCTTGTTTGCGTTTTCTATTTTTGCTGTCCCTGCTTAGTGCCGTTTTGAGTGCCCATGCCGATGTTACGGGGCATTGGCGGTTGGACGAGGCTTCGGGAAGTTCGGCCGCGGATAGCAGCGCTTCGGGGTTCAATGGCACGCTCTTTGGCGATGCGGCGTTTGTGCCGGGCGGGATGATGGGGAACTGCCTGCAACTCACGCGGCTGGGCGGTGGCTACGTTCGAATTGGCAATGTTCTGCCTTTGACGGCGACCTCGTATTCGATTTCGGGTTGGATTAAGACGACAAGCACGGCGGAAGATTTCTTTGTGGCGAAGCACTACGCGACGCTTCAGTCGGGGTACTTGCTTGGGTTCAATGCAAACGGGCCGTTCGGGGCGGCCAATAAGGCGTTGTACATTGAATCAACTTCACCCGGAAATGAACTGACCTCGCTGTCCAGCGTGACGACCGGGAACTGGAAGCACGTTGTGATAACTTCGGAGTTTGGGGAGAGCACAAAGATGTATGTGGATGGGGTCCTGGAGGTAACAAAGCCCAACGTTCCGGTTGTGGCAACGGCTGCCGATCTTTGCATCGGCGCGGTTTTCTTTAGTGGACCGGGCTATGTGGGCTACTTCACGGGGCTGATTGATGACGTTCAGATCTATAATCGTGCCCTCATTGCCAGCGAGGTCGCATTCATGTTCGCTAATCCCGGAGAGGAAGTTTTGGCGATCAAGGGCCGGATCACGCAAAACTCGGTTGGAGTTGCCGGCGCAGTGGTGAACATCAAGCAAGGTTCGACGATTGTTGGTACGGCGACGACGGATGTGTACGGCGATTACACTGCGGGGAGCTTGGAGCCCGGGAGCTACACGATTCAGCCGACGCACAACGACAAGATTTTCTTCCCCTCAACAAAGGATGTGACGATCGCGCCGGATGCTTACAATCAGAACTTCGTAGCCGCGAATATTGGACCGGTGAGTGTGTCGTTCCAGTATCCGGTGGTGTATTCGGACCAGAGTCGGCAAGGGACGGTTGGACTTAACACCACCTCGGCGGTGAACCGAGTTGTGAATCTTAGCGATAACAGTTTCAAGCTAACCACGCCGCTGACGATGACTGTTCCCGCAGGGCAACAGAATGCTAACTTCTTTGTTTATGGCGTTCCGGTAGTGGTGGATACCCTCGTTACGGTGACGGCGAACTGTCAGGGAATCAATGCTTCGAACACGATCACCGTGCGTCCAAAGCCGGCGCTGACGACCATGAACCTAGCAATGACCACGATCAAGGGAGGCAGAGGCCTCACTGGGAATGTCTCCATCGACAAGCCCGCGATTGGAACAATGGCGCTTTATCTGTCATCGGATACGCCTTCGGTTGCGACGATCTCCCCGACTAATACGGCGATGACTAACGGTGTTTCGGCGAAGAACTTCTATTGCAAGACGTTTCCGGTTGTTTCGACTCAGCTGGTTACGTTTACGGCCACATTCTACGGTAGTACAACTACGAAGCAGTTAACCGTTACGCCTTAACACCCATTAGCGCTGTTTTAGCGGTGGCATTGTAGAGTTATGTTGCCCTGGAGGTCAGGACACATTGGACGGGTTCCCCTTAACCGGGTAACCTGCAGCCGCAAAGAAGCGGTTATTTTGTCGAATGAAAATAGCCGTTCCTAGGGAGATTTGGCCGGGCGAGTGCAGGGTTGCGACCACGCCCGAGGTAGCCGCTCAGCTCATTAAGTTAGGATTCGAAGTCTCAGTCGAATCTGGGGCCGGTGAGTCGGCGAGTTATTCTGACGACGCCTATGTGGCGGCAGGTTGTACAATCAGTGACCGCGATTCGATTTGGTCGGCAGAGATCGTGCTCAAAGTTCGCGCGCCAGACTTGGCCGAAGTTGAGAGACTCAAGTCTGGTCAAACGCTAATCAGTTTCATTTGGCCCGCGCAGAACCCTGAACTGTTGAGATTGCTCACCGAGAAGGGCGTGACTGCCATGGCGATGGATAGTGTTCCACGCATTTCTCGTGCGCAAAAAGTTGACGCGCTGAGCTCGATGGCGAACATTGCGGGATATCGCGCTGTGATTGAGGCTGCGCAACATTTCGGTCGCTTCTTCACGGGGCAAATCACCGCGGCGGGAAAAGTTCTGCCGGCGAAAGTGCTCGTGATTGGGGCCGGAGTTGCCGGTCTTGCCGCGATTGGGACGGCCAAGAGCATGGGTGCGATCGTGCGGTCGTTCGACACTCGCCCGGAAGTAAAAGAGCAAATCGAAAGCATGGACGCGGAGTTCCTGATGTTGGATTTCGATGGTGAGGATGGCTCGGGTGAGGGTGGTTACGCCAAGGTCATGAGCGAGGAGTTCATCCGCGCCGAAATGGCGCTCTTTGCGGAACAAGCCAAGGACGTTGACATCATCATTACCACGGCGCTCATCCCTGGAAAGCCAGCGCCCCGCTTGATCACCCGCGAGATGGTCGAGTCCATGAAAAATGGCAGCGTGATCGTGGATCTCGCCGCCGAGCAAGGGGGGAACTGCGAGATGACCGAACCGGGCAAAGTCGCCGTGCATCATGGGGTTACCATCATCGGATACACCGATTTGCCAAGCCGACTAGCGGCTCAATCGAGCCAGCTTTATGCGACGAACCTGAGACACTTGCTCACTGAATTAACCCCCGCCAAAGACGGGCAAATCGTTGTAGATATGGACGATGAGGTCATCCGCGGTGCGACTGTCTGTAAGGATGGAGTTACGACTTGGCCGCCCCCGGCTCCAACGCTTTCGGTGGCGCCCGCCAAGCCCGCCTCAGTTTCCGTACCCGTTTTGCTCACGCGGAAGTCGTCGCCGGTCGGGCCACTTGTCGCAGCCGTTTTGGGCGGGCTTGTCTTGTTTGGTCTCGGTGCCGTTGCCCCGCCTGCGTTTATGGCTCATCTTACAGTGTTCGTTCTCGCTTGTTTCGTCGGCTACATGGTGATTTGGAATGTGAGCGCCGCCCTCCACACCCCTTTGATGAGTGTTACGAACGCGATCTCCAGCATTATCATCATCGGGGCTTTGCTTCAGATTAGCTCGTCGAATCCCGTGATTGGTTGGTTTGCAGCGGGAACCGTGTTGCTCACGAGTGTGAACATCTTTGGTGGTTTCGGAGTTACCCGGCGAATGCTTGAAATGTTTAGGAAGTGAGGAGGCTGTTATGAACGACGGAACCATTACTGTAGCCTATATCCTCGCCACCATCCTCTTCATTCTTGCCCTGGGCGGACTCTCAAAACAGGAAACGGCACGGCGCGGAAACTGGTACGGCATTATCGGGATGGCAATCGCGTTGATCGCGACCATCGTAGGTAAGGTCACTGGAAATCACGCGCTGCTTCTAGGCGCACTTACGGTTGGGGGAGGAATTGGGCTTTTCGCCGCGCAGCGGGTTCAGATGACGATGATGCCCGAACTGGTTGCGATTTTACATAGCCTTGTTGGTTTGGCGGCGGTCGCAATTGGGTTCGCGAGCTTTTTGGGTCCCGACGGGCATGTTTCCGGCGTGGAGAAAACCATCCACGACGTTGAAACGTACCTTGGAGTGTTCATCGGAGCGGTTACGTTTTCGGGCTCAATCATTGCATTTGGCAAGCTCTCGGGCAAGATCGGGGGCAAACCACTCACTCTTCCCGGTCGACACTATCTTAATCTTGGGCTCCTGTTAGCGACCGTCTGGTTCGGGATCGCTTTTGTGAACCAATCGGCAGCAGGATCGGGGTTGCAGCCTCTCCTGATCATGACCGTGATCGCTCTGGTCCTTGGCATTCATATGGTCATGGCGATTGGCGGAGCGGATATGCCGGTTGTGGTGTCCATGCTCAATAGTTATTCAGGTTGGGCGGCATCAGCTACCGGCTTCATGTTGAGTAACGACTTGCTGATTGTTACTGGCGCCCTCGTCGGTTCTAGCGGCGCTATTCTCAGCTCGATCATGTGCAAGGCGATGAACCGTAAATTCCTATCGGTTATTGCCGGAGGATTTGGCGCCAGCGAGGGGACGGCGGCGGTTGGCAGTGAGGAGCAAGGCGAAGTCATTCCAATCACGGCCGAGGAAACGGCCGAGCTTTTGCGCGAAGCGAAGCACGTTGTGACTATCCCCGGATACGGAATGGCAGTGGCCCAGGCTCAACACGTTGTTCAAGATATCACTCAAGCGTTGCGTGCCAAGAAAGTTGACGTTAAGTTCGCGATCCACCCCGTTGCCGGAAGGATGCCAGGTCACATGAACGTTTTACTCGCCGAAGCCAAGGTGCCTTACGATATCGTTTACGAGATGGAGGAGATCAACGATGATTTCCCCAAAGTGGATGTTTCTATCGTCATCGGCGCGAACGACATCGTCAATCCTTCGGCATTAGATGATCCCAATGGCCCGATCGGCGGAATGCCGGTTTTGGAATGTTGGAAAGGCAAGACCACCATCGTGCTTAAGCGAAGCATGGCAACCGGCTACGCGGGCGTCCAAAACCCTCTCTTCTTCAAAGAAAACACCCGCATGCTTTTCGGGGACGCCAAGGCAAGCCTTGACGCTGTTTTCAAGGCGATATAGCTGGGGCACTTGCAGGGCACTACGATTACGCGCCAGCTCAGCGGTGTTACTACGCTGCATCAATCAAGGGCTCAGAGTGTCTGAGCCACTTATTCAGCAATCCGTCTAATTCAAGTGATCGTACCGGCTTTCCAAGGTGGTCATCCATTCCTGCTTCAATACAGCGCTCCCGATCGGAATCCAAAACATGAGCAGTTAGGGCAATCACCGGGGCTGTTTGAGATGCTCCTTTGTCGTTTGCACGGATTCGTTTTGTCGCCTCGCATCCGTCCAGACCACCCATTTGGATATCCATAAAGATCAGAGCGTATTTCAATTCGTTTGCCATCCTAAGGGCTTGTTCGCCGTCCTCAGCCAAGTCTACAATATAGCCCCGAAGCGAGAGAAGTTCCTTCGCAACCTTGCGATTAACTTCATTATCATCAACCACCAAGATGCGCTTCGAGAAATCGTCCTTTGACAATTGAAGTTCTGTTTCGTACTGCGAACGTGGTGGCCGGACAACGGCAGCTGCTTTGTACAGTGCCGCATTAAGTTGAGCGCGGCGCGTCGGTTTCAACAAGAACGTGCTTATTCCGAGGCTAGCGCGGACCTCGGGTGCAATTGCTTCAACAACCGAAGAAAGCATAACAATAACAAGACCGCTGAGTTTGGGGTGGGATTTGATCCTTGATGCAAGTTCGAGACCATCCATTCCTGGCATCTGAAAGTCCAAAACAACTAATTCAGTGGGATTTACTGTTTCTTCAAGGAGGAGGGCCAACGCCTCTGGACCGCTACCTGCCTCTCTCGTTATACAGCCAGAGTCGAGCAGCTGACGACGAAGAACAAACCGGTTTGTAGCGTTATCATCAACGATCATAACTCGCATTCCGCGGATATCGGAGGCGTTGAGAAGACTTGGTAACGCCGTGTCCGTTACGGTCAAAGGTAAGTCAATCCAAAACTCTGATCCTTCTCCTGGTTGGCTCTTGACTCCAATCTCTCCGCCCATCAGCTTACAGAGTTGTCTGCAGATAGTCAACCCTAAGCCTGTCCCTCCAAAGTGCCGCGTCGTCGAACCATCGGCCTGCTGAAAGCTCTCAAAAATCAACTCTAAAGCAGCTTTCGGAACACCAATCCCGGTGTCCCTTACCGAGATTCTAAAGATTGAGTCGCCTTCAACGCTTGCTATGGCTTTTGCTGTGACATGGATTTCTCCATCTTTGGTGAACTTGACAGCGTTGCTAAGCAAGTTGGTTACGATCTGGCGAATTCGCATAGGATCGCCCAATACGACTTGAGGGAGGTCACTTGGAACTTCGGAAACAAGTTCAACTCCCTTTTCATAAGCAGATCTAGCAAACAGCTCCGCTACATCTTCAATCAAATTGCCCAAGTCGAACTCGATCTTCTCAATAGTGACCTTGCCTGCTTCGATTTTGGAAACGTCAAGAATGTCATTGAGTACCCCCAACAGCGCGTCCCCGCTGTCGCGAATTATTCGGGCGTACTGCTTGACTTCATCGGTGGTGGCAACTTCAACGAGGATTTCCGCCATACCGATAACACCGTTCATCGGCGTTCGGATTTCGTGGCTCATGTTCGCTAAGAACTGAGACTTCGCGATCGAACTCTCGACTGCACGATCTCTCGCTTCTTGAAGATCTACGGCTTGAGCTTCTAAGAAAGCGTTTGCTTGTCGCAAGGCATCTTGATTTCGCCAAACAAGTGAAGTGATGACCCACAGAGAAGTGCCAAGTAGGAGGGACGCCAACCATCCGCCAAGAGCAAATGTTTTGGCACTCTTGACATCCGTTCGGCTCCAAAAAGCCGCGTTCGGTTGAGAAGACCACAACCCCCATCCGCCATCCGCAGTTGCGAGAGGTACCGCCTCAGAATAGATTAGGTCTGGGTCGGGCTTCAGATTTTCCGCAAACGACTTACTAGAATGGTAGGAGCCAATCTCGTCCGGCCGAATCGAATATCCAAGTTGAGCATTTCGCAGGAAGTAGTTTCCGTTTGGAAGGAAACTTGAAATGCTCCGGCTCAGAATAACTCCGGATATACATCCCTTCAGTTGTCCATCTGGGCCGTAAAATGGGACCGAGTAAACGATCCCGGAGCGATCACTGTCCTTGGGGTTATCAGGTGAGAAAAAGCGATTGTCGCAGGTTACAACCTCTTTGCTGCCGTATGCCGGAAACTTCAAGCCATCTATCTTAGATTCGGTAGGATACTGCGATTTCATAAGCGAAAGCTGAGCCTTCATGATGCGATACTCTTCGATTTCGATCTCGGGGACTTCGTCTCCCTCATGCTCTTTTGAATCGCCCTTGCCTTGGTATTTTCCTAAGATGATCTCATCGAACGTCGTTATTGGTTCTCCCGGTTTGCCGGTCCTTTGGTCGATTCTGTCTGGTTCCAAGTCCACTGGGACAATGTAAATTTCAGACATATTGATCGCATCGGAGAGGTTGTTGTAGATTTCTTGGACGGTTAACCTGGAATCCGCTTCAAAGCCGTGAGCCTGCGCCCCATTCCATCCCACACCGTATCGATCAATATTGCGAACCCCGGGAAGCCGGGCGATCGTACGCAATCCCGTATAGAGGCGGCTGAATTTGTCGTTCAGATCTAGAACCGTTTTTTTCGTTCCCTCTCGGGCCTCAGCCTGAAAGGCGTCTCTCGCCGATTGCAAGTCTTCCTGATGTTTCCAATAAACACCTGCCCCGGTCGCAACTGTAACAAGCGCTATGATGGTCCTTACTAATTGTTTCATCCGAAAACTCTGTAAGAATTATCGGGTGCTCTCGGCTGTTTCTTTAAATAAACGCACATGAGCATAAAAGTGACGCACTGAGCTTTTTGTTTCTTTTTCCCGATGGATAGTTAACAGACCCAACTTATGAGACTCACACAAGCTAGCTCGAAGTCCGGGATCAATCCTGATCTCTATGACAATACACGATGCACCTATCAGCGCAAAGCGGATGCCAAGATTGGGCATGGTTGGGTTGAGACGATTAGTGATGATGAAGTTATTGTTCGTATGCGTGACAACTTGGTTTGGCAGGAGTCGGATGAGGCCTCATTTGAGATATTTGGGCTCGGCAAGAATTTGCGGTGCATGGCTAGACTCTCTGCCCAAATGAGTGCTCCCAATGCCGAAGTCGGCGCCCTTTGCATCTTCCGCATCTTGGGAAGCCCGCGTATCACGGAGGGACAGCCCAATGCCCGTCTATGCAATCAAGATGTAACTGCGATAGTGAAGATTAAAGGTGAGTTCATCACGCCCGAACCTGTTCCCGTGCAAGATATCAGTCGAACCGGCTTAGCTATTTTTCTGCCAACTCCCATCGAACCGGGAGAAACGGCCGAGCTTGATCTCCTTACCGATCAGGGGCGTGTAACCATGCGAGCAACCATCGTTGTATACTCAAGGTTGATGGACACCCACGGTTATCGGCATGGATTCAAGATTGCCGAGATGGGACGCGTCGATGCCGTGAACTGGCACAAAATTTTTGAACGAAAGTAGAAAGATCAGTGTGGGCAACGGCTATAGCTCTCCCGCACGGCTGAAGCCCACACTAATCTTCCCGGAGTCGCCAAAAGAAAAGGGCGAACCGTTTCCGGTCCGCCCTCGGAGAATCGTCACATCCAACCAGCAATTATATCGGCACGTCTCCCGAAATCTTTAGGGGCGAGTTACGCTGACCGTCTTGCTTCCTTGGGAGTGAGCCCGGCGCGCCGCCTACTGTTTAGCTGCGGCGAGAGCAGAGTTATGCTCGGTCCGATAGCTTTTATGTTATCTCGTTTACGGTTTCTCGTCCACTTCGGGCCCTTTGCGATGCGAGTTTTACTCCTGTTTCCAAGATGCGCCGGCTCGAGAATGGCAGCATAATAACATCTAAGATCGTGTTTTCAGATGACATCGCACGGATTCGACTCCGCTTGGAAGAAGCAGGCGCCGAGGAATATCGGTTGTCGGTTCGCAAGTTTGCGCCGACAGCTACGCATGTTTATGGCGTGAAAGTGCCGATTCTAAACGACATGGCCCGGGAGTTTTCGGCCGCCGGGTTGGGACTTGTTGATTCACTTTGGGAAGCAGGATCATTCGAGGAAAGGCTTCTGGCCACCAAGATCCTGGGAAGACTCTCGCGCAAGCAACCAGAGGAAGCGTGGGAGAGGGCGACTCGCTTTGCCCTAGACTTAAGAGATTGGCCAACATGCGACACGCTTGCTACCGAGGCGATGCGCCCGGCAATCGCGAAGTTTGGCGACGAAATTTTGAAGGGGGCTTTGGCATTTTGCCACGAGGAAGGGGAATGGCAGCGGCGTTTCGGCCTGGTGCTATTAACCAACTTTGCCAAAAATCCCGATTGCGCAGAGGCGATCAAAAGCGCTTTGAATGCAGTTTCCGAGGACAAGCGCCACTACGTTAAGAAAGCTGCCGATTGGCTCCGCCGTGACCTGCGCGGGTGATACTCTCAGGGGCGGTTCAGCCGAGGATCGGTTACAGGCCAGAAGCCGGGCAGGCGATAGGGCTCGCACTGATCTTGGTTTTGCAAGAAATAGGGGTCGGGAGTCACGTCGAGCTGGTTATAGTTGAGATTGCCGTTACAGGCAATAGTGCCCCGCGTGATCACCAGCGGCAAGACATTGTTGATTGAAACCGCTCCGTTCACATAGAAGTGACCAACGGCCTGGGTGACGGTTGGTGAAAAAGTCAGAACGCCCGTCACCAAGAAAACACACCGATCGGATGCACCGCTATACGAGAGGTTGCTACTGATGTTGAGGTTGCCATCCACAATGATCACCCCAGTGCCTGAGATTACTCCGCCAATATCTAAGTTCCCAGCCCGGCGGTAAGTGTTGTAATGGGCGCCACTCTTTGTGCCTAGGGCAAAGTTTGTTAGGTTATTGGATGCGATTGCGGTTGGCGTGGCGGCGTCGTAGTTTGATGAGTTGACCGGGAACCATTCTTCTTGCGCATGAATAACTTGCGCATTGGTTAAGGAAGAGATGTTTGACGACGTGTTGTAGGTGAGGTCTGAGGTGAACGTGCTAATGCCGGAGACGGCCACTTCGTTTGCATAAACGAACGCGTTGTCGGTGTTCATGGCAAGGAGTTCTGTGCCGATGGACATCAGTTTTGAACCACACCAAAGCGCGTAATAGGTGGGATGTGCAGTTCGGTGCGTTCCAGACATGGCACTAAGGGACGTTGTTTTGTTTCGCGTGGACCCCACGGCTGAAACCGCATAGGTTAGCTTCATCGTGGTGGAGTTATCAATGGCTTTGACTGTATAGTTCTCTCCGCCCACGGTCATGGTGTAGTTATTATTGAGCGCAATCGCGTTGGAATCCGACATGGCCGTTACGTAGGCTGCTGAACTGTCGAGGGCTAACTCCTCTTGGGTAGACCGGTGCACGGACTCGTTCATATTGTTCACGCTCCGATTCATGGCGGCCGTAACTACCACCATGCTTGTGATGGAAAACACCATTGCGATTACAAAAATTAGGGCACTACCACGTCTTTTCATGTTCTACTTTCTCCAGTTTTGGGTGAATACAGTTCTCTCTAGCTCAAACTCGCGCGAAAGACTGCTGGCTGTTTCGGCGCGTCTGTTCATGCCATAGGCCAAGTTCGCGCACTTGACCTTTACGGTTATGAGCTTCTTCGGGGCGTCTGCGGTAAAGGTCACCGAAGAAACCAGATTCCACTTGAATCCTCCACCGGGGCTGTTCCGGAACGTGTTATCGGCATTTGCCAGCGTGGGCAGAGCGCTATCGGTTCGGACCGCGCGAAAGACATATCTCTGAGCCGCGGATGGCACGGCAAGATAGCTGCCCGTGCTGTCGCTGAAGTAATACCAAACTCGCTTTCCGCTTGCGCCATATTTTGCTTGCCCTCGGGGGCCAATTAGTTTGGGTGCCCACTTGTCATCGACGCCGTCACCATTCGTATCAATGCCGTTTTCAGGCATTGTGCAACTCATTGAAGACCCGAACAGGTTAACAAGCGGTGTGCACGAAACGGCGTTTGAGATGGTCTTCTCCATATCATCGGTGATTCGGCTCGCCTGGGAGATAACGGCTTGTTGTGCGTAAGCTTGGGCAGATTTGCCCGAAACCCAGACATAAACATAGCCGAGGATACCGATCAGCAACGAGGTCATCGCCGTGACAATCACCAGTTCCACGAGAGAGAAGCCGCGACGATTACTCATCTGGGGCCACCACCAGGGTTTCGAGTTTCATGTTTTGACCACGGGATCCAACGGTCCAACCACCGATAACCTTAACTCGGTAGAGATTTGTAAAGCCAGGTTCCAATGCGATGTCTTCCGTGCAAGTGAGGGGGTAGGCAACTTGGCGTAAAGTTGGCGTCGTACTGGTCGATCCGGGTGTCAGCGCTGTCGTTCGAGCTTTGGCTTTGATCATTTCGATACGACTCTTCATGTAAGAAAGAATCAGGGCACGGTCTCGGGCAACGGCGCTTGCAGTGGACAGGGAAGCTACGCCACGCATCATGACCGAAGCGGTGACCGCTAGAAACACCAGTGCGATCATCAGTTCAACCATCATCGTTCCCCTTTGGGAATGCATGCGTAACCTCACGATTCTGATTTTCGGCTCTGCATTGAGGTTTATCTAGGTCAAACCCCAAAAACAAGCGTCCTTGCGAGGTGTCGTATAATTAAGCATGATTGCCACATTGGTGGGACTTCTGATCGCGAACCAACAGGCAAGTCTTTTGCCACAAAAGTCGCTCATGCTTAAGGTTAAGGATTCGGCGGGCACGATGCAACAAATCCCACAGCCGGAGCGCAAAGCCACGCTCTTGTTCATCGTGGCTGTGGATTGCCCGATCGCCAATCGGCTTGCTCCTGAGATTGCGAGAATCATCAAGGAATATGATAAGCAGTCCGTTCAATCTCTTTTGGTCTATCCCGATTTTTCCCGCAAGAGCTCGGAAGTCGCCAAGCACTTAAAGGAGTTTGGGCTAGGTGCACCCGGCGTGATTGATGTGAAGCACGCGCTAGTTAAGGCTACCGGAGCAACGGTAACCCCCCAAGCCGTGATTATAAATGCCAAAGGAAAGGTTGTCTATTTGGGCCGAATCAACGATCTTTTCGAAGAACACGGGAAGACAAATCCGAAGCCAAAATCCGCGGATCTAAGAGATGCCTTAGATCAGTTTCTCGCGGGAAAACCGATCAAGAATCCGGTTACGCAAGCGGTCGGTTGTTACATCAACCCATAGAAGGCGATTCGAACAACGACTTGAACCCAGGTTCGTTAAACACTCCAGAATCAACGACTCCGACGTACCACTCACCGCTTTCTTCGGCCGGTTTTTCATGCCAATCGTACAAGTAGCCCTGGATCAACCCATCTAACGCGATCTTAGTATCCAGCTTGTGGCGAGGGAGCCATAGCTCCTGCAAAATCGGATAGTAGGTTGATGGCAAGGGAGGTTGGTGGAGCCGATAGTCGTCGGTCACGTCCACAACTAGCACCTTAGCTAGATTGTATTTCCAGAGACCTTGTTCGATTTCTGCCATTGCACCCCGTTGTCCTTCCAGACGGAGCAGGGTGAGAAAAAGCCGCTTCGGGGTAAAAGCATGGGGATAACATGGGTAGCGGATTCTCGTTGAGAGCAATGACACTAGGAAAGAACACGCATTGTGTTGCTCAAGAAGAGGCGCTTGCAGCGTACAAGGAAGGATCTTCGAACCTATGGATCGATATCGTTGCCAGTGACATCGAAGTAACTTCGCACTTCTTGCATGAAGAACTTGGGTTTCACCCGCTCCACGTCGAAGATGCTCTTAGCCCCCATGAAAGGCCGGCTCTTTCAACTGATTACGGCATTACGTTCTTAGTGGCTCCGTCTGTTGTTCGCGTTCCGGCCGGCGAAACCTATGTTGAGATCGCCTTTTTCGTCAAGGAGCATTGTGTGGTCACGGTTTCCACTGAGAGTTCGCCGTTGATTGATGGATGGTTTGAGAAGTGCAAGGCTCAGCCGCGACTAGCAGGCGAGTCTATCTCCCGGATGCTCCATTCGCTGATGGACTTGATCGTCGACGGTTACTATCCAGCGCTTGATGCTTTTGGCAACGAAGTGGAAGACCTGGAAGATGCGATTTACGAGGGCAAGAAGGTTAGCATCGGGGAGTCACTACAGCTCAAGCGTCGTTTGCTCGAAATGAGGCGCCGTGTAACTCCAATTCGCGATATTTGCAACGGGTTACTTCGTCACGAGTCCATCATCGTATCGCGAGACAGTTTGGCTTACTTTCAAGATGTTTACGATCACACCCTGAGGATTATTGAAGTTGTGGATATGGAGCGAGATATCCTATCTGCGGTTATGGATGCCCACCTTTCGATCCAAAGCAACATGCTGAACCAGGTGATGCGATCGATGACGGTTATCGCCACTCTCCTTATGACGGGGGCGTTTGTAGCGGGCGTTTACGGGATGAACTTCAAGTACATGCCCGAGTTGCAATGGAAATATGGATACGAAATGGCCTGGGGAATTATGATCGTTTTGTGTGGAATTGAGATCTTGATTTTCAAAAAGAAGGGGTGGATCTAAGTGTCAGGCAAGTTGTATGCGGAATCTGAAATAGGTCAGATCATGCGCCGGGCCGCAGAGCTACAAGAAGAGGGCTCAGTTGAAGGCTATGTTCCAGGGGTGACGACAGATGAGCTTTATCGCATTGCCAAGGAAGCAGGAATTGATCCGCGCTTTCTTGAAAAGGCAATCGCGGAAGGCGCGGGTCGAGGCCAAGTTAAGAAGTCAAAGGGCGGTCTTGCTGAAATTGAGAGGGTTTATCCCGTCGAAATCGCCCCAGAGAATTTCGATGTGATCACTGAATACGTCAAGCCGCTTCCGATGACGACGAATCCTAAGTCTGGAGCGGTTAGTGGCGGAATGTCTCAGATTGGGAGAACGCTTCAGGGGCAGGTTTCAGCGGGGTGGGCCAACCCCTATATTAAGGTCACTTCAAGAGAGGGACGCACACGACTCAATGTCAATACTGATAATTCAATCGCCGCCGCGCTAAGCGTTTTGTGGGTCATTCCACTCATGTTCAGCCCCGTTTTGGGAGCAGTGCTGTTTCCAATTTTTGGCGCAATCATGGCTATGATGTGCGTCTGTGCTGCGGTCTTAACGTACAAAGGCGTGACCAAGAAAGCGAATGCAGCAACCGCCGATACCGCCGATAAGCTCGAAAAGGCGATCCTTGAGAACGGAACTTCGGTTCGTGAGAACTTGGAACGAGCCGTAGCGGTAGAAACTGAGGCTCACCAACAGGAAATTCATCAGGGCTGAAGTACAATCTAGGCACGACAACGGAGTCGCACGCCTATGCAAAAAAGCCACTATCTTGATTTTCTTCGCGTCACTGAAGCCGCCGCCCTTGGAAGCGCACGTTGGGTTGGTAAGGGAGATCGCGACGCGGCCGACCAAGCCGCCGTCGTAGCCATGCGCGAGTGCATGAACTCGATGGATATCTCGGGCACGATCGTTATCGGCGAAGGAGAGCGAGACGAGGCTCCCATGCTTTATATTGGCGAGAAAGTCGGCTCGGGCAAAGGCCCCGGGGTACAGATCGCCGTAGACCCATTGGAGGGCACAAACCTTTGCGCCAACGGCTTGCCTAACGCGATTAGCGTCCTCGCTGCCGCCCTTGACGGCGAAGGGCATCTCATGCACGCTCCCGATTGCTACATGGAAAAGCTTGTGGTCGGGGCTGAATGTAAGGATGTCATTGATATAACCGTTCCGCCTCGTGTGAACGTTCGACTCATGGCCAAAGCGCTCGGAAAGGAGCTTGATGAAATGATCATTGGCGTGCTGGATCGGCCGCGTCACGAAGCGCTCATCGACGAGTTGCGGGGAGTTGGATGCCGGGTCCATCTTGTTTCGGATGGAGATATTACGCTTGCGTTGGCTGCCCTTGATCCGACTTCGGGCTTGGATGGGCTGATGGGAATCGGCGGCGCCCCCGAGGGCGTAATTACCGCCGCTGCCGTACGATGCTGGGGAGGCGGAATGCAGGCTCGACTGAAGTTTCCGATGGAAGGTCAGCGCGAGCGAGCCGAAAAGATGGTTGGGGGAGATGTTGAACGGGTTTTCGACGCCGCTGATTTAGCCAGTGGGAACGTGATGATGGCTTCGACCGGCATTACGAATGGCGATCTTTCGAAAGGAGTCGTTTACACTCGGGCGGGTGCGATCACAGAATCGATTGTCATGGAGTCTAGCTCAGCAACCATCCGCGTGATCCGCACTTTGCATCGCGACATGTGATCGCGCTTCTAATCCAAACGAACTAGTGCAACTCAATTCACCGGTAGAATTCATCATAAGCGATAAATGGGGGAATTGGGAAGAGATTTGGAACTCGCCGACCGGCTGAGCGATGACAATGTTAGTCAGATGCTCCAGCTTGCCGAGCGCCTTCGCGCTGCCAATGGCGGCGAGCTGGATGATGCCGCGATCCTTGCCGTAGCCGAAGCGACCAGCACCCCCGCTGAGTATGTGCGCTTGGCCGCACGCATGATGCCCGAAAGGAATCAAACAAGCTTGGGTCAAGTTCGAAGCGCGTTCATGGAAATCGAGCCAGACACGCGCCGGCACGTAGCTTCCGCGCTGTGCGGCACCATCGCGGCCCTTGCAATGGTTGCTTCCGTTAAGAACGGCTCGGTGAGCGCCGCAAGGGATTTCTTCTCGACCATCATGCTCATCATGATCGGGGTTGGGTGCTGGAACCTATCTCTCTCCCGAGAGTCGCGACTCGCCATCATGAGCGGTGCCTTGTTCGGCGGCATCTTCTTCTTTGCTGAAAGCCTGTTCGCCTTTGTTTTTAGAACGGATAGCATTCCTTCGCCTCTGCTCATTTTGTTCATTTTGGGAGGCGCTGCTCTGGGAGCCATCATGCATGGATTCGTGAGCAAGTTTCGCAAGAAACTGGGCATGAACGACCCGGTCCGTGAGCGGCAGGACCTCTTACGCCAACTTGTTTCTCTCCAGGACAAGCTAAAGTCGGGCGAGCAGCACGTTACGATTGTTTCGGTGGACTTAGTGGGTTCAACACAGATGAAAGCCGGAGCTGACCCCCTGTCGGTTGAGTTCACTTTTACTGAATATCACCAGTTCATCGAGCTGACGGCGAAGCGCTTTCAAGGTCGAATCCACTCAACCGCTGGCGATGGCGTGACGATCGCATTTGATCATGCCCACCAGGCCTTCGCCGCTTCAAAGTATCTGCAAACGGCCATATTTGAGTTCAATAAGTTTCGAAATAAACTCGAAACTCCTCTTGTGATGAGAATCGGAATACACTCCGGATCGGTCGTTACGCCAAAGGTGGGCGATATCACATCACTCAACTTCGCGCACGTGATTGATATGGCGGCTCATATTCAAAAGGTTTGCCCACCCGGCGGTATTAGCGTAAGCGATGCGGCCGCTGTTCAGATCCCTGGCGGAGCCGCTGCGATTGGCGCGGAGAAGGCAATGGTGATGGAAACCGGCGCAACCATTTGGATGCCCCGGACTTCGCTTGGCCCCGTCCCAACGGAATAACGAGATGCTTCAACTCGCCCTTATAGTCGCCCTTCAAACTCACGAGCCGGTCGTTATCAATGTGGCGGGCTGGAAGGTCAAAGTAAACCGCAGCTTTTCCGAAGAAGAGGCCACAAAGAAAGCCATATTACTCCTACGTTCGCAGCTGGATCAGATTGTGCGGGTCGTGCCGAAAGGTGCCGTTGCGAAGCTGAAAAAGGTGACGCTCTATTTCTCGCCTGAATATCCCAACGTGAGGCCAACGGCAGAATATCATCCGGGTGCAAAGTGGCTTAGCGACAACGGTCGGAACTCCTCTATGGCTAAGGGGGTTGAGTTCACCAACATTCGCATTTTTGAATCTGAGGTGAGACGAATGCCGAACTTTGCACTGCACGAACTGGCCCATGCCTATCACGATCAAGTACTCCCGGACGGGTTTGCCAACAGCGAAGTGAGGGCCGCCTACGAACGGGCAAAGTCTGGAGGCACTTATGAGAAAGTGGAACGACAAGACTCCGAAGGAAAGAAGCGCCTTGATCGGGCTTACGCGCTGACCAATCCGCAAGAATATTTCGCGGAGTGCACCGAGGCCTACTTCACTCGCAATGACTTCTTTCCGTTTGATAGGACGCAATTGAAGGGCCACGACCCTTACATGTTCGATCTCTTAGCAAAGCTTTGGGCTAGCCAGAGCTAGCTTCGATCAACAAAGACGGAGAACTCTAATCCGACCGGAGCGTTGATATTGCGCCCTCCAAATTTACGAGAAATGAAGTTTGGGAGGTGTCGGCCGATTCTTGCAATCTCTTTCACCGCGCGGACTGTCATGAGGCCAACACTGATTGCCGAAGGAACGGCGATAAGGGTGGCGAGTCCCGGTTTGGCCAAGAGGCTTCCAAATGCGATGAGATCATTCAAACGACGATCTTTCACGAGTTCGTAAACATTTCCAAATCTTAGGCCTCGGGCAAGTTCAAGGAGAGTTGTTCGAACAATGCTGTTGTCAATGTCTTCGATTGACTGAGCTCCGCGCAGAGCATCGACCAACATTTTGCCCGCTTTCAACCCATCGCCATTACCAAGGGCGGCTTCGATGTCGGCTTCGCGCCTGACTTTCGTGTTTTCTCGGTTAAATTGAACAAGCTGTCGATCCCGTCCGTTCATCCGTGAGGCGAGTTTGATCTCTCGACCAGATTCATCCCGAATCGATGCGACTTCAATGGCGAGGCGGGCGGGCTTATCGAAGATCGTTGCTGAGAATGCTCCTTCCCGACGGACTTGCCTCACTTTGGCGACGGTAAGAGTGCCCTCACGGATCAGAGTTTGCCTACCGACTTTGATATCCTCAAGCACCATCAGAGGAACTTCCTCATCCAGAACGCTTCCGCCGGAATTCAGCTGCTTCAACAACATCACACGGATTTCGGTGCCGCGTGGAAGCGATTGGGCAAGCCCAAAAACGGTAAGAAGAAAGAAACTAATGGCGACGAGTAGCCGCATTGATGTAGCGTACCGATTATTGGCTCAATAAGGCAATGATGCCTATTCATGCGCGAACCCAGCAAGCGCATCGGTGGTGTTAAGAACCCAAATTTGCAGGATTAAGATCGAGCAATTCGGGCAATACGAACAACCCATCCTTTCTCACCAGAACACCGTCAAACCAGATCTCCCCGCCGCCATATTCGGGACGCTGGATCAAAACCGTGTCCCAGTGGATGCCGGAAACATTGCCATTGCCTCCGGGCGGATCGTAGGAGTTACCCGGCGTGAAGTGGAGCGAACCGGCGATCTTCTCGTCGAAAAGCGTGTCCTTCATCGGATGCAAAACGAAGGGGTTGAACCCAATGGCAAACTCGCCAAAGTAGCGCGCACCCTCGTCGGTGTCCAGGATTTCGTTGATCTTTTCCGTGTTGCTTCCAGCGCTGGCATCAATAATCTTGCCATCCTTGATCTCGTATCGAATATCTTTGAACTCTGTTCCTTGATAAAGCGAGACTGTATTGAACTGCACGACTCCGTTAACAGAATCTCGAACCGGCGCAGAGAAACACTCTCCATCGGGAATGTTGGCTTCTCCCGTACAGGGAACGGCGCCGATATCCTTTATCGAGAGCGTGAAATCGGTCCCAGGGGCTGTAACTCTCACCATATCCGTCCTGTTCATGAGATCTGCGAGTGGCGCGCAGGCGCGGGCCATCTTGGCGTAATCCATGGTGCAAACATCGAAGAAAAATTTCTCGAAGGCTGGGGTGCTCATGTTCGCTTGCTGGGCCATTCCCGGGGTTGGCCATCGCAGGGCCACCCATTTTGTTTTTGGCACCCGCACGCCAAAAACAACTGGTTTTGTATATTCTTTAGACCAGATCTTAACAATATCGTCGGGAACTTCAGCTTGCTCAGCATAGTTGTGGGTGCCTCTCAAGGCGATGTAGGCCGTCATTTGCTCCATTTCGTATTTCTCAACGGTTGCGATCGTTCTAGCGTTAGCCTCTGTCATCCCGTGCATCATCTGGCGGCGAACCAGGCTGCTCTCAAGCCGAGTGACCACGTGCGCCCCTTTGCCTTGAGCCACCCGTACCACTTCCGCCACGCATTCTTCCGGAATATCAAAAGCATGGATAAGGACCTTGTCCTCCGGTCCAAGGCGAGTAGAGTGAGAGCACAGAAGGTCGGCGAGCTTAGTGACGCGAGGGTCTAGCATAGGAGGTTAGGATACCGGAGGTAAACAAGATCAAATTTTGACCATTGGCGAACCCAGGTTGTGATGCCGATGGCAGGGATTTAATGAACGTTTCTAGTCTTCTTCGCGACCGACCCACTTCTCATCCCACAACCACTCCACTACGGAGTCCGGATTGACCATGTCCCACTCTCTTTCTTGACCGCAGAGCCAGTTTAAACCGCATAGTCGTTCGGTGACAATGCTCACCAAATGACGGCAATACTCCTCGCTTTTTTCGGAAAGGCTTTCCCCGTTGGAAAGGGCCAAGTCACCATCTGGTGCGAGCGCTACGTGCCCGAGCAAATGCGCCCGCTTGAGCAACTTGCGAGCGTAGCCGACATCTCCCACGTCTGCAGCGTGGCGAAGCCGCCACATGCGGGTCTCATACGCCATGGCGGCCTCCTCAATTTCCTCAATCCTTCGTAGGGTGAGGTCGGGTTGCCAAGTTTCGGGGTCAGGGAAATCAAAGAAGTCTTCGATTGAATCTGGTGAAGTGCGCTCTTCGTCCCATGGAGGCATTTGGGCGAGGCCAAGCGCCCATATTAGTGGCCAAGCTGCTTCAACGTCCCATGAATCGTCCAGGCTCTCCCGCTCGGTGAGATTTCCCAGCGGCTTGTTATGACGCTCGAGCTCAGCTTGAGTACAGCCTAGCCTGAGCACATCGTTAACCCATTCGGTGAGAGGCTCAACATGCGAGGCCGCGTTTTCGGAATGGATTTCCTCATTTTCCAAATAAGACCGGCCCGAGTTCGCCCAAAGGATCATGAGCCTCCTCTTGACACTCAAAACGTCAGGAGGAATCCACGCAGTCTCCTCGTTTTGTTGGCTCACGCGGCAAAGGTTACCTGTCTGCAGGAGACTCGTAACGGCGGAAACCTTCTGTTCATCATAAGTCCTATATGGAATTCGAGCGATCCGGACGAGGAGTTCCGGTTTTATCGCCGGAATGCTCGGTGCGGGAATAGGACTCAAGTTTATTAGTGGTCGAACGGTTCCCACCTACGACTGGTTGCCAACTTCGCTGACTGGTCGACTTCAAAAACCAACCGAGTAGCCGACCGTTAGCCGAGTAGTACGATCTGGTCCAATCAAACCGGTTTGAACTCCGAAGTCGAAAACCGATCTCACCCCAACTTGTTGTCGCAACCCAAGTCCCAAGGAGCCGTGGGTATTGCCCTCGATCTGTTCGAGCGTAAACTCGGCCACGAGGGTTTGGTCAAACCGCTTGGGGTACCCCAACGGCGTCGAGTAGCCTAGAATCAAACCATAGCGCGGCGCTGATCTCGGTTCAACTCCCAAATCCAAGTTAAGGTGAACTCGGTCATATTGACCAAGGGCCTTTGTTGCGATGCCCCGCAGTCGTAAATCAACTTCCTCTCCTTCGCGAGTCGGGAGCCCGAAATCAACGCGATACGCGAGGGCGGGCGCGTTCTCAATCTCGCGGCGCACGCCGTGAAAATAGCTAAGCTCGACCTTTCCGGTTTCGCCGGAAATGGCTTGTGCCATCCCAATTCCAATATCCTGATTCTTGGCGAACCCATACTTAAACTCGGCATCAAACCCGTAAGTCGACGCCTTTCGTCGGAATGAGTCCAGGTTCAGGCCAAAGTCAAAGGTTCTCTCACCGAACGCAATGGAATAGGCATCATCAAAGCGTAAGGGTCGGCCAGAGTCCAGGTTGTTGTGATCGCTCGCCCGGGCACCCGTAACCAAACAAGCGAGGCCAATCGCGAGTGGGAGTTTCATCGCACCCCTCCCTTTTGAACGGGGGGCGGTGTTTTATAGGGGTTCGGCTTGTTTGGTTTGACGTAGGTTGCGGGTTTTCCTCGATTGAGTTGGGCCCATTCAGCAAGCGGAAGCGGTTTCTCGTCTTTGAATTCTGGGTAGGCCCTTATGTAGGCATCAAACGCTGATCGAGACGTGAATGCTCGCGACCACTGAGAGCATTCGGGATGCTCATCAAACTTCTCAAGGAAGACCACGTTCTTGAGGTTCGACGTCCAATTTCCTTCGTCATCGGAGATCAAGATCAGCAAGGTGTTTGGGTCTTCAGTCGATGCCCGGATGATAGCGCGGCCCGGCGTTTCGCTTGCCATGTCTCTGGCGCACATCAGGCATCTAACGGTCATTGTCCACCCTTCAGCCGATACGGTGGCTCCCCACGGTCCGGTTTCGGGCAAGCTAATGGAGCAATGCGAGCACTCACCCATATTCATCCAACCCATTCCCGACATAAACATCTCGTCCTCATCGCTGCCTTTCATGATTCCCATTCCGGGCATGCTGGGAGGGTGGCGGTGGTCGTGGAGGGTGTTGGGCAGTCCCTCGCCGGGCTTGCAGTTCTTGTGGGTTGAGGCGAGAACTCGATATATTGCGATCTTGACCTGGTCCTGCATTTGGGCGGCGGTCAAATCTGAGCTCGCGAGGATGTCGTTCACATTGTCGTGCAACATGTGAAGGTTATCAAACGCGTTTGCTATCTCAGGGAACCGCCGGGCAAAACGGGGACTCATCTCGGCGGTCATGGGCATGAAATCGCGATCTGTCTTGTAGAGTTCGGCTTCGTGATAGCGATTTCCGATAACCTCATATTGCGCGGCCTGATCCGCAACGGGCACACGGAAGAGCATGTCGTAGTTCACGGTTTGGAGCCAGTGATAACCCCAAAACAGGCCATTTACTTTGGGATAGTTCGTGCGGAATCGGCCCGAATAGGTAAAGCCATCGAGAATTTCCATGTTCATGGGCAACCCTGATATCGCATAAGGTTGAGCTTGATAGAATTTCCAAAGTCGGTCAACTTCAACCGCCTTCTGATCATCAGTCCAGCCCGGATGCATGAACACATCAATCGCCTGAAAGTGGAGCAAGTGGGCCCAATCAAAGACCTTTTCGAGGTAGCCATATTTCCGCATGAAAGTGGGAGAGATGGCGCCTTCATCGACCGGAACCTTAGGAGGATGTTTCAAGACCCAGTTGATGGTATCGAACGTCTTTGTTTCAAGCCCCTGTGCCCTTCCTGTAGCGAGAGACTCGTAGGCCATTGCGTGGCCCACGCCAGTTGCATACATATCTCGGGCGAACTGCGGTAATCCTTCGATCGCCCAGTTGTACGAACCCGCTTTGTAAAACAACTGATCGGCCCCAGACGACTGGATCCAGCGGGGCAAATCTGGGGGCAACTTTGGCAGTTCTTTCGCCTGTCCCGTCAAGACGCTTAGAAGAGCTAGAGTTGCAATCATTTGGCCACAGCGGCAGCGAACTCTTCGAGGGTCAAAGGTTTCGCATCCTTGATGTCGTTCTTTTTAATATAGACGTCCAAAGCATCTTTAGAAGAGAACGCCCGTGAGAGCATGGAGCAATCGGCGTGCTTCTTAAAGGAGTTTATGAAGACGGTTCCCTCCGGTGCCGACCAAACGCCTTCCTTTCGCTTTAGAACGACGGGTTCGCCCACTTTCTCACTCGGAGCGTAGACAATCAGATCGCTCTTGTACCGCTTTTGATCTTTGAATACGCACGTGACGCAGCGATACTCGATGCGCTTGTTGCCAAACTTCACAACCACTTCGTTGTCTTGATCTTTCGTGTTTTGAACCAGTTTTAACTTGCAGAAGGGGCAATCGCCCTCGTGGGCGAATGCCATGGTTGACGTGCACAGAAGACTCGTGATGCCGCAGATCGCAAGCAGATTCTTGAGTTTAGATACGATTTTCATTTTGGGCTCCAGGGTCATTACTTGACGACAACCTTACCGTCGTACATTCCCATGCTACATGTGAAAGGAATTTCGCCCGCTTCCTTGGGCGTAAAGTTAAAGGTCACGGTCTTGCCCGATTCGACATCCTTCGACATCTTCAACGACTTGAAGACGACGGTCCCGCCGCACCCCAGATCTTTGCCACCCGTGAAGGTGATTTCAACAGGCTTGCCTTTCTCAACCGAAATCACACTTGGCGTGTACTTACCCCCATCAATCGTGATCATCGCTGTTTGGAGGCCAGGCGTAGATGTTGAAGGTGCCGGTTGAGAACTCTGAGCAGTCTCCTGGGCAGGCGAGCACCCGGTCATGAAGAATCCCAAAGCGGTTGCGAGAAGTGTTATTGTTAAAATTTTCATTGTTTTTGGTTTTCCTTATTACTTAACCTCAATCGCAAACCCAAGGGTTCGGACCGAGCCGCGCCAGTCGAACTGGGCGTAGACTTTGTACATGCCGGGTTTAGGAAACCTGGCGTTGAACTGAATGATGCCCCTCTTTACCAGAGTTTCGTTTGCGGCGCTCTCTGCCGGGTGGCTGTGAACGACTGTTTGACCATCTTTCGAAAAGATCATCATATGGCCCGCGGCCCCTAACCATTTGACCGTATCGCCGGCCGGTTTGCCAGATTTGGCATCGTATAGCTTAACTTGCATAACCGAACTCCGCCCAATTTTTATGGGCAATAGGGCCCCGAGGCGCCCCTTCAATCCGCGGTCGGCGGCTTGGTTGTTCTTTTTTAATCTTGTATCCCAAGATGGCTTCCTACCGGTGAGCGTAACCTTGGAGATGAGCACTTGCGAGCCTTTTCCAGATGGGGCTACGTCGCCGTAAACCCAGTATTCGCCGCCCGCAGGGAAGGTGACCGGCGCACTCCAGGTACCGTCCTTTGCCATCACAGGGTGCTCGTGAACAAACCAGTTTAAGTCCTTGCTGGCGATCAGCAGATGGAAGAACTTGGTGTGAGCTTCATCAAACGAAGTTTGCACTCTGCCCGTTTTGCTATCCAAGACTTGCAGTTTCAATTGAGTGGGTTTTCCGGCTCGCGCCGCTTTGGGCCAGTTGACAACTTCGAGCTTGTAGGGAAGGTTCGCCTTGCCGGTTCTTGGCCGTTCATCCTGGACGTTCAGTTTGATGGAAATCTGCTTGGTCCCATCTTTCGGAATCTTTAGCGCCAGGTCGAGTTGATACTCGCCTCCGTGAGGGAAAAACAGCTCAATCCCATAGTCTCCGGGTACACCTTCGCGGTGAGTTTTGGGCTTTGCCGAGGGCATTCCCGCCATGCTCGGCATGGTGAGAACAGCGCTTGCCTCAATCGCGCCGACGCCCTTGAATCCGTCTTCAACTGGATCCTTGGCGGTCGTGTCCACAACTCTGAACTCGAGGTCAAGTTCTTCCTGAGCGAATAGCCCGCCCTCGGGAATTCTGAATTCGGCGACGTATTTTCCGAACTTGACGATAGGGTTTTGTTCAACCGAAGCTGGGGTTGAACTTAGCGTGATCGCCGTTAAGGCGAAGAGTGTATTTAACATTGATTCCTTGTGTCCTTTTGACTTGCTAGTGACGATGCCTGCGCAAAGTGACTTGCTAGTGACGATGCCTCCGCAAAGCAGGTGGGGCTAAGCAAGAAACACAGGAGGCGCGCGCCCAATCCAGGCGCAATGGGGCCGCGACTTAGGCGGTCCAGAATCGGAAAACAGCGTGGCATCGCCACCAGATAGATTGCGAATCAAAGAAACGCTACGACAAGAAGCTGTGATGAAAGCGATAGGGTCGCTACTCTCCGTCGTGACCGATCTGATAACCGAATCAGGTTGCGGCTTTGAACTAGAAGACGGGCCAATTTCGCACTTACAACTGCTCTTTTCAGCAGCTGTAATCGCACTGATTTTTCTATTGATTTCAGGGCAACTTGAGCACTTGGGCTGTGGTTTGGCTAGCCGAACGAAGCCTGGTTGGCAACATGGCATCTCACATCGATGCTGAGCAAGGGCCGGAACTTGGGCACAAAGGAGCGTGAAAAGACCAAACCAGTTCAGCCAAGCTTTCCACCTCATGTACTTGATGATAACGTGTTTATGCCCTAAAGTGTTCCAAAATAGTGTCGTGAGTTGGAAAGAGCGTTCGGGCTAAGGAGAAAGCCTAGCTCTTGAGCGTAAAACTAGTGCCGCAACCGCATGATTTGGCGGCGTTGGGGTTTTCGAATTGAAATCCGCCCGACATGAGGTTGCCGGTGTACACGAGGGTTGCGCCTTCTAGTATCTTCGCGGATTTTGGATCGCAGACGATCGTTAAGCCGTCTACTTCCACCGAGAGGTCGGTGGGTTTAGCCTCGGTTTCTAGTCGCATCACATACTCGAAGCCGCTGCATCCGCCGCCTTTGACGCCGAGTCGCAATAGCCCGTCCGGCTGACCCTTGCGCTCGCGCATTCGCTTGAACTGGGCAATGGCTTCGGGGGTGACGGTTACGGGGAACATGGGGTCTCTCCAGGCAAGTTCGGGGGCTCGGGGATTCGGGCGTTCGGAATAGTTCGAAAAGGCTCGGAATTGTTCGGGCACGACTCCCTAACCGAACGCGACGCCCGAACGCAATCCCGCATTAACTCCTACCTCGCACAAATTCCGGTGCTGAGGCGGCCAGTTGGATGCGTTGCTCTTCCTCTTCCCCCGCAACGATGTCGGCCAAGGTAATGTTTCCCAGAACCGAATCCACAGCGTCTTGAACTTCGCTCCACAGGGTGCGAATGCTGCAGCCAGCCGAACGGCCACAGGTTTCCCCTTTCCCAGTATGCTTTTCACAAAAACTTTTGTCGTAAAGCCGTCCGCCCAAGTGGGCCAAAACTTCTCCGAGAACAATATCCTCGGGTTTGCGCGCTAACCTGTAGCCGCCTACTTGGCCTCGGGTGCTCTCAAGGTAGCCGCCTCGCCTCAGTTCCATCAGAACTTTGGCAACGTGGGCTTCGCTCAATCCCTCTTTTTTCCCGATCTCCGGGATGGTGATGTTATGGTGCCTGGCTACGGTAACCAAACATCGAAGGCCGTACTCTTCTTGCGCCGAGAATTTCATATCAACCCCAGCATGAGTTGCACATCTTGCGACATGCGGTCAATCGAAAACGGCGGATCCCAGGTGAGCTCTACCGTTGCGTGCTTGACCGTGGCAACTTGCTGAACAACGCGCTGTACGTCGCCCGGAAGTGATTCCGCCACCGGACAGGCAGGGCTGGTGAGAGTCATCACGACGTTCACATTGCGATCGTTGTCAATTTGAATGTCATAAATGAGGCCCAAATCCCAAATATTTACCGGGATTTCGGGATCGTAAATCGTCCGGATGGCCTCCATGATGTCGCCCTCAAGCACGGCGCGCTCAATCGTATTGAGTTCGCGTGGAACGTCTGGCGGCATTTCTATTCGTTCTGGCATTACTCTGTTGAAGCTACCTCTTTGCCTTCGAGTGCCGCTGAAAACGTGTGCCAGGCCAAACTTGCACACTTCACTCTCATGGGATACGCCTTAACCCCGCCAAGCACTTCTAGCGCTTCAAGGTCATCAGAAAACTCGACATGTCCGGCATCCATGAGCATGTTGTGAAACTCCTCGAAGATCGCTTTAGCCTCGGTTATGGGCTTTCCTTTAAGCGCTTCCGTCATGAGCGAGGCTGAAGCCGTTGAGATCGCGCATCCATGCCCAACGAAGCTGATGTCCTGAATGATGTCGTCTTCAATGGTCAGATAAACCTCAACCTGGTCTCCACAAAGCGGGTTTAGACCTTCTGCGTGGTGATGCGTGTTCTCAATCGTCCTGCGATTTCGCGGATTCTTGTTGTGATCAAGAATCATTTCCTGATAGAGTTCTCGCATCATGCGAACACCTCTTTGACTCTCAACACGCCTCGAACCAGGGCTTCAACTTCCTCCTCGGTGTTGTACAAAGCAAAACTTGCGCGTGCGGTTGCGGGAACTCCCAGCCGTTTCATCAGCGGTTGACAACAGTGATGCCCCGCTCTTATCGCCACGCCCTCTGAATCGAGGATCTGACCAATATCGTGTGGGTGAGCGCAGGTCATCGTGAAGCTGACAATGCCGGCCTTATCAGCGGTAGTACCGTGCAAGTTCACGCCTTCAATTTCACTAAGTCGTTTCATGGCAAGCTGGGTTAATCGGCTCTCGTGCTCTGCCGCTTGCCGAATCCCGATTTCATCGAGAAAGTCCAGCGCAACTTTCAGCGCGATGGCGTCCGCGATGTTTGGCGTACCCGGCTCAAACTTGTCGGGCAAATCGGCATAGGTGGTCTTTTCAAAAGTCACGCTTCGGATCATGCCTCCGCCGGTTTGATAGGGTGGCATGGCCTCCAACAGCTCCCGGCGCCCGTAAAGTGCGCCGAGCCCGGTCGGTCCATAAATCTAGTGGGAAGCCAGTGTGTAGAAGTCGGCGCCGAGTTCTTGAAGCGCAGCGTCCACATCATCGGCTTGGTTGGAGGCGTCATTGTCGAAGAGCGCGGACTCTTCTTTGAAGAGCGCCTCGC
>JBEBHJ010000034.1:0-37663 GCA_040081075.1 Fimbriimonadaceae bacterium | reverse complement strand
ACACGGAAGATCGAATCGAGGATTTGAAAAAACGCGATAACATCGGCTACTGCAATATCACGAAATGCTGCACCGTAGTTTGCCCCGAGCATATCAAGATTACAGACAACGCGATTATTCCTTTGAAAGAGCGCGTTGTGGATGCTTTCTATGATCCAATCACGCGACTCTTCCGAGTTCTTGGCAAGAAAAAGTAGTCTGCTTGAGGCGATCTTTCCCACTCGCTGCGGACTATGCGGTCTTGTCGGCCCAAGCTTCGTGTGTGAGTTCTGCGAAACCGAAATGTTGCCTTCAGGGAAGTGCTTGGCCCAAGTTGATGAAATGGTGAGCTGGTACGGAGCCGTTTATGACTACACAGGTCGCGCGGCGCAAGCCGTGCGAAGACTCAAGTTCAACCGCGTGACATCGGTGGCCGAATGGATGTCTGATCAAGTGGCCGCAAAGCTAACGCTGGAGAACCTGAAATACGACCTGGCGATCCCGGTTCCAATCCATTGGTCCCGTCGGTGTCTCCGTGGGTTCAATCAATCGGAACTGTTGTCGACGAAAATTCCAAGGGTCTCGGCTGGACTACTGAGGTTTCGCCGAACAAAGCCGCAAGTGGGATTGTCCGCCGAAGAGCGACTAGAGAATCTGCGAGGCGCCTTCAGGGCGAACGAAAGCTTGAAGGGCAAGTCTGTTTTAATTGTTGACGATGTGATTACCTCGGGTGGAACCATCATCGAATGCGCCCGCGCCCTTAAGAATGCTGGTGCAATCGAGGTCAACGCAATCGCCTTTTGCGGGTCTTCGTCCTACGAAAATGACTCGGTTCTTCCAAAAAGTTGACATTTACGGGTCAAACCCGCCATAATCCTTTCTCCCGTGGGCGGCTCGCTCGCGGGGTTTTATTCTTGGAGCAGAAAATATCGTGAGCGCACAAAATGCAGTAATCAAGGTGATCGGCGTCGGTGGCGGTGGCAGCAATGCCGTCAATCGAATGATCGAAGCCGGAATCAAAGGCGTCGAATTCGTCGCTATGAACACGGACATTCAAGTCCTCGATCTTAGCCAAGCAAAGAAGAAGGTTCAACTTGGGGCTACGTCAACCCGCGGACTTGGTGCGGGCGGAAATCCTGAGGTTGGAAAGGCTGCGGCCGAAGAGAGCAAAAATGAAATCCGTAAAGCTCTTGAAGGTGCAGACATGGTTTTCATCACAGCCGGCATGGGCGGCGGAACGGGTACCGGAGCGGCGGCTGTAGTAGCCGAACTCGCCCGCGAAATCGGCGCGTTGACGGTTGCGGTTGTCACCCGCCCGTTCGGTTTCGAAGGTCCAAAGCGATCTCGACTGGCTGAGAACGGCGTAACGAGCCTAATGGGCCGCGTTGACACCATTATCACGATCCCCAACGATAAGTTGATGAGTGTGGTTGAGCGACGAACCACTCTAAAGGAAGCTTTCCGAGTTGCCGATGACATCTTGCGCCAAGGCGTTCAAGGCATCAGCGATATTATCACGATCCCTGGCCAAATTAACGTTGACTTTGCCGACGTTCGAGCAGTCATGCAAAACGCGGGACCGGCACTCATGGGTATTGGCTACGGCGTTGGCGATCAGCGGGCCCTCCAAGCCGCACAATCCGCCACGAACAGTTTGCTTCTTGAGCAAACAATCACGGGCGCTAAGGGCCTTCTGGTCAACATTACCGCCGGTGAGGATTTGACCCTCAATGAAGCCAGCGAAGCCATGAACTATATTCAGAGCATGTGTGACGAGAGCGATGCTTCGATCTATTTCGGAACCGTTGTAGACGATTCACTCGAAGGAGCCGTACGAATCACCGTTCTCGCTACGGGGTTTAACCCATACACGGCGGAAGGACGAGCAGTAGCCGCGGCGACTTACACGGAGCCAGAGGCAGCAGTTTCGCCTATCGCTGAAACAATGTCCGGCCCAACACAATCGTCGACACCAGCGCCTTTGCCCAAGATTGAGCCACGCAAGCCGTTCAGTTTCCCCAACGTAAACATCACTGAAAAGGCAGCATCACGTAGCGGCCAGCAGGATACGAGTGAGGTTTTTGACGAAAGCGACCTAGATATCCCGGCGTTCATCCGAGAACACCGAAAGCGCCAAGAGAAGGCGTAAGATCAAAGAGCGAAGCAGAAATGCTTCGCTCTTTTGTTTGAATGAACAGCCGATGGCAAATCCAGGCCGTTGATTGGGTTATAGTAGGTCATGAAACAATCGTTTTGGCCCAAGAATTGGTGGCTGTTTGGGTTGGCCCTCATCGCTACCGCTGGCATTCTTGGCGCTATTCTTGTTCCGGTCATTCTCAGCGCACGGCCGGTACCAATGAGCACACGTTGCCTCTCAAACTTGAAGCAGTTGGGCTCCGCAACCGCCCTTTACTGCGTCGAATTCGATAACAAACTTCCGCTCGACAGTTGGCTAACTGGTCTCTATCCGTACACCAAGAACCACGAAATGGAAACGTGCGTGGAGATTGCCAGTAAGAATGGGCTATGCGGCTACGCTTACAAATTCGGATTACGCGGGAGGAGTCCGACCTCTACCACAGACTATGAGTCAACTGTTCCCTATTTTGAGACCGATGCGTTGGGCAAGGACGTAGTCGCTAACCTCGCTGCCAGAACCAAAACTCGGCACGAAGGCATCACGAGCGTTGTTTTCCTCGACACCCACGGCAAACGCCTTCCGGCCGATGCCAAACTCAAGTAGATAGGCATGAGAGCCCAAATTCCGGACGTCCTCTGGCCAGAAATCGAACACATGACCCAGTCCGAAGCGGGTGAGCTTTATAACGAATCGTTTCGCCTCCGACAAACTCGGGTGCCCGCGGTTTTAGATGAATGGTTAAGAAGTCAGGGTTTTTCAGAAGAGTTCGCTAAATGGTATAGCAATCGGGTGGATGAGAGTTGCCTTGATGACACCACTCTGATTGTTGAAGCACCAGAGGGGGTTCCAACTCTCATGTCAAATGGCACCCGCACGGTGCGAAACTCAGGTGAATGCACTATCGCGCATCAGGCGACAGGCAGATTAGCCATAGATGTCGATTTTTCTGAAACAACTTTAGCAAGCAAACGATGCTCAGGTCGACTTAGGTCGGGATCATAGTTAATCAGTTTGATTGCCGCTTGCCTGGCCACTTCGAGCATTTTTCCATCCTGAACTAAGTCGGCTAGCTTGAAATCGAGGTTTCCATGTTGGCGGGTGCCCGCCAGCTCACCGGGACCGCGAAGCCGCAAGTCCTCTTCGGCAATCTCGAAACCGTCCGTCGTCTTAACCATGATTTCCATGCGAGCAATTGCTTCCTCATTCGTGGGATCGGCGACGAGGATGCAAAACGACTGATGCTTGCCTCGGCCAACTCGACCGCGAAGCTGATGGAGTTGTGACAAACCAAACCGATTCGCATCTTCGATCACCATCACACTGGCGTTAGGGACATCCACTCCAACTTCGATAACAGTTGTGCTGACGAGAATGTCAAGATCGTGACGTCGAAATGCTTCCATTGCCGCCTCTTTTTCCTTAGACTTCATTTGACCGTGAAGCAAGCCTACGCGGAGTTCGGTGAAAATCATCGTGCTGAGCCTTCGATGAAGCTCCTCAGCGGCCTGGGCGAGCATCTTTTCACTCTCGCTAACCATAGGACAGACGAAATAGGCCTGACGTCCCTCAGAAATCAGTTTGCGCACGCCCTCATACACTTTTTGTCGGTCAGTTGGTGTTCGCCAGTGAGTTTTGATCGCTTGCCTTCCGGGCGGTAGTTCGTCAATCACGCTCAACTCAAGATCGCCATACACGGCCATAGTAAGCGTGCGGGGGATCGGGGTTGCGGTCATAACCAGTAGATCGGGATGACCGAAGCCTTTCTCCCGTAGTGCGGCCCGCTGCATCACCCCAAATCGATGCTGCTCGTCGACGATGATCAAACCGAGTTTGGCGAAACTGACGCCTTCTTGAATGAGAGCGTGGGTTCCAATCACGATTTGAGATTTTCCGTTCGCAACATCAGAATAGATTTTCTCCTTTTGCTTTGCGGTGTGTTTTCCGACAAGCAAAGCAACTTCCAATCCCGACTTAGAAAATAGCGCGCGAAGGTTTTGGTAATGCTGTTCAGCCAAAATTTCGGTCGGCGCCATGAGGGCGCCCTGGAATCCGTCGGCAACACATGCCATCAGCGCACAGGCCGCAACGGCGGTTTTGCCAGACCCAACATCACCTTGGAGCAGCCGATTCATTGGGGCCGGAAGACTCATATCGCCCAGGATCTCGCCCACAACTCGATCTTGGGCGTTCGTTAGCTTGAATGGCAGTAGCTCCGCAATCCTTTCGGGCATATTCGAAGGAATTTCGAAGGCGTTTCCCGGCTCTTGTTGTTGAAGGGCACGGCGCATCTGCATGGCGAGTTGAATCGCAAGAAACTCGTCAAACACTAATCGCTTGCGCGCTTCCAGTCGATGCGCTTCGGTGTTGGGTTGGTGAATTTGAGCAAGGGACCACTTTAACGTTTTCAGGTCATAGTGATGGAGAATCTTCTCAGGCAACGGATCTTCTACAACTTCGACGTAATGGAGTAGCGCCGAATTCACCGCTTTGCGAACCAGCCACTGTGGCACTCCCTCAGTTAGGGGGTAGATCGGAGTAATGCGGGCAAAGTCTTCCCCGCTGTCATCTTCCTCAAGCAATTCGTATTCGGGCGAGTGCATCTCAAGGGCATTCTGGCCGTCCTTAACCATCCCGTACGCAATGATTTCGCCCCGGTATCGCTCAAGTCGACGCTTTACCCACGGCTGATTGAACCAAACCAAGTAGATGCCAGACCTGCCGTCTGAGAGCAAGGCTCGAATGATCACCCTGCCTCTGCCAACCTGGCGAGAGTCAAGGCGAGAGAGCCTGCCCTTTATCGTCACGAACTGCCCCGGCTTCACTGAGCGGAGTTCAGGAAGGTGCGTGCGATCTTCAAACCGCCTCGGAAAGTGATACAACAAATCGTTGACGGTGTGCAAATTGAGCTTCGCCAAGGATTTGGCAAGCTCGGGCCCGATCCCTTTAAGGAACTGAACGGGAGATTCGAGGTCTTTACGTTGGGGCGGGTTCATGCCGAGTGCGGTAACTTACCAGTATGACGGACGAAATACTCCCTGAATCTGACCTAGAAAAACAACTTGAAGAGGTCGCCGAGGGAATTAGAGCCCCGGAGTTGCCTGACTTTGACAATGAAACCGAAGCAAAACTCTCCACCCTTGAGTCTCAGGCCAAGCAACGAGCCAATCAATTAAAGAAGGAGCACGATTTTGTTTATCGCGAAGAACGCGGAGCCAAAACATATGGGGATACGGGTAAGGGCCTCGGCACCGGGCTCGTTGTCGCGTATGCAATTATGGGGTTTCCGCTTGCAGGTGCAGGAGTAGGTTGGCTTCTTAATCGTGCTACAGGCGGCAAAGACTGGGTTGTTCTAATGATGTTGGCCGGATTTGTCGGCGGCATTGCCTTTACGATCAGTTACGTTAACCGACAAAACGAGCGACCTTGAAGGTCAACAAACTGTTTGGTGATGTGCGCTTCATGGCCCTGCTGGCTGGGATAGCGGCAATGTGCTCATACGCGTTCGGAAACAAGCCTGGGCTCTATGGGATGGCAGCCGGGATCAGCGCTACCAGTTTTAGCCTCATCGCCCTTTGGTGGGTGATAGGAATCGTCGCTAGGCCCCTTTCGGCGCCATCCCAGTCCCGGTGGCGGGTCCTATTCATCATCTTTTGCTTCCTGCTGAAGATTCCAATTTTGGGCGGCGCATGGGCTTTAGTGCAGCGCCTGAGCGGGGTCGCACCCGCGCACTTCCTGGCGGGATTGTTTTTGGTATACTCTTATATGGTCGGGTGGGCTCTAGCCAGAACAGAGTCCACCTGAATGTGCGTATGGAAGACTTTTTTGGACTCGGAGGCCAACTTATCGCGGAGGGCGGCGGTCACGCGGAAATCTCAATTTGGGGATTGCTCGCGTATTTGGGTTGCATCCTGGCTTTCATGTTCTGGACCATGAGCCTCGCCAAGAAAGGCATCAACCGACGAGTTTTTGAAAAGGGACCGGCGCGGTGGTACGAACAGCTTTATCTGTTTCTAGAAAATATGGCTCTGGGAATCATCGGACCAGGCGGCAAGAAGTACATGCCGATGCTGATGACGTTTTGGCTCGTGATCTTCCTGAGCAACGTTACAGCTCTATTTATGCCTTTTGGTCCAACGGCCGACGTGGGCTTCAACCTCGGCATGGCCTTGATTTCTATTGGATATGTTCAATATGAAGGCATCCGCGCGAACGGGCTGGTTGGACATTTCTCGCACTTTGCTGGTCCGAAGCTTCCCCTGGCGATGATCCCCATCACGATTGTTATCTTCTTGATTGAGATCGTCTCCGAGGTGATGAAGAACGTTTCTCTCTCGCTTCGGCTATTCGGCAACATTCACGGTGGTCATGAAGCTGTTACAGCCATGAATCACTTGGCCGAGCCGTGGATCCCGGTAGGGGCCTTCTTGCTTCCCATCAAACTGCTCACGTGTATCGTTCAAGCGATGGTATTTACGCTGCTTACATGCGTTTACCTCTCACTTGTAACTCACCACGATGATGAGCACGCTCACCACTCCGAAGAAGCTCATGCACTCGAGCCGGCAGGTGCGCACTAACTACGCTTTTCCCTTTTTGGAAAAAATATCAGGAGAATACTAACAAAATATGCTTGGACTCGGACTTGGACTCGCTGCACTCGGTGTTGGAATCGGACTTGGACTTATTGGCTACGGCGCTATGACGGGAATGGCTCGTCAGCCAGAGGCTATCGGTAAGTTGCAAACGGCAATGCTTATTGCACTCGCGTTCGTTGAACTCGTATTTCTGCTCACAGTCTTCGTTGCCCCTGGATCATTCAAGGAAAGCATCACGACGACTAAGGTAGAAGGCGCAGCATCTGCTACACAGCAGTAATTTTTGTCACTTTTCGTTGGGGCCATACTCGGCCCCAACCCTAACAATTGAAATCAACTATTAATCTATCCATGAGTACGGCTAAATCTTCACCGGGCGGAGCAGTGATCGGCATTGTTGCAGGTCTCGTTCTCGCAGTCTTGGGATCGCAAATGGCGGTCAAACAGACTCCAGAGGCGGTATACGGTTTCACGCACAAGTTAGCAGAGTCGGGGGTCCCCCTTGATCTTGGCAAAACGTTGGCCACGCTGGGGGTCTTTCTGATTCTCTTCCCGGTCGTTAAGATCTTCTTCGTGCAACCTTTGGGTGATGCAATTAATGGACGGGCGGCTGAACTTGAGTCAACTTTTTCGGAAGCTGAATCTCTGCGCGCCGACATGACGACGCTCAAATCAGGATACGAGAAGCGACTTGCCGAAACGGAGGCCAATGCCCGCGAACAAATCCAGACGGAAATTCGCAAGGCGCAAGATCTTCGGGCACAGCTCGAAGCGGATGCTCGGTCAAAAGCCGACGACTACCTAAAGAAGGCCCAGGCCGAGATTGATTCGGAGAAAAACCGAGTCATCACCGATCTGCGCATTCACGTAGTTGACCTCACCATGGGTGCGACCGAAAAAATTCTTGGTGAAAACGTGGATAACGATCGAAATCGAAAGCTCGTTAACGAGTTCATCGACAAGATTGAGGTACCTGCTTAATCATGGATTCAAAAGTTGCCAAGCGATACGCTAGAGCTCTTTTTAACTCCGCAAAGAAAGGCGGCGTGATGGAGAGCGTCGAGAGTGATCTCAATGCGATTGTGCAACTTTCAGAGTCACATGATGAATTTCGCGGCTTTCTTGAGAGCCCCCAAATCGGTCGTGATGACAAGATTATGATCGCTGAAAAGCTCTTTTCAGACCGGATCACTTCCCTGACCATGGGAATGTTGCGGCTGATGCTTCTCAAGGGTCGGGAGACTGAGTTTGCCGGCATGCGAAATGAATACATTCTTCTGCGCCGGGTTGAGGGCAATGTTTTACATGCCACCGTCACCTCGGCCCAGGAATTGGAACCCAATCAGCGAACATCTATCATCGCGAAATTGGAAGAAAAGAGTGGCAAGAAAGTCGAAGCGGAATTCCGAATTGACGCTAGCCTCATTGGTGGAGTACGGGTGGCCATTGGCAACCATGTGCTTGATGGATCGGTGCGGGGAACGATGAATCGCCTCCGAGACCGACTGAAATACGATTTGCTGAAACAAAACTGAGAAAACAATGGCTATTCGACCAGAAGAAATAACAAGCATCCTCGAAGCCGAACTGCAAAAGTTCGAGCGCAAAGTTGACGTTGAGCACGTTGGCACGGTTCTCCAAGTTGGAGACGGTATTGCCCGTGTTCACGGTCTGCCTGACTGCCAAATGGGAGAACTCCTCGAGTTCCCAGGTGGTGTAATGGGAATGGCCCTCAACCTTGAAGAGGACTCGATCGGTGCGGTTTTGATTACAGAATCAAACGCAATCAAAGAAGGAGACCCCGTTAAGGAAACCGGCCGCATTATTGAGCTGCCCGTTGGCGATGCCATGCTTGGTCGAGTTGTGAACTCTCTTGGTCAGCCACTTGATGGCTTAGGCACAATCGCTGCCAGCGAATTCAAGCGAATCGAGACGAACTCACCCGGTGTTGTTGATCGCCAACCCGTTAAGGAGCCCCTGCAAACTGGCATTAAGGCGATCGACGCTATGATTCCAGTTGGTCGCGGCCAAAGAGAACTTGTTATCGGCGACCGTCAGACCGGTAAGACTCAAATCTGTGTTGACACGATTCTCAACCAGAAGTACACCCACCAACCTGGTGAAAGCCCCGTCTACTGCATCTATGTTGCAATCGGGCAAAAACTTTCCAACGTTGCTCGTGTCGTTCAGACACTCAAGGAGCACGGAGCGATGGAATACACCACCGTCGTAGTCGCGAGTGCCTCGGACACCAATGCAATGCAGTACTTGGCTCCGTTCGCAGGTGCAACGATTGGCGAGTTCTTCCGAGACAACGGCAAGCACGCTTTGGTTGTTTATGATGACCTTAGCAAGCACGCGGTTGCCTATCGCGCACTTTCCCTCCTGCTTCGACGCCCACCAGGACGTGAAGCCTATCCGGGAGACGTTTTCTACCTCCACAGCCGACTTCTGGAACGAGCCGCTAAACTCTCAGATGAGCACGGCGGTGGTTCGATGACTGCGCTTCCTGTTATTGAAACTCAAGCAGGCGACGTCTCGGCTTACATTCCTACCAACGTAATTTCGATTACTGACGGTCAGATCTATCTCGAGCCAGACCTCTTCTTTGCCGGCGTTCGTCCGGCGTTGAACGTTGGTATCTCCGTTAGCCGTGTTGGTGGTAACGCGCAGATCAAGGCAATGAAGCAAGTTGCCGGTAAGTTGAAGCTCGAAATGGCACAGTTTAGAGACGTTCAGGCTTTTGCGCAGTTCGCTTCTGACCTTGACCGATCGACTCAGTTGCAGCTCATCCGTGGTCAACGATTGACGGAGTTGCTCAAGCAAGACTTGGCTAGCCCCTACGACGTCGTTGATCAAATCGTTGTTATCTTTGCCGGAACATCAGGCGTTCTTGATGATATGCCTAACGAAAGCGTTAAGCCCTTTGAAATCGGCCTGCTTGCCCACGTTAAGGACAAGTATCCAGATGTCATTGAGTCGATCAAGAAGTCGAAGGCAATCGACGCTGATTGTGAGGCAACCCTCAAGAAGGCGGTTGCAGAGTACCGCGCATCTTTTAGTGGCTAATGGCAAATCTTAAGCTCATCCGACAGCGGATCAAATCCGCCAAGAACATCCAGCAAATCACGCGAGCGATGAAGTTGGTTGCGGCCGCGCGTCTCAAAAAGGCGACGGACCGCGTGTTGGAAGCAAGGCCCTATAGCGAAAAGCTCCGCGAAATCATGCTATCGCTTTCGAGTTCGGGCGAATTGCCATCAAATCCCTTGATGGAAAAGCGCGAAGTAAACAAAGTGGCCCTGATATTGATAACTGCCGACCGTGGTCTGGCAGGCTCATACAATACAGGGTTGCTTCGCAAGGCGACGGAGTTCCTCAAAGAGCAAACTGTTGCTAAAAGCCTCATCACAGTAGGTAAGAAAGGAAACGTCTTCTTTAGCAAACGCGGATTCGATGTCGTATTCAATCACAGTGTGCCGAGTGCCGGTGCACGGTTTGAGGATGCAGTCACGGTTGGTAACAAGGCCAAAGAACTGTTCGAATCGGGCGAAGCTGATGCAGTGTATATCTGCTACAGTAAATTCTTCTCGGCTATCCGACAGGTGCCCCAAATCGTTCAGTTGCTTCCAATTGCTCCACCAGTCAGCGATGAGAATACACCCAGTAGTGACTACGTTTTCGAACCGGATGCAGGAGAACTTCTCGAAGCGCTCCTTCCCCGCTACTTCATGGGATTAGTCTGGCAAGCTATGATGGAGTCAACGGCGTCGGAGCACGGTGCGAGAATGAGTGCCATGACGAGCGCGACGGATAACGCAGGCAAGATGATCCAAAAGCTCACGCTTACGGCAAACCGAGAGCGTCAGGCCACGATTACCAAGGAAATCTTGGAAGTTGTTGGCGGCGCCGAAGCGCTAAATAACTAGGTTCTTGAACCTACCTGCGCATGAATCACGTCTGTAATGGCATGCAAATGCGTCATATTGCAGCCTTTTCTGCGCTCTTCGTTGCCTCCGCTCTTGGTGGCCTACTGATAGCCACGCCGACACCAAAGCAGACCAAGCTTTTGATCGGCGATGCTAAGATGTCTGCGGCTGAACTGATCGCCGCCGCCAAAACCGTCGGAAAAGTCGGTGCGGTGGATTCAGATGGTTTTCTTCCTGTATTCGTTAGCAACACTGAAACTGCGAAGGTTGCTCTTTCGAAGCGCGGCGTCGATCACATTCTTCGCGCCCCTGATGATGAAGTCAATCCTGGATCATTGGTATCAGTGAGACGGTTTAACGAGTATCAAGAAGCCAAAAATGAATTGTTGGGAATAGAAGAAAAGGACGGCGGATTTTACGAGGCGCTTGAGTTTTGGCTTCAACGACGCGTTGAAGAAGACGGCGAAATTGATCCTGAGCGATGGCTGCGCGCCGCCCGATTTAGAGACAATATGGCCAAATGGCAACCTGGCGGCAAGCGCAATTTCGGTCCGAACGGCGTATGGACCAACATTGGCCCGTTCAACATGGACACACCCTATCGAACCTATTACGGTGTTCCTCCACTTTCAGGTCGGAAAACCGGGTCGGCGGTTGCACCCTCGAATACGAACATCATTTACGTTTCGGGTGGCGGCGGAATCTATAAGTCGACCGATGCAGGAACAACTTGGGCTCACAAAAGTGATGGTTGGACCGTCTTAGGTGCCTCTGCCGTAGCGGTTGACCCGACCGATCCGAACATCGTTTATGCTGGAACGGGTGACCTTTTCTTTGGCATTGGTGGATTCGGATTCATGCGTTCGACAGATGGCGGCAACACGTGGACGAATACGGGCACCGCGCAGTTTGGAACGGGCATCATTACCAGCGTCAAAGTTGATCCATCAGATTCCAACGTGTTAATCGCCGTAACGGCAAACAGCAACCGAGGCATCTATCGCTCAACAGATAAGGGGCAAAACTGGACCCAGGTGCTAAGCCTGGGTACGAGTCTGCTTGAAGTTGAGGCATCCGCTAACGATGGCAGCGGTATTACCTGGTGGGCTTGCGGCAGGGGCACAAGTTTCCAAAGGTCAACAGACGGGATTAACTGGACGGCTTTAGCTTATCCTAGTGCAACGACCGAATCTGCGAGTGAAATCGCTTGTTCGAAGCTCAACCGCAACACGGTTTACTTCCTCTCAACGGCAACGGAAGCCATCTACAAAACGACCGACGGTGGTTCGAATTGGTCTAACGTTAAGAACAACTTTCCTAACGGCAACGCCAGCATAGGAGCAAACTATAATTGGAGCCAAAAAACATACGATTACTTCATCGGTTGTAGCGCCGTTGGTGGGCAAGATATTGTTTACGTCGGCCTCATTACTGTAGCCGCATCGGCCAACGGCGGGGCAACGTGGAGTGATATCGCGCTCACTTACACCAACTCGGCCAAGGCTCATAATGACCAGCACTCGTTCAGCAACCACCCAACCGACCCAACGAAGACCCTCATCGGTTCGGATGGTGGCATCTGGCTCAGCACTCATGATGCTGGTACAAACACCGCAACATTCACGCCGTTAAACGGCGGTCTTAGCGATGAGATGTTTTATGCGATTGCCCTCCACCCAACGGACATGACCCGGGTGATGGGCGGTACTCAAGATAATGCAACTCCGGCATCCCGGGGCAATCTTGCCATTTGGGACAACCTTTATGCAGGTGATGGATGCTGGTGCGATTTCAACCGAGTTAACCCCGGAATCCATTACACCAGTTCACAGGGTGGTAGCGTTTATCGGTATGACAGTGACAACGATCCGTCTCCAACGGGTATCTCTCCCGGTTGGAGCGCGGCATTTGTAGCACCGTTAATCGTGGCAGGGGATGGCACCGAGCTTTTTGCGGCGACGACCAGCAACCTACAGAAATACAATGGCAGCGGCACGAGTTGGACTCAAAGCGCTCAGAACGTAGGTTCAACTGTTACCTATCTTGCGGCAGCACCTAGTAATGGGAGTGTGATTTACACAGGCGCAAGCAACGGTCAGGTCTGGAGGACGGCTGACGAAGGCGTGACGTTCAACCGGATAGACTCAAGCTTCGGTGCAATAGGGGCTATCTGCGTGGATCGATCCAACCCGAATAGGGTCTGGGTTTCTCATGGAAACGGAAACACGTTGGTTCGTTGTGATGACACAACCGTGGCAACTCCGACATGGACAGCTATCGGAACCGGCTTACCTGGTGTCTCGATCAATGCCATCGCCCAAGACCCTAACTTCCCTAACACTATCTACGTCGGCAACGACGTAGGATGTTTCTACACAACCAACGGAGGCTCGACTTGGGCCAACATGACCACTGCTGGCCTGCCTAATGCCCAGATCAGCGACCTTGAAATTAATGCTGCCGGAACCGAGCTTTACGCCGGAACTTACGGACGAGGCATCTGGAAGGTCGCCCTTGATCAGCCGGTGAGAACGATTTCCGGACGGATAACTCAAAGCTCAGCCGGTGTTAACGGTGTCACCGTGAACATCAAGCAAGGCACCACCGTTGTTACTACGACCACCACAGACTCAAACGGAGACTACACCGCGGGCGTCCTCGCTTCGGGGACCTACACGATTGAGCCCACGCATAACGACAAGATCTTCTTCCCTTCAACGAAGACCGTCACAGTTCCACCTGATGCTACCAACCAAAACTTTACGGCGGGCAATATCGGACCGGTCAGCTTGACCTTCCAATATCCAGTCGTATATTCCGACCAAAGCCGTCAGGCCAGCATAACGCTCAACGCGATAACTCCTGTTAATCGAGTTGTCAATCTGACCGATAACAGCACGAAGCTAACCACGCCGCTCACCATGACGGTTATCGCCGGACAGCAAACGGGAACGTTCTTTGTTTACGGCGTCACCGTCGCGGCCGATACGCTCGTGACCGTCACTGCATCCGCGCAAGGGCTGAGTGTTCCCAATACGATCACCGTTCGCGCCAAGCCTGTCCTTAACGCCTTTAACCTTGCCCAAACAACAATCAAGGGAGGACGAGGTGTTAGCGGATCAGTCACAATCGACAAACCTTCGGTTGGGACAATGGCGTTGTATCTGTCCTCAGATAACACCGGCGTTTCGACGATTAGCCCGACCAATACGAGCTACACCAATGGGGTGTCCAGCAAGTCGGTCTACTGTCGAACCTTCCCCGTGGCAAGTAACCAACTTGTTACCTTCACGGCCACCTTCTATGGCAGCACCATCACGAAGCAGTTGACGGTAACGCCATAAGGCTCAAGATTGCACTCTCTGGGTTGCCATGCATCCCAGAGAGTGTTTCTTACGTATAATATCAATAGAGCGGTTACAACAACCCCGTCCCGTAAAACCGAGACTGTAACCGTCTGGAGTGCGCTAAGGCCGCCCCAAACTTCTCAGGCCGAGCGTCCAGGAACATAGGAGAATATTGGATGTATCAGGCCCCGTTGCCAAGCGAATATCAGAACCTTTCGGATGCTGAACTCTCTCGTCGTATTGATCTTGCCCGTGCCAGTCTCGGCTCCCGACTCGTCATTCTTGGTCATCATTATCAGCGCGATGAAATCATTGCCCACGCCGATTTTCGTGGCGATAGTTACAAACTCTGCCTAGACGCCAATGCTAGGCCCGAAGCTGAGTTCATCGTCTTTTGCGGTGTTCACTTTATGGCCGAAAGTGCAAACATCTTGACCGACAAGCGGGTGATTCTGCCCAATCTTGCCGCTGGCTGCTCGATGGCCGACATGGCCAACCAGTTTCAAGTGAAGAACTGTTGGAAACAGCTTGAAGAGATCTTGCCCGATTGCAAGATGATCCCGATTACGTACATCAATTCGGCGGCAAATTTGAAGGCTTTTGTGGGTGAGAAAAACGGAACCGTTTGCACCTCAACGAACGCACCAATGACTTTGCAATGGGCGATTGATGAGGGCGCTGACAAAATCCTTTTCTTCCCAGACCAACATCTGGGCCGAAACACGGCTTACAAAATGGGATTCGATCCCGAAACCGATATGGTGCTTTGGGATCCTTTCAAGCCGCTAGGCGGTAATGATCCGGAAGCGATCAGGCGTGCCAAGTTTATCCTGTGGAAGGGCCACTGCTCGGTGCACAAGCGCTTCACGGTTGAACAAATTGAGGGCGCCCGCCAAAGTCATGTCGGATGCCAAGTAGTCGTTCATCCCGAGTGTCCATTAGATGTTGTACTCGCCGCGGACCTCGCGGGTTCGACTGAGTTCATCCTAAAGACAGTGACCAAGGCGCCTGCAGGCTCAACGTGGGCCGTCGGCACCGAAATTAACCTAGTGAACAGGTTGGCGAAGGAGAATAAGGATAAGACAATCTTTTGTCTCGACCCCCAAATTTGCCCTTGCTCGACGATGTATCGAATCCACCCCAGCTTTTTGCTTTGGTGCCTAGAAAACTTGGTTGCAGGCAATGTTGTCAATGAAATCGTCGTGCCCCCGAAAGTGCGGGAGCTCTCGCGGATAGCTCTTGAGCGAATGATTCACATTGGCAAACCAAAGGACTGAAAAAGCAGGGCTTTCTATCCGATATATTAGATGGTTATGAACAGCGAAGGCGCACTTGCGCTCCGTGCTTGGCAGGCAATCCCTATGGATTCCCTTCTCTCTCTTCTTGAAGAGAGCACGCGCCTTTGGCGGAACGAAATTGGTGAGATTGGTGAGTCAGCCATTTTGTGGCGCCCCTTCCCGAAGGGGCACAGCATTGGCGGAATCATGCTTCATATGGCCGACGAAGAATCCTTATGCGTCGAAGAAGTGATTGGTCAAGGGCAGCGAACCGCCGAAACTCGAGAGTTGCTAAAGTCTGATTTTTCCCCACACAAAGGCCCCATTTGGCCAGACCCTGAACCGTGGCCACTGTATCGCTACTACGAGATACAGAACTGGGTGCGTGCAAACACCGTCCGAACTTTGCAAAACATCGCCGACACCTCTGCACCTGTATCCCACCCTCATCTGGGTGAAATTCCGATTGGAATGCTTGTTTTGAAGTTAATCCAACACGAGTCGTTCCACGTGGGCGAAATTGCACTTCATAAGCTGCACTTTTCATTGCCCAAACCGTAACCTACGTCTGGATCGTACGTCCAGATTAGCATGAAGCGCGTTGTTTGCATTCTATTGGCCACCCTCTCCCTTTCAGCAGCTTTTGCGGCGCAAGAGCGTCGCCCAATTCGAATTCAAATCAGGCACGCTGACCCCTACTTTGTCAAAGGCATGATGGAGGGTCGAGGTTTGACTTCCCCCGAACTCAGCACTGCTCTAGACTTTATGGGTCTGCCGGGCCAAATTGGAAATGTCATTGATAGCATCTTTAAGGATGGAACGTTTCTAGTCAACGCGGGCGACAATTCACTCTGGTGGATTCCAAACTCCAAGGGACGCTAATTCAGGATCCGAGCGAGTTGCATGACCATTTGTTCCATTGTCTCGACGTTACCATAGCCGGGCAAAATGCCCTTAATGCGCGCGTCTGTATCCGCAACAACGGTCATGGCTTCGCCTATCTGGTTAACGTTTAGGCGGCGAGCACGCTGAAACGCGAGCTTCTGCGGGTACTCCTTCTCACTGAGGAGGTTGTTTTTTGTGGGCATGCTTGCTTTCGCTTGGGCCGGCACATTCGCCTGCGAACCACCCGCATCCAGAATGGAGCGAGCTTGGAACAGGAGCCGCAACTGGCGTGAAACCTGAGGCAAAATTTGCGCATGAATCGCGCCTTCGCTCTTCGAACTAGAACCAATCAAGATTCGAAGTTGGCGAAGAGCCGAGCCAACATCGCCCTGCATCGCTCCGTCGAGGAGTTTGAAAACATTCCACTCCCGCGAAGGCAGCACGATTGCCTCTAAATCACGAATCGTTATTGCTGCTCCTGAAACGTACAGGTTTAGTTTTTGAAGCTCATCAAGGGCTTGGCTGAGATTGCCACCGCACATCTCGTTCAGATGCTCAGCGACAGGAGGTGCCATTTGTTTTCCCATTCGCGTCGCCTCCTCACGAATCGTCTCGACAACTGCCTTGGATGTTACGTTGAATAGGCACGAATAGCCCTTCGCGCGACTAACCGCCTTTTCCCATCCCGATGCAATGGAAGCCATTGCCCTTTCCTTCTCATCACTCACCATCTCCTCGTCACCTACAAGAATTAGGAGAGCGGAACTGGGTAGCTCCGGCGTCCCGAGCAGTTGATGATCCTGACAGCGATACAAATTCCTAACGACGACAACCCTGCGGGGCGACAAAAACGGAGACGTGCCGGCGGAACCGATCCATCGCGTTGGGTCTCCAGTATCGCCGTTGGTCACCTCTAAGTCAAAGTCATCATCGGCAAGACCGGCGGAGATAAGCTCATTCAGCGCTCTTCGCCTCAGTGTGCTCTCAGAACCACCAAGAAACACGATTTGACTGGCGAGCGCTTTTTCCAGCGAATAGTGACTCATTTGCGAAGCTTTTCGAGCAGAAGAGATATCTGCTCACGAAGAGACTGTACCTCGCTCTCATCAAGCGGGACTTTTGCAAACATGCCGTAGCTGAGTCGACCAGATATCGCTTTGGCTTCTTCAAAATGGTCTCCAAGTGTGTTTGCCACGGCCATGAGGTAGTCAGTTGGACTCTGACTTGGGCGCTTCGGTCGTCCGGAAGCCTTTTCAAGCCCGCGATGAAATGCTTTGAATGCAACAGCTGTTGGTACACGGGATGCATCGGCGATGTCGGCTGTCTGGGACTTTAGGAAACGAACAAGCCGAGGAGCGAAGAACAATCCGGCTCCGCCAAGAAGTGCGCAAAACACCTTGAACCAAGTCTGCTTCCAAATCGCATCGCCAACCAGCGGAGTTCCGATTTCATCGCGGCCGTCAACCGCAAACTCTGTAGGATCGAACTCGACCCAGCCAACGCCTTCAAAGTAGATTTCAGCCCACGCGTGAGACTCGGACTCGCGAATCGTGAGTTGACCGTCAGAAACCTCCTGATGTACCGGGAAGAATCCGGTTGCATACCGGGCAGGGAGCCCAACGGAGCGGGCACAAACCACCATAGCCGATGCAAACAGGTCGCAATACCCGCGTTTCGACACAAAGAGAGTGTGTTCAACCGCATCAGACCCGATCGGCACGGGATCGGCCTCGAGATCGTAGGTGATTTGCCCACCTATGGCAAGCGACAGTTTTTGCGCTTTCTGATAATCGGTAGTAGCTCCCCGAATGGCGTCGACCGCAAATTTCTTCACACGGGACGAATACTCAGGCGGCAACTGGGTGAACTTGCGCGCAAACGGTTTGGGGCAATTTTCAATAGGAGCGTTTGCCTTCCTCAGGTAGGTCGTAACCTCAAGGCGAAGGGCAGATTCGGGCCAGTTAACCGTGCCATCGGGGCGGAGGAGATCCCAGGCGTAGACTTCTTCGGGTTTGATTGCGCCAACAATAGGCACCCTCTGGAGGCGCTTATCTAGCTTTATCATGTAGTTGATAAGGTCGACATTCTCTGATTCCCGACCAAGGCTCAACTGAATCTCAGAATTCGGTTGGGCAATCGCACGCTGCGCGCCATCTCGCGTTCCGAAATCCTCGATTTGCTCCCAACCCCTACCTGTATAGTTGCCGTAAGAGGTGGTTCGATAATATCCTATTGGCCCCGCCACGACCCGAAAAACCCGCTCGTTTGAAAGTTGTCCGCGTGGGCCATTTCCGACAGTTGTAACCGAGCCGGAACTCCCAAAGGCATCGAGGGCGCGCGAAAGCGGCTGCGACTGAACAGGGGTAGACACCCGAATGTTGCCGACCACCCCTTGCATGGCGCCTTGAACAATCGGTGCCCCAAGGAAGCTAAACAATACAATGGCAAGGGCCGAACCAAGCGCCCACTCCGCTCCAGCCATGAACCGCCAGGGGCCCTGCTTGAGCTCCGTCACAAGCTGATTTTCACTCTCGCGTGCCGCGAACCCGGCATCTTGTGCTTGCTTCATCATCGTACGATTGTTTGAGCGAGCGAACATCGTGGCGAAACAGAGGAGAAAACCAAAGAACGCAAATGGGGCGCCGGAGAGTGTGTCGAACGCGCCAACGAGCCCAAACAGGGCGATTGCTGGAACCGCTTGAAACAACAACATCGATTCCCGCCAAAGGAAGAAGCTGCAGCAGGTGAGCATCCATGCGAGCCCGCCTGCTACGAGCAGGGACCGGTCAAATCCCTCCTCCGGCAAGAGCAAATTGAGTTGCCCATTAAAACTCATGCAGGCGACCGCTGTTCCAAAATACAGCACTCCACCGATCCACGCGGCTCTGGAAGGCAAGAACCGGTGCATGAGAACGCTGAACAGCGTTCCGAAAATCATGATGCTGATGAAGAGGGCGCCTATCAGCGGCTTTCGCAGGCCAAACGACATCGCATAAAGGGCCAGGCCATTCGAAACGCCGGAAAGCAAAAAGTCAATCCATGTAAGCCGTCCAACTTCCCTTTTCATTCCACCACCACAAAAGGCACCGCAATCACAGTCCCACCAGCCGACGTGATTTGATCCATGAATGCATGGTCCATTGCCGAGACAAATGATGGGTTCTGTTTGGACTTATACTTCTCCGAGTCATAGAGGAGGCACGCCACGGAAACCCCATTCGAACAGAGTGTCCTAATCGCAGACGGCAGGGCGGGGTCGGCCACCGAGATAAATACATATGCACGGCTACCATAAGGCAACTTAGCCGCGCCGCGAAGCAGCTCGGACGAAATCGTCTCGCTGATATCTGCCTCTAAGCTGGCAAGCGCAACCAAAATCTCCTGGGCGCGTTCGTGCGGGGACGAAGAGACGTTGGATGCCGATTCGATTGTGGGCATCACCACTCCGGCTCCATTCCTGAGCATCCGGTCGCTGAGGTAAGCGCAGTGTGAACAAATGTGCTCAATCGTTGAGTTTGCCCCCGAGCCAATATCGCTACCACGGGAGCGCTGAATAAAGAACGCGACTGTCGAATGTGATCCGGTTTCGAATTCTTTAACGACGAGCTGACCCGTACGAGCAACGGTAGGCCAATGAACGTATCGCATAGAGTCACCATGCGCATACTCTCGGATTCCACGCGGCTCAAGTCCCGATCCGCGGGAAAGCCCTGTCTCTGCTTCCGAAATCCCAAAACCAGCAGCCCCAGGAAGGTCAATATCAAGAGGCAACGCGTTGGGGACGACCAAAATCTCGCACTGCTCAAGATCGTAGTTGCGTGTAACCGTGGTGAGCCCTAACGCATCCGTTCCATAAACTTTAAGGCTCTTCCAACGGAATCTACCTCGCCTCATCGGCCTAAAAAGATACTGCGTGCGCATTGGCACATCGTAGGTTGGAGCTAGTGGAAGACTCGATGTGCGATCCCTAAACGCCATACGATCCGGAAGCTGGTCGACGAGTGTCACCAATGGACGCCGAATCCTGCGCTCCGACCAAACTGCAAGCTCAACGGCGATGAGTTCGCCCACAGATGCCTTCTCCGGAACATATCGGTCAAATCTAAGCCCGCGGACCGAGAGAAAGGCCTGCAATCGAGATACCGCAAGCGTGGATAACAGGGCCGTACTCATGTAAAACAGAGGCGGCGAGTTCAACATCACTGCCACGATCAAAAGGAACATGGAAGACGTGCTGAGAGCCACACCGGCCACTCCGCGCATGCCGCGACGAACAGAGTAAGGGGTTGACTTTCTCTCCGCCTGCTCGCGAGAAATTGCCCGAATTCCCAAGTACAGGGCACCCAGGACGATCAGTACGAATGCAAGAGCAACGAATCGGGCAGCTAACATTTATCCAACCGGAACCGGGCCACCCACTTCGTCAAGAATGCGACTCACAACAGCCTCGGTAGAAGCTCCACGTACCCGCAACTCGGCCTTGGGAATCACGCGGTGGGCCAGAATGGCGGGGGCAACAGCCTTCACGTCCTCCGGTCGCACGTAATCAAGGTTATTCATCGCGGCGTGGGCTTGCGCTCCCCTGAGCAAGTACAAGGAACCTCGCGGAGAAGCTCCCATTACAAGCTGATTGTTATCCCGTGTCGAGCGCACTAGATCGACTATGTAATCTCGAACTGCATCGTGAACAAACACGTCTCGAATCCCGCTTTGAATGGCCAACATGGTTGGAATATCGATTACGGTTTGAACATTCTCCAGCGGATGCGAAAGTTGTTGAGCCGAGAGGACGCGGGATTCCTCATCGCGGCTCGGGTACCCAAGAGACACTCGCATAAAAAAGCGATCTAACTGCGCTTCGGGAAGCGGGTATGTGCCGGTCATTTCGACCGAGTTTTGCGTTGCGATTACAAAGAACGGTCGCGGCAACATTCGGGAAACTCCATCGACTGTAACTTGCCGTTCCTCCATCGCCTCGAGAAGCGCCGATTGCGTCTTGGGCGTTGCCCGGTTAATCTCATCAACCAAGACTACGTTCCCAAAAACTGGACCGGCCCTGAACTCGAAAGTTCCTTCCTTTTGGCTGTAGATTGAGCTTCCCGTGATATCGGCGGGCAAAAGGTCCGGCGTGAACTGCATTCGCCTAAACTCCCCTCCAATTGCATGCGCCAATGCTTTTGCCAAGGTGGTCTTGCCGACCCCGGGAATGTCTTCAATGAGAACGTGCCCATTGCACATCATCGCGATGGTGGCCAGCCGAATCGTTTCGGTTTTACCGATGATAACTTTATCTAGCTCCGCCACTACGGCCGAAGCGTATTTCGCAATTTCTTGTACTTGCAACTTTATTGTCTTCCCCAGATCCTTGACCTTTCCCTACGTCTTAATGCGCTCGAACGATGCGTAGTGCCCGAATTCACGTAAAATCGCACACAATGTCTGATCGATTCGTGGTAGGTGTTGATTTAGGCGGAACAAACGTTCGCGCCGCGGTCTTTAATGAAGACGGAACCCAAGTGGGTAAATCGTTCTCACAATCTTCACAAGCGACAAATGGCACGACCGCCGTTGTTCGCGCAATCAGCGAAGTCATTGCCCAATCCGTTGCCAGCGCTCCAGAACCTCCATCTGCAATAGGAATCGCAGTTCCGGGACACGTTGATGACCTCAAAGGCATTGTCTTCTGGTCGCCAAACTTCGGATACTTTGACGATGGGGTGTTTGTGGCGTGGCGCGATATCGATCTTCGCGATCAACTCAGAGGGTCCACACTGCCGGATTGTCCAATACGCATGGGCAACGATGCCAACCTGGCCGCACTTGGGGAATACAAATTTGGTGTTGGCAAGAATAACGCACGCTGCCTGGTGATGCTCACGGTAGGCACGGGCATTGGAGGAGGCGTTGTCCTTGGATCCAGTTCGGTCTCTGGCAACGCGAGCGGGCCCTTGCTCCTGGTAGGAGGCAATGGCGGGGGCGGTGAACTGGGCCACATGATCATCCATAGCGGTGGCTTAGACTGTTCGGCCGGCTCCTATGGCGCGCTTGAGGGTCATTGCCAACGAGATGCGATTGTTGGACGCGCTCTTCATCGCCTTAGGCGCGGTCGCAGTTCGATTATCCCCTCTCTTGTCAACGATGACCTTGGTGAAGTTTCGCCAAAGATCCTCTTTGATGCCGCCGAAAAGGGCGATGAAGTTGCAATACAAGTTTGGCAAGAGGTCGGATCGTTTTTGGGCGTTGGTATCGCCAATTGCATCAACATATTTGCTCCAGATGTTGTCGCGATTGGTGGGCAAATCGCCAAAGCGGGCAAGTGGCTTCTCGAACCCGCCCGGCAATCAGCTCGAGACGCAGCGATACCGAGTCTGTTCAAAGACGCTAGCATCCTTCAGGCGGAGCGGATCGATGATGCCGGCTTACTTGGTGGCGCCGCGCTTGCCCTTTCGTGAAGTAGTCCGGCTCGAAGAACGCTTCTTCGATACGGGCTGAGTCAGAGTTTCGTCGCTTAAGAAGTCTTTTCGAAAACGCATTTGGCGGACAAGCTCAGCTTCATACTCCGCAAGTTCGGACGTGCTTTTCAAACCGTTTGCGCGGATGATGGCGTTTGCCTTCCCCACTAGATCACCCACTTTCCCAGTGTTGACCTTGAGATCCATCAAAGTTGCAATTCCGGCCTCACTCTTGATAAAATCGCTGACTTTTGCGGATCCAAAGCTCAAGTTCACCGTATCGTCGCTCGGATAATACTGTTCGTAAGCAATAGCCAACTGAGCAACTTTGAACGCCTCGCTGGTTTGTCCAGCGTGTTGGAACACAGCAATCAGCCGCTTATCCTTGATAATCATCTTGGCGGCGTCAAATCCCGATAGACTTTCGCCTGTCGCCAAATTGAGGGCTAACAACGTGCCATCTGCGCCGACATCGAGTCCGTATTGGCGAAAATCACCTTCAAAACTGGATGGACTTTGTTGCTTCTCCCGCAATAGCACCGCTCCAAGCGAGCCGGCCCCCTTTGATAGGCATGCGAACTGAATGAATCCGACCGAGACATAGCCAGTATCGTAGGTGTTGATCGAGTCGAAGCCACCCTCCAGCAAAGAGACCGCCTTCATGACTCTTTGTGCAGAATCGCTAATGCTGGCTTTAGCAAACAAAGCATCCAAGCTTGACTGAGGCATTTTCTTCACTTGGGTTCCACCGCTCATCACGCCATCCGATGATCGGTAATAGGCGTAGCGCGATTTCATCAAGGGATTGTCGGTGAGTTTTAGGGTCACCCCATCATGAAAATTGATCTCGTGCTGGTTTGGCTGAACGGTCGTCGCGAACAGTGGGGCGTCTCCAACCATGAAACGGAGTCCCTCGGGTGTTGGACCCGGTGATGGTACGGCGGCAACGGCCTGCTGCTCGTAACCTAATGCCTTGTTGGTTACATTCGCACCTACTTGAGCCACGTAGCGGTCATACGCAACCTTATTTTCAATCCAAGTTTCCCAATCCCGCTGTTCATCGTTTTGCGGAGCGGGCGTCTGCAAAGATTTGCCTATTCCTCGTTTTTGATTGTAGGCCCAAAGCCAGAGACTGCCCTCTGGGGTGAGCCGAACTTGGAAAGGAGCATTCTGGAAGGGTTCGGGAGTAGAGACCCGGTAGCGACCTTGTTCCGCCCAGTACGCCTGAATTTTGCTCTTCTCTTGGTCAGAGAATTGGGCAAACCCCACCGTGGCTACCGATGTTGCCGCCAACAATTGAATAGAACGTCTTAATAACCCACCCATCGCCATACCAAAACGTTTCCACGCGTCTTTCAAGAGTTACCTAGTAACTTTTCTCGGCTTTAACCAATCCCAGCATTATGCCTAGCTGGGGCTTTTTCCGTGTTTTCTCGTCTTTGTGCCTAAAATGCACCTATAATAGAGGAAGAATGCTAACCACACTCGCGGTGCTCATCGTGGCCCAAAATAGCGTCAGTTTCACCCATGGAGCGGCGCCAATGAAGGACATTGTCCCTGCCCTCAGTAAAGCCTTGGGCGTTCCATTGTTGGTTTCTCCCGAAGAGCAGTGGAAAGTGTTGTACGTGCAAACAAAGGATGTTAGCCCGAACGACCTTTTGTCCAAAGTTGCCGAAGCTTCCGGTTCAATTTGGGACGTGAACAGCGAGGGAGTGAGAGTCCTGAAGCCAAATCCGGCTGTGCTCGCACGCAAACGGGCCGAAGCGAAAGAATTCACTACCGAAATGATCAACGATTTTCTTGCATCAGCAATAAAATCGAAGAGCCCGAAGATAAAGGCACTTGCTCAAGTAATTCGGAGCATTGGGGTTCAGTCGCTAGCCAGTTTCGCCAAGGGTACGCGACTTGTTTACTCAACCCATCCAACGCGTATGCAACGCCAAACGCCAGCAATCAGCAACGAACTTATCCAAGCAATGGTCCGGGATCACAATACGGAGGCAAATAAGCCGCGAGAAGAACCCGATGACATGGAAGAAGTGAAGAAGTCACTTCCGCCTGAGATGGTCAAGATGATTGAGGCCTACGAGGCGATGGAGAAGCCGAAGCCCATAACAACGCCGATCGCGAAACTCAATTTCGTTTTTTCGATCCAAGAATATCTTTCTACCGAGTTGCAGGCTTTCGATGCGAACGGGAAGATGGTGATCCAATCTTCGGATGGGCTCTATAGCGAAGGAGAGGACCTAGCCGAATTGCCGGATATGAGTAAGCCCCGGGCTAAGGGCGATCCCACGGAAGCCAAGGAAGCGGAACCCAAGGAAGATACCCGGGCAATAAAGCTATCCAAGGAGTCAGCGGAATTCATTAAAGGCTTAATGGACTACAAGGCGCGACTCCAAAAGTCGAAACCAAGCCCGACAAAAGAGGCGTTGCTCAAGCTCACAGAGAGCGATCCATTTTTGAAGTTTGATACGGAGGTTTACAGTCAAGTCTTTGCTGCCGAGAAACGAAACATCATCATTTCTTGCCCAGAATCCCGAGCTTTCTCGCAAGAGCAGTTGACGTTTGGGAACGTGTTAGATACGCTTGCCATGGATACGGAGCAAAAGGGACCGTGGTTGATACGACCGAGAGAGGACGACGACATTTCGATTGACACTGAGCGGCTGTGCAATGTGTTGATCCGCCTAAACAAGAAGACACTCACGCTTGATGACAAGGCCTGGCTCGCATCCGAATACGACGCATTTCCGCGGGGAGCCACGCGAGCTACAATGGCAATCTTCCTGTTCGGAGGCAACATTTATGGCAGCAACTCGGACCTTCTCAAGCTGTACGGAATGTTAAGCCCGTCCCAGAAGCAAGCGGCAAAAGCCAAGGGCGTATCAATAAGTTCACTGGATAGCCGGCAGAAAGCATTTGTGGAAAAGATGGTTTATGGCATTGATCCATCGGCCAAGGCCGGGTTCATGAACAGCAACTATGGTGCGAACATGTTCGAGGACATATTCGACATGGACACGATGTTTAAAAAAGAGATGGAACGCCTAGAGGCTAGTAAGAGCTACTTGGCCGAACCTACTGAAGCGCTTCCAAACGGCCTTCCAAACGACGGGTTAGTTACCCTGAGTGAAGTCTTGGAGCCCGGCTACCGCCCTGTTTCCAAAGGCGAGAAAGCGACGCCGGAGGACGATGTGCTGGGACTCGGTGAATCGGTTAGCGAAAAGCAACTCGCCTCTCTGCTGGCGATAAAAGAAATGCCGATGATGCTGGGCGAATTCGGGGCAACGTTTCCCAAAGAGTTTGAAAAAATCCAGCGCAAGAAGGTTGAACTCAAGTTAACCTGTATGCCCAACTACGGGGCAATGGAGCAAATGTATGAAGCAACCGAAGATGCCGCCCAACCCGTTGATTTGACCAAGATGGGGGCCGATTTTGATGCCACGCTCGACAAAATGAAGAAAAGCATGAAGAGCATGGAGAAAATGATGATGCTTGGTGGCGGTATGTTCAGTGGCGGTCGAAAAAACCCACCACCAAGATATTGATGAACATTCCAGCGCTACCCTTGCTATTTTGTGAGCTTATTTGATAAAGTAACGGCCTATGCGACGATTCTCCGTTCTTGGTCTTGTTTCTTCAATGGTTTTGCTGGCATTTGCCATCGGGTGCTCGGGTGGAGACTCCTCGGCTGATGCTCCCAAGCCTGACTCAAATGCTTCTTCTGGCGACAAGCCAGCCGACGATGCGCCAGTCGCAAAGGCCGACTTCGCTTCGGTTAAAACCGGAATGGATAGCTTTTGCCTCCCCTGTCACAACGCGACCAACAAGCAGGGTGGCCTCGATGTGACGGCATTCAAGACTGAGGCTGACATTGACAAGGCAGCTTTTGCGAAGATGGCGAGTGAGTTAGAATCAAAGAAAATGCCTCCTGGTAAGGCTGAGAAGCAACCAACCGACGAGGAGCGCGCGGCAATGGTTACTGGCCTCAAAGCCCTCGGAATGTAGCTCATCTCGACACCGCAATTCAAAGGGCCCCTGAACGCAGGGGCTTTTTTTTGTGTGTCGTCACTACACTTAGAGTATGATCAACGAATGCTTATAGGGTCGATCCTACTTTTGTTCGCTCAAACACACGCTCAAGTCCAGCCTGCCACCGTTTTGTTGCGAGTTCAGCCGAAAGTCGGCACGACTTGCGTTTACGATCAAACCATGACCATGAATATGGTCGTCCCCGGCGCCCCGGCTAACAAAACAACTAACCAAACCGTGATGACGCTGAAAGTGATCAAATCTAACGCTAAGGAGGTGGTCGAGGAGATCAGAACAAAATCAGACAGCAACAAAATCATGAATGGCGTGGTAACAACCCTAACGCTAAGCCCGTCAGCAGAAATCCTTAACTTCAAGACGGACTCTAAAGATCCCATGATAGTCCAACTGTACGATGCACTTAAATCATCAATGAAACTGAATCCAGCTTATCCAACTCATCCCGTTAAAGTTGGCGACTCATGGAAGGTCACATTGGACCTTGCCGAGATGTTTGAAGCGATGGGTAAGGGCCAGATTACGGTGACTCAAGGGGGCAAGGTCTCAATGAACATCAAGCTAACTGGCTTCGGCACGGTTAAATCGCGGCGTGTTGCGGAATTGAAATTCACATCGAAGGCAAACTTAAAATTTAAGGGTCCAGGTGGGTCAGGGAGTGCGTCCATGGACATCAGCGGATTGCAGAGCGTCGATACCTTAACTGGCCTCCTCCTGCGCGCAAAAACAACGGCAAAAATGATCATGGCAATCCCGGGGAGTGGTCAACTCAACATGTCGACCGGCACCACGCAACTTATAAGAAGTTTCCGCTAACTTATTGCTTCCGTGCCTTTAAGCGATCAAGCATAACCGCCGCAAGCAATACTGTGCCGCTCACAACACCTTGCCAAAACTCGCCGATGCTGAGCAGAGTCATAGCGTTTTGAACGATTCCCATAATCATCACGCCAACCACTACGCCCGAGATGGTGCCGATCCCGCCAGTTAGCGATACTCCACCTAGCACGCACCCCGAAATCACTTGCAGTTCCAATCCCAAACTGCTGTTGGGATTTCCGGTGGAGGAACGGGCCGCCAACATGACGCCCGCGAAGGCTGCTACCAGGCCTTGCAAAACAAAGATTCCGATCTTCACTCGGGTTACGCTAACACCAGATAGCCTTGCGGCCTCAGCGTTGCCTCCAACAGCGAGCGCATTCCGCCCAAAGACGGTGCGGTTCAACAGGAAGCCAAAAATAGCCACGAGCGCAATCATGTACCAAACATGTGCGTGCAGGCCCAAGTAGTGCCAGTCTCCAAGCGAAATCAGTCGCTCATTCGAAATGCCGATCGATTCCCCTTTCGAAATGAGCATGGCAACACCTCGGACGATCTGCATGGTGGCCAAGGTCGTTATCAGCGCATTGATGCCAACGCGCGCGATCACGAAACCGTTAATGTAACCGATGAACATTCCGACTCCCAATGGAGCCAGAACGGCGGCCCACACTGGCCAACCCAGTGTCTTCACCATCACCGCCGAAAGAACGCCAGATAGAGCCACCGTTGAACCCACAGACAGGTCGAAATCGCCGGCCGCCAAGCAGAAGAGCATCGTTGTGGCAATCATGCCTATCAGGGCAACGCTCAGCAGCAACCCTTGAATATTTAGGGGAGCCGTAAAAAATGGAACCCAAATGCTACAACCGATGACTAGGAGGAGCAGGACCACCGCCATGCCCGCCGATTCGAAAAACCTTCTCATGCCGCTGCTCCCTCCGAAACGGGCAATGCCATGGCAAGCACACTCTCCTCAGTGGCGTCGGATTTAGCGAACTCGGCCACGATCGCGCCCTGTCGCATAACGAGGATTCTGTCAGCCACACCGAGGACTTCAGGGAGCTCACTGCTCACAAAGAGCACAGCAACCCCGGATTCCGCAAGCGTGTACAGGATTTCGTAAATCTCCCGCTTGGCTCCCACGTCAATCCCTCGGGTCGGCTCATCCAGCATCAGGACCTTAATGTTTTCACTGAGCCAGCGCCCCAGGATCACCTTCTGTTGGTTCCCTCCAGAGAGGAACACGATCTGTTGCCGTAAACTAGGGGTCTTTATCGCCAACCGGTCAACCTGTTGCTTGGCATTTTGTCGCTCCCAACCTTCGTTGATCAGTATTCCGCCAAGCGAGTGATCACGCCTTGCACTTAGATTTGTGTTCTCCATTACAGACCGGGCCGGAATGATGCCTTCCCTCTTACGATCTTCAGGGCAAAGCATGAGGCCTGCCTTGATCGCCTGCTTAGGGTTTCTATAGCTCTGAGGCACCCCGCCAATTTCGATTTGACCGCGTGCGCCCTTCTCAGCTCGGTAAATAGCCTTTAGCAGTTCGGTCCGTCCCGCTCCGACCAAACCAAAAATGCCAACAATTTCTCCAGACTTCACGTCGATAGACTGACTACCATGAATCCCTTTGCCCCTCAACTCTTGCACTCGCAACATAGGATCACCGATTGCGCGCGGCCGGTAAGCCCAAATGTCGTTTATGTCGCGACCAACCATGCGTTGAACAATCGTTCCCGCCGTTATGCCGTTGAGGTCAGCAAATGTTTCAACGTGTTGACCATCTCGCAATACCGTGCAGGCATCGCAGATGCGCAAGATCTCATCCATGCGATGGCTGACGTAAAAAACAACGTGATCTTGCCGCTTTAGTTCAGCGATGATCTCGAAAAGCTTCTCAACCTCGCGTGAGCTCAACGAACTCGTTGGCTCGTCAAAGGCGATAACCTTTGCATTTCGGCTAAGGGCTTTGCCGATTTCCACCATCTGTCGTTGAGCGAGCGAAAGCGAACCTACCTTCAGCCGCGGATCAATATCGACGCCAATCCGCTCCAGAATCGCCTTTGCTTTCTGATTCAGGAGCCTTTTGTTGACAACGCCTTTATCCGCCGGGAGATGCCCAAGAAAGATATTCTCAGCAACCGAAACTTCGGGAACCAAGTGCAATTCTTGGTAAATTACCGCGACTCCCGACTCAATGGCGTCGTGAGGTTTCTTGAATTGCAGCCGGGTTTCGTCAAGGAACATTCCGCCTGAATCGGGAAAGTAAACGCCGCTCAAAATTTTAAGCAAGGTGCTCTTTCCCGCCCCATTCTCTCCGCAAAGAGCGTGAACAGAACCTGACCGAGCAGAAAAAGAGACGTCCGATAGGGCTTGTACCCCTGGAAAACCCTTACCGATAGACTTGAAATGAAGTTCCATACTGCAACTCGACTCCGAGTGAAGCCCGATTACAGTTTGATCCCCTCTTTCTCTAGCTCAGCTTTGTAATTTTCGCGCGTAATCAACGTACCGGTAGTGTATGTTTCCTTGGCCGGCTCCTTGCCTTCCGCAATCCATTCATACATCATCTTCACGGTGCTGGCTCCGTGCGTTCGCGCACTCAGCAACACAGAGCCAAACATCCCGGTTGGATCAGCTTTGGCGAAATCGTCCTTTGCCGTCGTCCCGTTGATGCCGACTCCAATCACGCTATCCGCTCCAAATCCCCGTCCTGCTGCGGCTCTTACTACGCCCAAAACGCCGTCATCGTTTGAACTGAACGCAATCCACTTCTTGATGTTTGGTGACTGCGTTAGCGCCGTATTAGCCGTATTGATTGCCGTTGGAATATCTGTTGAAGTACCCCAAGGCATTCGCTTGATGTTCGCATTTGGGAAGCCGGCTGCGGTAAGCACGGAAATGGCCCCATCCACGCGTTGTCGCGCGGTTTCCAGCGTATCATATGCAATCGCAATCGCGCCAACTTCGGAAAGCTTCCAGTTTCGCTTCTTCATCTCGGCAACAAGTGTTTCTCCAACGAGTTTTCCGATGTTGGTGGCAGAAATACCCAGGTGAGGGACGTCAGCAATGGGTTGTCCTTGGGCATCTACGAGTCTGTCGTCAACCGTCATCAACTTGAGCTTCTTCTCCGCGCACCACTTCACAATCGACGTGCCCAACTTTTGGTCAGGCGTGCAAATGATCACGCCCTGAGCGCCCTTTACGGCTAGCGTATTTATTACGGATTCAACTTCGGTTGCATCCTTCACTTCCTGGGTCTCCAGCGTCACACCGTGTTTGGCAGCTTCTTCTCGCGCGAACTGCCACTCAGTTTGGAACCAAGGCTCGGTGGCCGACTTAACCAAAAACCCGATTGTAACCTTGGGCTTGTCCGAAGTAGAGCCGGTTGAACCGGTGCTCGCTTCCTTGGAGGCGTCTCCATTACAGCCTGCCACAAATATCGAGGCAAGCAAAGCAACTGAAATAGCAAACTTGTTGAGCATGATTGGTCCTACAGTTTCCGCTAAACCCAGCTTCAGTTTCAAGCCCCCTCTATTTGGAAGTTATCGGATGATAAGGATCGCCATTGCCATAACCAGGACTTAGCGCGAAGCGCGCTATCCCAAATGCCAAAAACAGGCCTACGACTACTCCAAGCCATAGATTAAACTTCTTGCTCTCGGTGTTGAACTTCAGCCCCTTCAAGAATCCGTAACCGCACGCTAGCGCCGAAAGAGAAAAGAGGACATACAGTAGCGTTCCAAACGGGTGTGCCTTAAAGGCGAAAGCGAAATCCCCATGCATTGTAGCGGTAAAGCTCGTTGTTAGCCCGCATCCGGGGCAGGGACGGTTGAAGGCAAGAACGGAAGGGCAAGGCGGAAGGCCCAACTGAGTATGGGTGCCGTGCCCGTCTGGTGAGGCCTTCAGCATCAGTCCGAACAAGGTGACCCCAAGCCAAAACAGAAACCAAATGGCTTGCCCTGATATCCTGCGCCGACTTACCACGGGTTCAAAGTGAACAAACTTCATGGCATCGGAGCTGGAATCACGCACTCGGGATGGAGCTGATTGCATCGGTATTTGGCTATTCCTACGACATTTTCGGCCTCATCGATTAACACGACAGGACCTTCTCCATATTCTGCCTCAAAATCGATGGCCCGACCCATTCGGATATCTCTAATCTGACCCTCATCTAGGGTTGCCGACTCCGATGGGGGAATCAACGCCTGACTCAACGGAATAATGTCAAAGGGTCTCACCTCATCGAGAGGCTTGGAGTCACTCAAAGGGAACTTCCCCACCTTTGTTCGCCTCAATGCACTCAAATGGGCTCCGCAGCCGAGGGCTTCTCCGATATCATGAGCCAGAGTCCTCACATAGGTTCCACCCGAACACTCGACGGACAAGATCGCCTCATCTGATGCCACCCAAGCCGTTACCTCGAGCTTTGCAATATGAACGCGGCGCGGACGAACCTCAACCTCTATCCCTTGCCTCGCATATTTGTAAAGCGGCTGACCATCTTTCTTCACTGCCGAGTAAATCGACGGAACTTGATCAATGAGCCCGCGAAACTGGGTTAAGGTCACCTCCAACACGGACGCGAGATCGGTTGGGGTTGGCAGTTCGGCAACGATATCACCCTCTCGATCTTGGGTTGTGGTCTCGACCCCAAACTTCACTGTCGCCTCATAAACCTTTGGTTCAAGGTCGAGATACTGGAGAAATCGGGTGGCGGGGCCGACCGCGACAACCAGGAGACCCGTTGCGAGCGGATCAAGTGTGCCGGCATGCCCAATGCGCTTGGTGTTACAAACCTTGCGCATCCGCGAAATGACGTCGTGCGAGGTCAAGCGTAACGGCTTGTCAATTAAGAGGATTCCAAGCAAGCTCGCAACCTCGGGATAAGGACATCCACAGCCTCATCAAGCGTCATATCGAATGAACAACCCGCTGCGTTGCGATGGCCGCCGCCACCAACTTCCTGAGCCACGCCTGCAACATCATAATCAGCTCGAGACCTGAGTGACACCCTAACCTTGAGAGGTCGGACTTCTCGGAAAAGTGCCGCAATCTCCACGCTCTCGATTGAAAGAAGTTCATTCACAAACCCTTCCGTGTCCTCATCTGTTGCTTCGGCATACTCAAAATCGCTAACCGAGATCGTTCCAAAAGCGAGCCTGTTGTTACAGTCCAACTCCATGCGGTCGAGCATATGCCCCAGCAGCCTCACACTTGAGAGCGGTTTTCTTTGGAAAACTTCTTCACAAACCCGGTTGATGTCTCCCCCGGCTTGGATGAGGTTGGCCGCCCACACGAGTGACTCCGGAGACGTATTGCGGAATCGAAAGCTCCCGGTATCGGTGACAATTCCTGTAAGCAAGCACGTCGCCATTTCCGGCGTAATTGTGGCCTCAAGTTGGTCAAAAAGCCGACATAAAATCAGGGCAGTTGCGGCGGCGGTCGTATCAACAATTCTGAGATCCCCAGGGGATTCAATCGGCACGTGATGGTCGATAACGATGAGTTGAGGAATATTCTCAAAGTATTGAGCCATATTCCCAAGTCGATGGACTGCATCAAGGTCAACGATGATGCCCAAATCGTGCCCATCGTGGATGGGTTGCTGACGAATCTTTGAAACGCCAGGCAAAAACCTAAGGTTGTGAGGAGGTTGGTGGTGGTTCAGAACTTCGTTCTTGATACCCTGGCTCCACAAATAGTGAGAAAGGGCAAGGCTTGAGCCGAGCGCATCGCCATCGGGATTGAGGTGGCTGCCAATAAGCACCGATGTTGCGCCGCTAAGTTGTTCGCGAAACAGCTCAGCGACTGACGGATCGAATGTCAAGGTGTTTTCCATCTAACGATTCCATGGCTCGAAGGAACCAACCCCGGCCCATGATGATACCGCTTTACGGCTTCATGGCTTTTGGTGTTTGCGATAAGAACCTCAACAGCTTCTGTGACTTCTCGTGTTTGGGATCTACTGCCAACGCCAAATCTAACAATGTTTTGGCTGCTCCGAATTGCTTGAGTTCAACTCTAGCGGCGGCTTCCGCCCACCGGTATTCCGCGCTTTCGGGCCGCCGTCGAACGGCCTCTTTTCCTTCGGCGGCGGCCTCTAGATACATTTTGCTAAAGAAGTAACTTCGCGAGGCTACGTAACGAGTTTCCGCAACGGCAGAAATGACCTCGTCCGTGCCTTGGGCTGGTGCACGCTCGAATAGCTGATTGCATGCCCACAGCGCATCTGGATACTGTCCCAGCGCATAGTACACCTTCGCCAAGAGCAAGTAATGCGTGAATCGCTGGTAGTCGTACGCGATGAGCCCCTTTATTAGAGGTTCGGACTTTCTAAGGCTGAGGTTGTCTTGTGGGCTAAGTTCGATTTCGTTTGCATTTTTCTCGAGGGGTATTGAAGAGAGTTTTTCAGTTTGATCCAGATACCGATTGTATTCATCGTTTGAGCGAATGGCTGGAATAGCCGGAATCTCATTGGGATCAGTCTTTTGGCATCCACGAGTGATGCCAAAACCGATCAACAATGTTACGGCCACTGTCACGAGAAGTGACTTGGGCAAACCCGACTTCTTAGCTTCTTCACTCATGCTTAGTTGGCCACAATATTAACCAGTTTGCCGGGAATAACGATCACTTTGCGCACAGTTTTGCCGTCGGTGTGAGCTTTCACTTTTTCGCATTCTTGAGCAATTCGTTCCAAATCTTCGTCGGAGATATTCACCGCAACTTCCAGTGTATCCCGAAGTTTGCCATTAACCTGAACTGCGATCGTCACCGTATCGGCAACGCAAAGAGCTGGATCAAATTTGGGCCAGCTTTCGTAATAGGTATAGCCAGGTTTTCCCAAAAACTCCCAAAGCTCATCTGCTGAGTGAGGAGCAGCTGGAGCAATCACGAGGATGAGGCTCTCGATAGCTTCAGAAATCGCAAATTGCTCGCTTTGGCCCCAACTGGGGCGACTCTTGGCGAAGTCGTACAGTTCGTTCACCCAAATCATCGTTGAGCTGATGTAAGTATTAAACGAAAAGCGCTCAATGTCGTCTCCCGCCTTTTGGATACCTCGATGGGTAGCGCGGCGGATTCCCTTGCTGGTCTCAGTAACGTCCATGAGTCCGATATGGTTTCTCCAGTCCGGATCGAAAGACTCTTTGAATTCTGAGACGAGCTTAAAGATGCGACTTAGGAATCGAACCGTTCCGTTCATTCCCTCGTTACTCCACTGAACATCGCCTTCAAACGGCGCGATGAACAACTCGAAGACACGTAACGCATCGGCCCCGTAGCCTTCAACGGCTTCTTCGGGGGTCACCACGTTGCCTTTTGACTTGCTCATTCGCACCCAACGATAGAACTTCTGATCGTCCGGCAACTGTGCAGCTTCGTCGTGAGAAAGAAGGATGCCTTCCTCACCCGGATTCAGGGTTTCGCCTTCTCGAGGGTGGCGATAAGGCGTGTGACCAAGAACTTGGCCCTGATTCATCAGGCGTTGGAATGGCTCTTTGACGGGCACTAGGCCAAGATCGTATAGCACCTTTGTCCAAAACCGAGCGTAAAGCAAGTGCATAACCGCGTGCTCGGCGCCGCCCACGTAACAATCCACCGGCATCCAATACTTCACGCGCTCCATGTTCCACGGCTCGTCCTCGTTGTGAGGGTCGCAGAAACGCAGGAAATACCAAGAAGAGCACGCAAAGCCGCCCATCGTGTCAGTCTCGCGTCGGCCCATCCTGCCATCAAGATCGGTGACGTTGACAAACTCACCGATCTTGCTAAGCGGCGACGAGCCATCGTCGCTGGGCTCGTAGGATTCAACATTGGGCAAGTAGACTGGCAAGCAATCATCCGGCACAAGCTGCATCTCTCCATCTTTGCTGTGGATCACGGGAATAGGGCAGCCCCAATAGCGCTGGCGTGAAATAAGCCAGTCGCGCAATTTGTATTGAATCTTTCGCTCACCGATACTCTCCGCTTCGAGTCGCTCCGCTAACTGCCTTGTTCCCTCTTGGTAAGACAGGCCATCAAACGAACCCGAGTTGATCATTACGGACTCCTTCGACTCGAAAGGTGGATTGAACGCTTTGGGGTTGGCTAGGTAGTGTTCCAACGGATACTCACCCAAGTATTCCGCGCTCGGTTTGATTACTGGAATCACCTCCAGCCCGTACTTCACCGCGAAATCGAAATCCCGCTGATCGTGGCCCGGAACCGCCATGATTGCGCCGGTTCCGTAAGTTGCCAGAACGTAATCTGCGATCCAGATCGGTACCCGCTTGCCATTGAATGGATTTATCGCGTAGGCACCCGTGAAGACCCCGGTTTTGTCTTTGGTCTCGGCCATGCGCTCCATGTCTGTGCGATTCTTAGCGAGCACTTGGTAGTCACGAACGGGCTGGGCGAACTCAGCCGGAGCTTGGCGACAAATCTCATCTACAACCGGGTGTTCAGGAGCCAGGACGCAGAAGGTCATGCCGAATATCGTGTCTAGCCGAGTAGTGAAGACTTTGAAACTCAGCGGCTTGGACTTTACTTCCAGATTTGATGCCGAGGGAACCAGATAGGAATCAATGGCGGCGATGCTGCTGGCCAACTTCCCTTCAATGCGCTGAATCCGTTCGGCATCGGCCGAAGGCATGGTTACACCCTCAGCCATAACTTCTTCCCTTAGGCTTTGCAATTCATCCTGCACCGAGCCAGAACCCGATGAGAACGATATCTTCATCGTGAACTCGGCCCCTTCGCTTCGGCCGATCCAATTGCGCTGCAAGGCTTTGATGCCCTCTGGCCAGTCCACGGTATCCAAATCGTCAATCAGGCGTTGGGCGTAGTCGGTTATCTTGAAAAACCACTGCGGGATTGCCCGCTTCTCCACCGGTGTGCCGCAACGCTCACACAAGCCGCCCACCACTTCCTCATTCGCGAGTGCGGTTTTATCTTTTGGGCACCAATTCACTTCAGCGTTCGAGCGGTAGGCCAATCCCTTTTCATAGAGCTTCTTGAAAATCCACTGGGTCCACTTGTAATAGGTTGGATCGGACGACTTGAACGAGCGTGACCAATCGTAGCTGATGGCCACCAAATCCATTTGTCGCTTATAGTTGGCCCCGTACTGGTCAATCATCTCGCTAGGATGGCGTTGCCTCTTTATGGCCTCGTTTTCGGCAGGCAGACCAAAGGCATCAAACCCCATGGGGTGCAAAACGTTGAAGCCCTGCATGAACTTAAACCGGGCCATCACGTCGCCCGGCACGTAGTTGCGGCAATGCCCAACGCTCAGGCCGGCGCCCGATGGGTAGGGAAAGAAATCGAGATAGTAAAACTTGGGCCGCCCCGGCTCCTCGCGAGTCCTAAAAAGATCCGCCTCAAGCCAACGCTTACGCCATTTGGCTTCAAATGAGGAAGGATCATAACGCTCGGGCATGAGCTATTTTACCGTGGCCAGAAGGTTAAGGGCTGTCATAATTTAGACAGATGAAAGACCTTCGCGGGTTATGGGACTTCCAAGATCCGGCGGCATCGGAAGTTCGCTTCCGGGAGTATTTGCCGCAATCCGGTGATCAAAGGCATGAGGTGTTGTGCCAAATCGCCCGAACCTATGGCCTTCGAAAACAATTCGATCTTGCAGAAGAAATCTTGGAAGAGGTTCTGGATGAGTGGGACACCGCTTCCGAACGCGCGCGCGTTTGTTTCTTGCTCGAGTTAGGTCGCATTCGCAACTCGTCCGGCGACCCGGCCGCAGCCAAGCCCATATTTCTTGAGGCTCTAGGCGAATTTCGGCAGGAAGTTGATTTGAAGGTTGATGTCATGCATATGCTTGGCATTGTGGAAACGGGGGATGAGTCGCTTCGGTGGAACCTTGAAGCAATTGCAATCGCCGAGGCCAGCGATGATCCGAAGGCACGGCGTTGGCTCGCGAGCCTGCTTAACAACACCGCATGGAGTCTTCACGACTTAAACAGATACGACGAAGCTCTCGCATTGTTTGAGCGCGCCGTACCCATTCGTGAAGCTATGGGTCAAGCTGAGCCGCTTCACGTGGCAAAATGGGCGGTCGCGCGATGTAAGCGGTCGCTGGGCCGATATGACGAGGCCCTTTTTGAGCAGAGAGCGATTTACGAGCCAGACAAACCGCAGCCCTACGTGAACGAAGAAATCGGCGAAAACCTATGGGCATTGGGAAGAGA